>RFPZ01000033.1 GCA_009925905.1 Candidatus Aquidulcis frankliniae
GTGTCGGCGCTCAAGGTTCGCGATGATGCCCTCGAATGCGGCTTTGTAGGTATTCGTGTAACTCGAGTTCTCATAGGTGACCGTGTAGCGATCCTCGCGTTCTGCATGCAGCAGGTAGTTCAGCGCACCCTTCGGTAGATCGCCGAGCGGTGTCTTCGGGTTCCACTTGTTCGCCTTCATCGCAGCCGTAACGACCTTCAAGTACCAGCTCCCCTCTGGCGACCGAGACCATGGGATGAGGCCACCATTCAGCACCGACTTCTCAGGATCAATCACTCGCTCTTCGTCGACCTCGAGGCGGAAGCCAAGTCCTGTACAGGTTTCACATGCACCGTGTGGGGAGTTGAAGCTGAACGAGCGAGGCTGCAGGTCATCGATCACCGTGCCGTCGTAGGCACAGCCGAGCTTCTCGCTGAAGAGCCGCTCCTCAAAGGCTGGCTTCTCCTTCTCGGCGGGTGCTGGGGCAACAATGGCAAGCCCCTCGCCCAGTTTGATCGCCGTCTCCACAGAGTCGGCGAGCCGGCTGCGATCAGGGATCGGCAGAGGCTTCCCCTTCTCATCGACGGGATGTTGCACCACAAAGCGATCAACAATGACCTCAATGGAGTGGCGCTTCTTCTTGTCGAGCTTCGGCAGATCATCGGCGTTCAAGTCGTACTGGATGCCATCCACTCGCACACGGCTGAATCCCGATTTACGAGCCGCCTCATACATGCGCTCTCCTTCGCTCTTGCGATCACGCAGGAGAGGTCCGAGCACAAGGATGCGTGTGCCGTCTGGGAGCTTCAGGATCTCTTCCACGATCTGGTCGAGCGAGACGCGACTGATAGGGCGGTCGCACTTTGGGCAGTGTGGAGTGCCGGCACGGGCGTAGAGCAGCCGGAAGTGGTCCCAGATCTCGGTAATCGTGCCGACGGTTGAACGCGGATTGCGCGACGAGCCCTTCTGGTCAATGGAGATTGCTGGCGAGAGTCCATCAATCGAATCAACGTCGGGCTTCTCCATCTGCCCGAGGAACTGTCGCGCGTAGGCAGAGAGGCTCTCAACGTAGCGGCGCTGCCCCTCGGCGTAAATGGTGTCGAAGGCGAGGCTCGACTTACCTGAGCCAGAAATGCCAGTGACGACGACAAGCTGGTCGCGTGGAATATCGAGATCGATCCCCTTCAAATTGTGCTCGCGTGCGCCGCGAACGGAGATCTTGCTCTGTCCCACGACTACCCCCTTCGCTTCGGCCGCTCGCCGCGTCGCTTGATCACATTTGGCGTAACGCTCGGGTCCCAGGTGCGACGTCGCACCGGCGCGTCCACAACTGCAGTTGGACCTGCATCGGGGATCGTAGCGGTCTCATCCTCATGCTCGTCGCGAAGGCCTGGGAGCCAGTCGGCAGCCGTGTCGAGCGCTGGGGCGATGAGCGTACGCGCCGCAGCGCCAATCCCCTGGGGGGCCGTCTTTTCAGGAGCGGCACGTCGGTTTCCGCCCTGTGCTTCGCGAGCCGCACGCTCTGCGGCGCGCTCAATCGCCGTCGCCGCATCCTCTTCCAACACCGCTGTCCGCAGCATGCGGATTTCATCGCGAATGGCAGCGGCACGCTCGAATTCCAGAGCCTTGGAGGCAATCTTCATCTGCGCCTCTAGCTGCTGCACGAGCTTCTCAATCTCCGAGCGCCCAACTTCGCTCAGGGCACCACCGCGCTTTCCTCCGGCGTAGGTGTCAGCCTTTTCGGCGACGCTCTTGAGCCGATCGTTCAGGTCACGAATCGGCTTTGAAATCGTAGTAGCGGTGATGCCGTGATCAATGTTCCACTGCTCCTGAATCGCACGTCGTCGGTCGGTCTCGGAGATTGCAATCTTCATGGAGTCGGTCATCTTGTCCGCGTAGAAGACCACCTCGCCCCCAGTGTTGCGCGCAGCTCGTCCAACGGTTTGAATCAGCGCCCATGCAGAGCGCAGGAAGCCCTCCTTATCGGCATCCAGAATCGCAACCAGTGTCACTTCAGGGAGGTCAATCCCCTCGCGAAGAAGGTTGATCCCGACGATCACATCGAATACACCCAGTCGAAGGTCTCGCAAGATCTCGATGCGCTCAAGCGTATCGATCTCGCTGTGGAGGTAGCGCACGCGAATCCCCGCCTCTTCAAGGTACGACGAGAGCTCTTCCGCCATGCGCTTGGTGAGTGTTGTAACGATCACGCGCTCCTTCTTCTTGACTCGTCCCTGGATGCGCTCGAGAAGATCGTCGATCTGACCCTTCGTTGGGAGCACGGTGATTTGCGGGTCAACTACCCCTGTTGGCCGAATCAACTGCTCAACGACCTTGTTGGCACGTTCGCGTTCGTAACTTCCCGGCGTCGCAGAGACGTAGATCGCTTGCCGCACGCTTGCCTCAAACTCCTCAAAGGTGAGCGGACGATTGTCCAGAGCGCTAGGGAGACGGAAGCCGAAGTCAACAAGAATCTCCTTGCGGGAACGGTCATTCTTGTACATCCCAACAACCTGCGGAATGCTCATGTGGCTCTCATCAACCACAAGAAGCCAGTCGGCTGGGAAGTAGTCAAGCAGCGTCCACGGTCGTGAACCGGGCTCGCGGCGCGAGAGGTGGCGCGAGTAGTTCTCAATCCCGGAGCAGAAACCGACCTCACGCATCATCTCGAGGTCAAAGGTGGTGCGCTGGCGCAAGCGGGCCGCTTCAAGCACCTTCCCTGTCGCTTCCAACTCGCGACAACGCCCTTCCATCTCGACCTCAATGTCTCGAATGGCTTCTTTCAACTTGTCGGCCGGCGTCACATAGTGGGTGGCGGGGTAGATGGTCATCTCGTTGCGCTCCGCAAGGATCTCGCCAGTGAGCGGGTCTACCTCGGCTATGCGCTCCACCTCATCACCGAAGAACTCCACGCGCAGGATCGTCTCCTCGCCGGCGGGCTGTACCTCGAGTGTGTCGCCGCGCACACGGAACTTTGCGCGACCGAGGGTGGCGTCGTTCCGTTGGTATTGCAGATCGACGAGGTGGCGGAGGATGGCATCGCGGCGATATTTCCCCGACTTGCGCACCTTGAGTACGGTTGCGCCGTAGTCGACTGGTGCGCCGAGGCCGTAGATGCAGGAGACCGAGGCGACGATGATCGTGTCACGGCGCTCGAAGAGCGCCTTCGTAGCAGCGTGCCGCAGTTGGTCAATCTCATCATTGCGGCTCGAGTCTTTCTCGATGTAGGTGTCGGAGCGTGGCAGATAGGCTTCTGGCTGGTAGTAGTCGAAGTACGACACAAAGTATTCAACGGCATTCTCTGGGAAGAACTCTTTGAGCTCGGCGTAGAGCTGCGCGGCGAGCGTCTTGTTGTGCGCAAGGACGAGCGTTGGCCGCTGGGTCTGCTGGATGACATTGGCGATAGTGAAGGTCTTCCCCGTTCCCGTGGCCCCTAAGAGGACCTGGTGATGGAGACCATCGCTGAGCCCCTTGACGAGTCCCGCGATAGCGGTTGGCTGGTCACCCGTGGGGACAAAGTCGGAGCGCAGGGCGAATGGTCGCCCCGTAGAGGGGGCCACTTCTGCCGTGGGTTCAGTCGATGGATTCACCTGGCAAGCATAGGCGGCGCAGCGCCTGGCTCGCGGCGCGCACGGTCTCAGGCAGCGATCCACTCCCATCAATTGAAACCGCACCGATCGCCGCCATCTCCGCGGGGATCCCCGCCTGTGCGGCATTGCGCCCTCGGAAATCCTCCTCGCTGCCACCACGGGAGAGGAAGCGGCTTCGGCGGAGGGCCTCGTCAGCATGTAGGAAGAGCGCGCCGTCGAGCTCCGCGGCGAGCCCGGAACGTCCGAGAGCAATCGCCTCAACGATTAATAGCCGTGCCCCGCGCGCCTCGGCATCTCGGCTTGCTTCGCTGATCGCGTGTCGGACGACTGGCCACTGCAGATTTTCCAATTGCTGCAGTACTGCAGGATCGGTAAACGCCCGTGCCGCAAGGAGTGCGCTGTCGATGCCCCCGTCTACGCGACGCGCCTCAGGCACCAACTTAAGGATCTCTTCGCGCAGCGCCGCATTGGTGGAGCGTGCCGCGCGCAGCAGGGCATCCGCGTCTACGTGCTTAACAGCACCGCCGATGGCCTCTTGCAGCTCGGTGCTCGCAACAAGGGCTCGGGCGAGGCTGCTCTTCCCCGACGCGATCTGGCCTCCGAGGCCCACACGGACGAGTCGGCCGCTCACTTCGCGACCTCCCCCTCAAGGGCGAGCCACGCCTCTTCCGCCTGCTGGAGCGCCGCCGTCACGTCGGCAAGTTCGCTCGCGACCTTTGCGAGTTCGGTGTACGACGCAATGACATTCGGATCGAGCATCGCAAGTTCAAGATGACCCTTGCGCAGGCCGTGCCGCTCAAGATCAGCTTCAATGGCAGCGCGTCGTCGGCGGGCCTGCTCCTTACTGAGTCGCTCGGGCTTTGGGGCCGAGCTCGTCTTGGCAGCAGGTGCAGCCGCGGTTAACTGCTTTCTTGGCACGACCGCTGCGTGGGTAACAAGTGCGCCTGGCGCCCCGAGTCGCCCCGCAACAAGAGCGTCGGCACTCTTCGTCGTCCAACCGTTGGCGACCGCCTCACGCCATGCGGTGTAGCCGCCATCAAAGGCAGCGACGAGGCCGTCTTCCACGACCCAAAGCGAGGTGCAGATGCGCTCAAGGAGTCGGCGGTCGTGGCTGACAACAAGGAGGGTGCGCTCCCCATCCAGCAGAAAACGCTCAAGGGATTCGCACGCATCGATGTCAAGGTGGTTGGTTGGCTCATCAAGCAGGAGTAGGTTCGCAGGCATCAGGCCAAGGATGGCGAGCTCCAGTCGACTGCGCTCACCGCCGGAGAGCACCGCAACCTCCTTGCCGACTGCATCTCCACGGAATAGGAATTTTGCAAGGTGCGCTCGCGCCTCTGATACCTCAACTGGGACGGCGGTGCGCAACGCATCGAGCACCGTCGCACCTTTCAACCCTGCGGCGCGGA
This sequence comes from Candidatus Aquidulcis frankliniae, assembly GCA_009925905.1. Taxonomy (GTDB): domain Bacteria; phylum Chloroflexota; class Limnocylindria; order Limnocylindrales; family Limnocylindraceae; genus Limnocylindrus; species Limnocylindrus frankliniae. The sequence goes on from RFPZ01000033.1 coordinate 4,979, forward strand.
CCTGCGCCAAATAGCCAGGCACCACGCCGCCCGCCATCTCAACGTTTCCATCAAGCACGGGAAGCAGGCCCGCGATGGTCTTCAATAGTGTTGATTTACCTGCACCGTTCGGACCTACGATTCCTATTCGTTCCCCACGGCGCAACGCAAGGCTGCGTGCACGAGTGATCTCGACCTGCGCCGGCTCGCGATATCCAATGGATGCTTCGCTGAGCCGCAACGGCTCGGCTGGGCCACGACCAGCTCCGGCGGCTGCGATGGAGAGGGTGACCGCCTTCCGCTCACGCACCACCGGCTCAATCGCAGCGAGACGGCGCTCATGCTCATGCATCTTGGCGTACTTGCGATGACTTCGATAGGTCTGAATGAGCTCCCGCTCTCGTTCGATCTCTTTCTCGCGCCGATCAGCATCTCGCTCATCGCCCTCATCGGCGGCCCCGCGCTGTTTTGCGTAGGAGCTGTAGTCCCCACGGAAGCGCGTCACGTGATGGGCGCGAACCTCCCATACCCGATCGATGACCGCATCCAAAAATGCGCGATCGTGGCTCGCAACAATGAGTGCGCCGTTCCGTGCGCGCAGCGCCCCCTCAAGCCATTCAATCGCCTGAATGTCGAGATGGTTCGTTGGCTCGTCGAGCAACAGCAGATCGGGATCGGCGATCACCAGTCGCGCCAGGGCAACGCGGGTCTGCTCACCTCCCGAGAGACGTGCCGGAGCTTCACTGTGCCGTGCCGTGGGAAATCCGAGTCCGCGCAACGCCGCACCCACCCGGTCCTCCAGGGCGTACCCGTCAGCCGCGTCGAACTTCGTCCGCGCCTCGGCGTATTCCGACGAGCCCGCACGACCTTCAATCTCCATTCCGCGCAGTGCGGCGGCCAGGGCAACGATCTCGGCGGCACCACCGATCACGGCGTCAGTGAGCGTTGCGGCGTTGAGGAGTTCAGGGTCCTGCGCAGACTCTTGAGCGAGCAGGTTGATGCGGAGCCCCTTGGCATGCTGCACACGCCCCTGGTCGGGTGATTCAAGCCCGGCGACCATCTTCAGAAGCGTCGTCTTTCCCGCCCCGTTCGGGCCGACCAGACCGATGCGCTCCCCGGCGGCAACACTCAGCGTCACCTCATCAAGGATGACGGCGGCGCCGATCTCGCGGCGAACATCGCTCAGCGTAATGATGCTCATGCCGCCTCTCCCTGGCTCGACGAGCGCCGACGCGCCGCAGCACGTTCGCTGTGCGTTGCGCCGACCGTCTCGGGAGTGACCCGCTCACTCCAGCGGGGTCCGCGCACAGCACGTGACGTGACCCCTCGCCCGAGGCCACGAGGTGCACGCTGACAGGTTCGGCAAACGTGGGTGCCGCGACCACCAACGACCGAGCGGTGAATCGCTGCACCACAGCGGTGACACGGCTCGCCGGTGCGCTGATAGACGTCGAGGCGCTCCTGCATTTCACCATCGCCATCCGGAGCCGTGTAGTCGTTTATCGATGAGCCGCGTGCGGCAACGGCCTCGCTGAGCACGCCAACGATCGCCAGGTGCAACGCCTCAATCTGCGCGGAGCGCAATGCACTCGCAGGAGTGAGCGGATGGATCTTCGCGCGCCAGAGCGCCTCGTCGGCATAGATATTTCCGATCCCAACGATGCAGCGCTGGTCGAGCAGCAGGCTCTTGATTCGTGTCTGCCGATGTCCAATCAGCGAGCAAAGGGCGTCAACGGTGAACGCCGCCGCCAGCGGCTCAACGCCGTGATCGGCGAGGAGCGGCGCCGAGTGCGGGTCGAGGCTTGAGGCAGCATCACCGTCAGCCCGCTGTGCAACGAGCGCAACGCGCCCAAAGGCACGTACGTCTCGGAAGCGAATCTCGCGACCATCGCCCAGCACGAGCGAAAGGCGGGTGTAGGAATCCCGCTCCGCTGTAGCGGGCAGCACCAGCAGCTGCCCCGTCATACGCAGATGTACGAGGAGCAGGAGTCCGCCCGAGAGTTCCACGATGATCCACTTCGCGCGACGACGCGTACCGAGGATGCGTCGACCACGAACCGCCTCAGTGAACGAGGGGGCATCGGGCGTCGAGAGGTTTCGCTCGCGGAAGACGTGTGCGCCTGTAATCGTCGCGCCACTGACGAGTCGCGCGAGATCACGAACGACAGTCTCTACTTCAGGAAGCTCAGGCACGAGCGGTCCGCGGCTTCATCTCGTCCCATCGCGGGCCGCTCTTCACCTCGACGGTGAGTGGCACATCGAGGTCGAGCGCACCCTCCATCGTCTCCACGAGAATTGGCACGAGGCGATCAACCTCCCCAGTTGGCACCTCTAGCAACAACTCGTCGTGCACCTGCAGCACAAGTCGCGCCTTGAGGCCCGCCTCTGCGAGTCGCGGTGCGAGGCGGATCATGGCGATCTTGATCACATCAGCCGCCGTTCCTTGAATTGGGTGGTTGATGGCGGCGCGCTCACCTGCCGCGCGAAGTGCAGGGTTCCCCGCTCGAAGTTCTGGGATTGGCCTACGGCGCCCAAGTTGTGTTGTGACGGAACCGTTTGTTCGCGCCTCCTCTTTGATGGCGTCGATGTACCGGCGAATCCCTGGATACCGCTCAAAGTAGCCCGCGATGAAGGACTTCGCCGCATCGCGCGAGATCCCCGCGCGCGTAGCCAAACCGAAGTCGCCCATGCCGTAGGCGATGCCAAAGTTCACCATCTTCGCCATAGCCCGCTCGTCGTCGTTCACGTCGGCGGCCGGCTTGTCAAGCACGCGCGCTGCGGTCGCGCGATGAATATCTTCCCCAGCGGCGAAGGCGGCGATCAGGTGCTCGTCGCGAGTGACATGTGCCAAGATGCGCAGCTCGATCTGGCTATAGTCGGCAGCCACCAGGGTGTTCCCCTTCTCGGCAATGAATGCATTGCGAATCTTGCGGCCGAGGGCGGTACGGATCGGAATGTTCTGTAGGTTTGGATCGGTGGAGCTGAGGCGGCCCGTTGCGGCCACTGCCTGCTGAAAGGTCGTGTGCACACGGCCATCACCCTCCACAAGTTTCGGTAGCGCCTCCACATACGTGCTCTGCAGCTTGGAGACGGTCCGCCACTCCATGGCGATCCCAACGATTGGATGCTCCCCCTGGATCTCTTCCAGTACGCTCGCGTCGGTCGACCAGGCGCCAGTTTTCGTCTTCTTCCCCTTCGGGAGGTTCAGCTCCACGAAGAGAAGTTCGCCAAGCTGCTTTGGTGAGCCGAGGGCGACTTCGTGGCCGACCACCCGAGCCGCCTCACGCTCAAGTCGGGTGATCTCTGCGCCAAATGCCGTGCCAAGCTCGGCCAGCGCCACTTGATCCACGGCAACGCCCGCGATCTCCATGCGCGCCAACACTTCAACGAGTGGCAGCTCGATTTCGCGATAGAGGCGCAGCATGCCGGCCTCGCGCAACTCTTCGGCGAGGGGGCCGCGCGACGCTCGCGTCACGAGTGCCGCCAGAACCGCCTCCTGCAGCGGCTCCAGTTGGTCAGGAAGATCCGCACCGAGTCGCGCCGAGGCCACCTCCACCAAGCCAGGGTTGCGCATGGTCACGTTTGCGATCCAGGTGCCGAGCGCAACGTCATCAATGAGGCGCGGCGAGGCTTCAGGGCGAATGCTCACCATGGCGCCAATCAACCCCTTCACGGCGAGACCAGCGATTTCGCGCTTTGAGTTGGCGAGCGATTCAAGAAGCGCATGCACAACCGCGCCATCATCGGCGGCAAGAATGGTCCCCGCGTCGTCGACAATCGCAATCGCGAGTTCTGCCTCAGGGCCACGTCGATCTGCGCCGACACCACCAATGGCAAGGTGCCCCTCGGCCGCAAGGCCACGGAATGCATCACGAGCTTCGTCTGCCGCACGCAGAACGCGAATTCCCGCCGCGGCAAGCTCGCCACGCTTCACCTGTTCAATCTTGCTGTGCGCATCGGACTCATCTGTGGTGCCGCTCTCCACCTGCGTTGATCGTCCGGCAGCAGTATTCCCCGCCGTCACCGCGTCAAAATTGAATCCGAGTTGTAGGTCGCTCGCGGGGCTCGCCTTCGGCGCGGCCTTTGCAACTGGCATGGCGGAGCCGCGTAGTGCGGCCCCGGCCGCTGCAGCGCTCACAGCGGCCTGCGCGGCGGCGCGATCTTCACCAGCCAAGGGCGGAAGTCGCTGCGCGAGTGCGCGGAACTCTAGGTCGCGAAAGAGGGCGAGGGCTGCATCGCGGTCGTACACCCCAATCTCGCCCCCTGTGGCCGGCAGCGCCAACGGTGCCTCACGATCAATGGTCATCAGACCCTGGCCGGCGAATGCTGCGTCGCGATTGGCGGAGAGCGCTTCGCGGATGCGTACCGGTTCAACTTCATTGAGCCGCTCATATAGCTGCTCGAGCGATCCGAAGGTGGCGATCAACTTAGAGGCAGTCTTCTCTCCAACGCCTGGAACGCCCGGAATGTTGTCGGAACTGTCTCCCTTGAGCGCCTTGAAGTCCACCATCTGCTCTGGGGTGAGGCCGTACCGGGCAAAGACTCGATCTGGATCGTATTCAACGATCGCATCTGCGCCCCCCTTGGCAGTGTGCAACAGGTGCACCTTTTTGGTAACCAGCTGCAACATGTCGAGGTCGCCTGAGACGATATGCACCTCCCAACCGTCGCGCTCCGCTGCTGTGGCGATAGTGCCGATCACGTCATCTGCCTCGTACCCCGTTGCCTCGAGGAGCGGCAGCCCTAACGCTGCGACCAAATCGCGCACGATCGGCACTTGAGAGCGAAGCTCGTCGGGCATCGATGGTCGCTGTGCCTTATAGGCGGGAAACCGCTCATGTCGATAGGTGGTGCCTGGGGCATCAAAGGCCACGATGGCACGTTCAGGGTCGACGTCCGCCATCGTGCGCAACAGGATGCTGGTGAAGCCGTACGCAGCATTCGTCAACTGCCCGCGGCTGTTCGCCAGCGGCGGCAGCGCGTGAAAGGCGCGATAGATCAGCCCATAGGCATCAACGAGAAGGAGTCTGCGCTTGGTTGGCATACCGCGAGGGTACCGCAGGAGTGGAGAGCCCTTCGGCTAGGCGCGACGCCTCCGCACGGTCACGAACACCACCGCAAGGCTCCCCGTCAGCACTAGAAGAGCGGCGCCCATGGCGATAACGGAGGCATCGGGCGCTTCTGACTCAAGGGGCAAACCCGCCACTCCGTCAGCCTTCACGTCGATTGATGCTTCGGGAGCCAGGCTCGATGCGAGTGACTCCGCCTCAGCTCCCACGCGCGCAGCGCTCGCGTTGTCGCCCGAAATCTGACCAGCGAAGCCTCCGAGAAGGAGTGTCGCAGAGAGCGCGGCACCGGCAAGGGCGCCGCGAGGCGCCGCGCTTACCCAGCCGAAGAGGGTCGAACGCCAGCTGCTTGCGGCCAGCCTGGCCCGAGCCTCGGCAATGCGGGCAATCTCGATTCGAAGCGCAGGGTTGGCGAAGGGGTCCTGAGAGCGACGGGGCTCTCTCGCGCGATAAGCGCACAACAGATCGTGCTCAGGAGTGCCATCGGCGTTATTCATCTCGCTCACCAAACGCCGACGGCGCCCGAACGGTTCCCGGGCGCTGGTCGGCGAGGAGGCGGCGCAGCTCTTCGCGCCCCCGGCTAATGCGGCTCTTAATGGTTCCCACCGATACCCCCGTCAGCTCGGCGATCTCTGCATAGTCGTAGCCGTCAACGTCATAGAGGAGGATTGCCCGGCGGCGCTCCTCAGGGATCGCCTCGAGGGCGATCGCGAGGGCGGCGGCAAGTTCGCTGATCTCAGCGCGCTGAGCGGGATCGGAGTCTGCCCCCGCCTGCGGATCAGCCGCGGTGCGTTCACGGCGTGCGCCATCCCGCGCCTCCTCAGGTGGTTCTGTTGCAAACGGAAGTGTTGGGTGGCGGCGCTCACGGCGCATCAGATCACGAGCGGCGTTCTCCACGATCCGCACGAACCAGCCGCGGAGATTAGTCGGGGCAACCCGATCAAGGGAGCGATACGCCGAGAGGAGCCCCGCCTGGAGGGCGTCGTCGGCACTCGCCTCGCTCCCTGTGATGCGCAACGCCATACGCCAGGCAAGGTCGAGGTCGGGGGTGAAGAGGTCGCGGAAGGCGTCTTGGGAGCCCGCTCGGGCGGCGGCGAGCAGCGCCGTGCGCTCGACCCCCTCGCCTCCACCCGGACTGCTGCTGCGTGTCATGTGCCTAGTGTGCCGCGCCGCTAAGATCTCCGTGTGCCGAAGTGGCGAAATGGCAGACGCAACCGACTCAAAATCGGTCGACTGAAAGGTCATGTGGGTTCGACTCCCACCTTCGGTACCAAAGCCACCGCCCCGCTACGATAGAGGGGCCGAAGTGGCGAAATGGCAGACGCATCCGACTTAAAATCGGCCGGTCGATGAGATCATGCGGGTTCGAGTCCCGCCTTCGGCACCAACATCAACAGAGGGAGGCGACATGAGCGACAAAGCGTTCACCCCGCGCGCTGATCGAGCGACGTTGATGCGGGAACACGCCGCTGCTCGTGCAAAGCGCGCCGCCGCGCCTGCCGGATCGACAGAATGGCGAGCCGCCGCTGCCGAAGTTGCAGCCATTGAAGTAGAGATTGCAAAGTTTGAGGCGCTCCGTATTCCGCCAGCGCGAGTTGCGCGACCTGAGGCAAAGGGAAAGTAGCGCCCTCTCGGCTCAGCGGCCGAGGATTGCCCCAACGAACATTCCGACGAGCAACGCCCCCATTGCGGGACGTGATGCGAGGAACGCTGCGCCTACATGCCAGAGCGGCCAGAGTGGGTAGCCAGCTGGCGGAGCGGCTGGGCGTGGCGCAGCGACGATCTTGAGTGCAGGCAGTGCAGCAATGGCGCCAAGTCCAGCCAGTGGGGCCACAAACCACGGGTAGATGCCGATCGCAGGGATCGAGAAGATCGCGATGCCCAGGTAGCCCGCGGTGATCAGCGCCGTCGTGAAGGCACGTGCGCGTCGCTCGCCGATGCGCACCACAAATGTCTTCACGCCGCGTGAGCCATCGGCGTCAATCTTGTCGAGGTGCTTGCCGAAGAGCACTGCGGTGACGAAGAGTGCCCACGGCAGCGTCGCAATCAAGGCGATTGCATCAATGGAACCGGTCGCTGCAAGATAGGTTCCCCCACCCATGAGTGGGCCCCACACGATGAACGCCGAGAGCTCGCCGAGACCACGTCGCTTTAGGCGGAGTGGTGGATCGGTGTAACCCCACGAAAGTACGAGACCAGCGATCGCAAAAGCACCGAGAAGCGGCTCACCACGAATCACCATCGTGAAGCCACCAAGAATTGCGGCGAGGGCCGTCAGCACTCCGATGGTGACGAGCAACGTGCGGCTTGACATTGCGCCGGAAGCAATCGGGTGTGGAGAGTAGTCGGCGCGCGGGTAACCAGGTCGATCGAGACCGTCGTGATAGTCGCGCCAGTCGTTTGCCAAATTGTTCGCCGCGTGGGCGAGATTCGCGCCGAAGAAGGCGGCGAAGCCAAGAAGGATGCCACTCACAGCGTTGCCGCCAAACGAAGCGTCACTGATCGTGCCGCTCCACCAAGCGAAGAGGAGTCCCTGTCCAGAGCCGAGAATCGTTAGCGGCAGGACCGAGGCGCGAGTAAGGAGCAGTGCGCGCGCAACGACCGACATTGAGCGCCAATCAACGCCCTCAGGGGCGGACTGGCGGGTCAGGACTGAGACGTAATCTTTGCCGCTCATATCGCTATTCTCCCCTCTTCTTCATAAACCTGCAGGGCTAGATTAACTTTGGGTCGCCGAGGAGATCAGTTCCAACTCAATCCCTTCGCCGCCCACGCGGTCACGCAGGATCGCAGGGAGTCCCGCATCCCAGGCAACTCCTGCGCGCTGCTCCATTGGCAAGAGTTGCGCACCACCAGCCTGGGGGATGTGCACCACGACCCTGGTCGCCCCTGGCCGAGCTCGCAGCTCTCCCTTCACAATCTCCATGGCGCGGATCGTCTCCTCGACGGACTGACGTGGCTTGAACTTGATGTGAAGTACTGCATCAGCGGGAATCTCCACCGGGTCAGGACTGGACATCGCCCCAGTGAGTGGCTCAGTCGGCGGTGGCTCAACGGGCCCAGGGCCATCATATTCAGTCGGTGCGCGCTCTGGCATGAGGGGTACGTTCAGTTCAATGCCTTCGGGAACCATACCCACTGGGATTCCGCCATTTGGGTGCGGAGCAACTGCGCGCTTCGCGTATCGTCGCCCACCGCTCGAGACTGTGAGCTTGGAACGAACGGCATCAGCGCTGAGACGTGAGGCCTCCTCCCACGGAACCACGGATTCAACGAGCACCGACCACTCTTCGCCGCGCTGCTCGGTTCTACCGGCGATAAGAATCCCCTCGCCCTCAATCCACGAACTCTTCGTGGACTCCCATACCTGCGGGAAGACAACTACCTCCATGCTCCCGGTAAGGTCTTCTACGGTGACGATCGCCATGGACGCGCCTTTCTTCGTCACCATTTGGCGAATGCTCAAAACGATGGCGCCAAGCGTCGCCGTCTCGTCACGGAACGACTCATCACTGAAATCACCGACAAAGGTGCTGACAAATGGCTGCATTGCCGGGGCAAGTGCGTTCATGGGGTGATCGCTCAAGTAAACGCCCATCAGTTCGCGCTCCCAGCGCAGCCGTTCGCGCGTCGATGCCTCGGTCACGCTTGGAAGCGCAGGGATTCCCGCGCCGGCGAGCTCCGGCATCGCATCAAAGAGACCAACCTGACCAGCCGCACGCTCGCGCTGAGCATTGGAGCCGCCTGAGATCGCGTCATCGAGGGCAAGCAGAATCTGCGCTGGATGGCCG
>RFPZ01000034.1 GCA_009925905.1 Candidatus Aquidulcis frankliniae
GACTCGCCACCAGCAAATCCGGCACGCGCAGAGCGGAAACCACGGCCAAATCGCGTCTCACCATCGGCGCGTGGATCGTCGTCGTTCGCCACATCGAGAAGCTCTTCGGGAATCTCCGCGAGAAAGCGGGACGGCGCGCCGTCGCCATCACCCCAACCGCGACGAAGGGCATACGAGAGGCTCAGGCGTCGCTTCGCGCGGGTGATGCCCACGTAGCAGAGGCGCCGCTCCTCCTCCATCTGCTCCTGGTCCATGAGGGATCGACTGTGCGGGAAGAGTCCTTCGGTCAACCCAGAAATGAAGACGGTCGGCCACTCAAGCCCCTTTGCAGCGTGGAGGGTGATCAGCGTCACACGCTCGGCGTCGCCATCAAATGCGTCCTGATCGGCGACCAGCGCCGTCTCTTCAACAAATCGATCGAGAGCATCAAGTGGAGCAAGCTCCATGAATCGGCCAGAGATTCCGCGAAGCTCGAGAAGGTTTGCCCAGCGCTCCTCCCCCTCTACGCCTTCGGATGCGAGATGTGCGCGCAGCCCCGACTCTGAGTAGACCCCATCCAGCAGCTCAGGAAGGGTGACGGCAGCGATACGGTCTCGCAGCCTGCTGATCACATCGGCGATGCCCGCTAGGGAATTCCGTGCACGGGTGTTTACACCGGCCACTTCGCCACGGCCTGCGGCAGCAATCACCTGCCCGTATGGGATTCCCTCAGGGTCACTGACGCTCGGCGCTGCAGCTGCACGCAGGAGTTCGATCGTCTTTTCGCCAATGCCGCGTGGTGGGACGTTCAGGATGCGCTCATAGGAGATGCGATCGTTGTCGCTACGCAGCACGCGGAGCCAGGCGAGCGCATCTTTCACCTCGCGGCGCTGATAGAAACGAGTGCCGCCGATCAACTGGTACGGAACACTCGAGCGAAGCAGTGCCTCTTCAATCGCGCGTGACTGTGCGTTGGTGCGATAGAGAATCGCGATCTCATTGAGGCTGACAGGCGCTGGTGCATCTGCGCGACGACCGGTCACCGCAGCGGAGGCCTCTTCGATGCGACGCACAATCCATGCGGCTTCATCCTCAGGATCAAATGCGCCATAGACGGTGATCTGGTCGCCACCCTCAAGTTCGGTCCAAAGCTTCTTCTTCTTGCGGCCCTGGTTGTTGGAGACAACGCCGTGTGCGGCATCAAGGATCGTTTGCGTAGAGCGGTAGTTCTGTTCGAGCGGCACCACTTCGGCGGTTGGCCAGTCGCGCTCAAAGTCAAGAATGTTGCGAATGTCTGCGCCACGCCAGCTATAGATGGACTGGTCATCATCACCCACCACACAAAGATTGCCGTGCTTTGCGGCGAGCTCACGCACCCAACTGTATTGAATGCGATTGGTGTCTTGATACTCGTCTACGTGCAGGTACTCCCACTTCGCGCGATAACGGTCGGCAACAGCGGGCGCCTCCTGCAGCAGGCGCAACCCTTCGAGGAGCAGGTCGTCGAAGTCGAGCGCATCAAGGCGCTTCAGTTCGGCGGCGTAGCGACGGGCAAACCGGGCAACAAGTCGCTCGTGGTGAGTGATCGCACGGTCCTCCATTTGCTCGGCGGAGAGACCGTCGTTCTTAGCACGGCTGATCGCACCCAGGATGAGGCTCGGCTTCGTCTCCCCGGTTGCTGGGAGGTCATCCTCCTTGAGAAACCCCTTGATCACTCGTGCTTGATCATCGGCGTCATAAATCGTGAAGCCTTTCGGCAGCCCGATCGCCTCACCGTCGCGGCGCAACATCCGCGCGCAGAGGCTATGGAAGGTGCCCATCGCCACATCACGCGCCGACTCACCGATCATCTCGTGGAGACGATCTCGCATCTCGGCGGCGGCCTTGTTCGTGAACGTCACCGCGAGAATCTTCCACGGGGCGACCCCCTCGTGTTCGATCAGCCATGCGATTCGGTGCGTGATGACCCGCGTCTTTCCGGAGCCTGCACCCGCGAGCACGAGGAGTGGCCCCGCCGTGGTGGTCACCGCGCGGCGCTGGGCGTCGTTTAGCGGGGCGAGGATGCGCGCCTCAACCGCGCTGAGCGCGGCTCCAGAGAGCGGCGCACGAGCCGGGATTGAACGCTCCGCCGCAGTCGGTTCACCAGTCGGATCAAGGGGGAGGTTCACTCCCATATTCTACCGCCCGCCACTATCCATCCGCGAAAAATGAAGAGGACCCTCGGCCCCGCCGAGAGTCCTCTTCGCTAGGTGCGTGGAAAGACTTAGAAGTCCATCTCCCCGCCGTGGCTGTGGCCACCCGGAGCTGCGGACTCCTTCTTCTCAGGAATGTCGCTAACGACCGCCTCGGTCGTGAGCACCATCGCGGCAACCGATGCAGCGTTCTGCAGGGCCGATCGCGTCACCTTCGCGGCGTCGACGATCCCCTTCTCGAACATGTCGACCATCGTGTCGGTCGACGCGTCAAAGCCGGTCCCCTTCTTCGCCTTCAGGATTGCCTCGATCACGACGTCGCCACGAGCGCCGGCGTTCTCTGCGATCTGACGTGCTGGAGCCTCAAGCGCGCGGCGGACGATGTCCACCCCGACCTGTTCGTCACCCTCAAGCTTGATTTTGTCGAGTGCACCGCGCGACTGAAGCAGCGTGGTACCACCGCCGGCGACGATCCCCTCTTCGACGGCCGCGCGGGTCGTCGAGAGAGCATCTTCGATGCGGTGCTTCTTCTCCTTGAGCTCCACCTCGGTAGCCGCACCAACCTTGATCACTGCAACGCCGCCCGAAAGCTTGGCGAGGCGCTCCTGGAGCTTCTCCTTGTCATAGTCCGACGTGGTCTCCTCGACCTGCGCCTTGATCTGGGCCATGCGCGCCTTGATCTCGGCTGGCTTCCCCGCACCATCGACGATGGTCGTGTTGTCCTTGGTCGATACGACGCGACGTGCCGTGCCGAGGTCCTCGGCCGTGACACTGTCGAGCTTGCGGCCGACCTCTTCCGAGATCACCGTGCCGCCGGTCAGCACCGCAATGTCGCGGAGCATCTCCTTGCGTCGGTCGCCGAAGCCTGGCGCCTTCACCGCAAGCACCTGCACGGTACCGCGGATCTTGTTCACCACGAGCGTCGCGAGTGCTTCACCGTCAACATCCTCGGCAATTATCAGGAGTGGTCGGCCGGTGCCGACCGCCTTCTCAAGCGCTGGGAGTGCGTCGGCTACGGCCGAAATCTTCTTGTCGGTGATGAGGATCGCTGGGTTATCTAGCTGCGCCTCCATGCGATCCGAGTTCGTCACGAAGTAGGCCGAGATGTAGCCACGGTCGAACTGCATCCCCTCGGTGTACTCCTTGTCGAGTCCGAGTGACTGCCCCTCTTCCACGGTGATCACACCGTCCTTGCCGACCTTCTCCATCACTTCGGCGATGAGCTCGCCAACGCTTGGATCAGCGGCAGAGATCGACGCAACCGCAGCGATCTGCTCGCGCGTATCAACTTTGCGGGACTGCGCCTTGATCTCGGCGACGACGGCGGCGACTGCCTTGTCGAGGCCGCGCTTGATCACCATTGGGTTCGCGCCGGCTGCGACGTTGCGCAGGCCTTCAGTTACGAGTGCTTGCCCGAGGACAACGGCGGTCGTGGTGCCGTCACCGGCAACATCGTCCGTCTTTGTTGCAACTTCCTTGAGGAGCTGCGCACCCATATTCTCAAAGTGATCTTCGAGCTCAATGTCGCGCGCAATCGTCACACCGTCGTTGGTGATGGTCGGCGCACCAAACTTCTTGTCGAGCACCACGTTGCGGCCCTTCGGACCGATCGTCACTTTGACCGTGTCGGCGAGCTTATCGATACCGCGCTTCAGCGCTCGTCGTGCCGCCTCATCGAATACCACCTGCTTTGCCATTGGTTATCTCCTTCTCTATTTGGGTTGGATTACTGGGATGTTCGTGAGATCAGTCGACGACAGCCAAGATGTCCTTGGCGCCCACGATGAGGAACTCATCGCCGTCGATCTTGAATTCGGTGCCGGCGTACTTGGCGTGCAGGACACGATCGCCCACCTTCACGTCAATCGCTTCGCGCTTCCCGTCATCAAGGATGCGGCCTGGTCCAACAGCGACGACCTCGCCCTCCTGTGGCTTCTCCTGCGCCGTGTCGGGCAGGATGATGCCGCTGGCGGTCTTCTCATCGCGCGGGACTGGCTTGACGACCACGCGGTCGCCGAGGGGTCGAAGTGCTGCCTTCTTGGCCATTGGTAAATCCTCCTTGTGGGCGGGTTCGCCGCCCCTGCACCTTGTGCCTACGCGTACGAGGCACCTGGGGAGATGTTAGCACTCTAAGGCTTAGAGTGCCAACTCCAAGCGTGGCGGGAGCGTGGCGTCGCGGGGGAAGATGCGGTCGTAATTCTCGGCAATCGTGCGTGCTAGGGGCTCAATCGGCTCACCGCGACGCTCCGCGATCCAGGCGAGGGTGAGGGCAACATTCGCCGGCTCGTTGCGGCGTGGGTCTGGGGCCCCTGGCATGGTGAGCCATGGTGCGTCGGTCTCGGTCAGCAGCCGATCGCGGGGGATGAGACGCACCCAGTCCCCTGTCGCAGACTCCTCCGGACGGAAGGCCAGGCCAGAGATAGAGACGGCTCCACCGAGCGCGAGCGCCTCTTCTACGTAGGCGGCGCTCCCCGACGCACTGTGCAAGACGAATGGAACGCGACCCCCGAACGCCGTTGTGCCACCCGATGCGCCGATCGCCGAACGCCTGAGCGTTGCCAAAAGCTCTCGCTGCGCCTCGTCCCCGTCGCCGAGCGACCGACAATGCAGGATCAGCGGCTTCCCGAGCGCAACAGCCACCTCAATATGTGCCTCCAGGTTTTCGATCTGTGCTGCAAGTGGCGCGAAGTCTCGCTTGGTATCAATTCCCGTCTCGCCAATCGCCGCCACTCGCGGATCGGTCGCGCGCCGCAGCAGCGCGCCACGACCCGGCGCGTCGGTGACGGCGCTATAGGGGTGAATCCCAATCGCAAGATCTGCCCAAGGAAGATCAGGTGCGATACGGAACGCGCCATCAGAGCTTTCAATCCCGTACGACGGAATCAGAAGCCGAACCATCCCTGCGTCACGTGCGCGCTGCGCGACCAGCTGGTAGTCGTCGCTGAAGCGGTCCGCCTGCAGATGCCCGTGTGCGTCAGTCAGCAGTGGCATCGAGTGCATCAGCCTCTAGTCGCGGGAAAAGTGGCTCCGGTGCACCAAGAGGCCCAGCCGCGCTGAGTGCTCCCCAGACGCCAATCTCGTCGAGCGACGGGCCATTGTGTCCGTTCGCGTCGTAGGGCCAACTGCGACCGAGCAGCGTCCAAATCTTTGCGGAGATCGTTGGCATTGCCGGCGCTGCATAGAGCGAGATGAGACGACATGCCTCAAGAAGGTCGCCAAGTACGCCTCGAAGCTTCTCCTCCGCCGCGGCATCGCCAAGCTTCGCCGCCTTGGCGAGCTCCCACGGCTTCTCGGTATCAACGAATTTGTTCGCCGCGCCGACGAATCCCCACAGCGCACCGAGCCACTCGTGAAGTGCGTTGCGCTCAAGCGCTGCGGTCGCCTCGCGTCGCGTCTCCTCCCAAGCGGCACCGAGGGGCGATGCGGCGGCAGGTCGCGGGAGCGGACCCTCAGTGAAGGCGCGGCTTGCCAGCGTCGTCGCGCGATTGACGAGGTTCCCAAAGTCATTTGCGAGTTCGGAGTTGTAGCGGCGAATGATGGAGTCCCAGCTCACGTCGCCGTCTCGATCAAACGGGACCTCGCGCAGCGCGACGAAACGTGCCCCGTCGGCACCAAGTGCAGCGACCGCATCATCTGGGTCGAGGAAGTTGCCACGGCTCTTGCTCATGCGCTCACCGCTAGAGAGGAGCCACCCGTGCACCCAAATCTTCTTCGGTGCCTCAAGTCCGGCGCTCCAGAGCATCGCTGGCCAGAAGACGGAGTGGAATCGATTGATGTCCTTTCCAATGATGTGCAGGTCAGCGGGCCACCACGGCGCGCCAGCGGGATCCGCAGGGAAGCCGGCGCCCGTGAGGTAGTTAATCAACGCGTCGTACCAGACGTAGATGGTCCCAGCCTTCGGATCGCCCTCCCCTGTTGCAGTAAGCGCGCTGCTCCCATCTTGATGAATCGGGAATGGGATCCCCCACGAAGCCCCTTCACGGCTGATCGAAAAATCTTCGAGACCTTGGCGTACGAAGCCCAACATCTCATTGCGACGATATTCGGGCTGCACCGGCGATGGATCCTGTGCCAGCCAAGCCTCAAGGCGCTCCTGGTAGGCGCTCAGCTTGAAGAACCAATTGCGCTCGGTGAGCCACTGCAACGCAATTCCCGGATGGTTCGGACAGACCGTCTTGTCGCCCTCTTTGACGACGTCGTCGGCGTTTCGGAATCCTTCATTGGGGCAGTACCAGCCTTCATAGCTGCCAACGTAGATGTCGCCCGCCGCGTATGAGCGGCGGACCATCTCCTGCGCCGCGAGGGTGTGATCGGCGTCGGTCGTGCGAATGAATCGGTCAGGGCTGATTAGGAGCTTCGCCTCGCTCGCCTGAAAGAGAGCGACCTTCGCGTCGACGAAGTCCTTTGGACTCATCCCCTCCTCTGCAGCGCGGGCAGCGATGTTGACGGAGTACTCGTCGGTGCCCGTTAGAAAGCGGACCTCATCGCCGCGCATGCGGCGCCATCGGGCTATGGCATCTGCCCCGATCACCTCATAGAGCGTGTGGAGGCCAGGCTTGTTGTTGGCATACGCAATGGCCGTTGTTAGGTAGTACCGCATCGTGGGCGATTGTCGCAGAAGAGCGCGACGCCAGTGCGATACGCCCGCAGTATCCGCGCGGTGGGAGGGTGCCAATGCAGGCGTTCGGCTCCTGCGGGTCGTACGGCCCGGGCCGCTGCCGCACCAGGAGGCGCAATGAACAAGGTCATGCTCGCCGGCAGGATCACCAAACCGGTTGAATTGAAAACGCTCCCGTCGGGTTCCAAGGTCGCGGTGGGGAGCGTTGCGACCCACGACTTCCGCGGCGGCGAGGAGCGAACCGAATTCCATCGACTCGTCTTCTGGGAGAAGCTCGCCGAGATCGCTACGGCCCATCTACAGGCGGGATCGCTGGTCAGCATTGATGGGCGACTGAAGACCCACGAATGGGAGAGCGAAGGGTCACGTCGGTGGATGACCGAGGTCATCGTTAATCGCTTGGAGTTCCTTGGGCCAAAGCCACAGTCGGGAGATCCGGTGGCACAAGGGTCAGAGCCGACCGATCTAGGTGAGGCCGAGTACGGCGAAGAGATCGCGCCCGTTCGCGCCTAACGCTCGTCGTCGACGCTATCTGGTGCCGCGTCATCGTGGGCGAGGTTCCAGAGGCGTCGACGCTCAAGCCCCCAGAGCGTGGCGATGCGCCGAATCGCTGCGCTACGCGACTCGCCCGCCGCAACAGCTCGCTCCACGAGTTCACGTGCCGTTGCATACGGGCCTTCAGGATCATCCACAGCAGGGAGGGTCGTTATCTCCTGCGCACCCACAACGATGACAAACTCGCCGCGCACATCAATCTCACCTGCGCTCACCGCTGCCGCAAGTGTTCCGAGGGTCCCGCGACGAATCTCCTCATGCAGCTTGGTGAGCTCGCGGCAGACCGCTCCAACTCGGTCGTCACCGCACACACGTGCTAGGTCGCCGAGAGTCGCGGCGACGCGCGGACCCGCCTCATAGATCACCGTGCCGCGCTCATCAGCTGCGATCGCGCCAAGCACCTTCGCCCGATCCCCACCACTGCGCGGGAGAAAGCCTTCGAATGACCAGCGCGGGCCAGTCACACCGGCTGCGACAACTGAGGCTAGGAGGGCCGATGCACCCGGGATAGGAATCACGCGGATCCCAGCTGCAACTGCCGCAACAACCAGCGTTCCCCCCGGATCGCTGATGAGCGGCGTACCTGCATCACTGATCAGTGCAACGGAAGTACCGGCTTGCAGGCGGGAAATGATGGGCGCGACGCGTTCAGCCTCATCAAACCCAGGCAGCGCTGTAACCTCTGCCTGTACGCCAATACTGGAGAGCATCGGGCGCGAGACACGCGTGTCTTCCGCAACGATGAGGCCAACCTCGCGCAGCACTGCTGCGGCACGGGGCGTGAGATCGGCGAGATTGCCGATTGGAGTAGAGACGATATGCAACGCCCCAGGCGTTGCGCCACCGCCACGCAGATCGTCAGTCAAGCTTAGGCCGGCGTCGGGGGTAGAGATAGTCGCTCCCGCTACTCCGGCCACCCACTTTGGCGATCGGTGGCATCTGGCGTTTGAATTCTGATCGGCGAATCATCTCACTCACGCGGAGGACAAAGTCGCGATCAAAGCCCTCGGCGATGACATCTTCAAGAGGCAGGCGGCGATCAACAATGCGGTAGAGCACGCGATCAAGGGTTGGGTAGTCAAAACCGCCCTCGCCCTCGTCGGTCTGACCAGGCCATAGATCGGCGCTCGGCGCCTTCGCAATGATCTGCGCTGGCACGCCAACGTGGCGCGAAAGTTCGCGAACCTGCGTTTTATAGAGGTCACCGATTGGATTAAACGCCGAGGCCGCATCCCCATAAATCGTGGAGTAGCCGATCAGGATCTCGCTCTTGTTCCCCGTACCGATCACCACACCACGGTGCAGGGCGGAGCGGTCATAAAGTGTGGTCATGCGGAGGCGCGCCGCCATGTTCCCGCGACGTACAGGGCTGACGCTTTCACCCTGCGGGAGATTCGCAAGCAGCGCGGCTAGTGGTGCCTCAATTGAGATGAGTTCACTCGGGCAGCCGAGGTCGCTCACGATCGTCTCCGCGTCCGCTTTCGAGCTGGGGGACGACGACCCCGTTGGCATCAGCACGGTCACGAGTCGATTTGGTCCAATGGCGGCCGCAGTCAGGTAGGCAACCAGGGCGGAATCTATCCCTCCGGAGAGGCCGAGAACTACTCTCTCGGCACCGGTGCTTGCGACATGTGACGTAATGAATGCGCGACACATGTCCGCGACCATCTCGGGGTCAATCGCCAGTTCGTCGTGTGGTGCACGACTGGGGTTGCCACTCATTTCTCTGCCTACGCCTCGTCGAGGTCAGCGCGCGTGGCGATGATGCGGTCAAACTCACGTCGCGTGAGCTCAAGGCGCTCGTCACGCAGCAGGGGAAGTGCGGTGCGTGCACGTGCCACCTCGTCAAGATCGATCTCGGCCAGGAGGAGCGCCTCCTCGAAGAGTGGCGCCTCGGCGATCACGGTACCGTCGGGACCGATCACGCGCGAGCCACCCCAGAAGATCAGCGATTCATCCACGCCGACTCGATTGGTGAAGGCCACGAACGAAGTGGTGAGCACGGCGGTCGACCGAAGGAGGGTGCCCCACGATGCTGCCGAGCCGAGTCCTTGGTCGGCGTCCACGCTTGCACCGCGCGCCGGTCCCGCAGCGACATTGATGAGGAGTTCGGCCCCATCCTGCGCAAGGATCGCCGGCAGCGTTGGATGCCAGAAGTCCTCGCATACGCCGATGCCGATTCCTATATCGCCTCGTACCACTGGTCCGCCGAGGGAGGCGCGCGTCGCACGAATCGCATCGCCAGGAGCCAAGAAGCGCCGCTCATCGAAAAGCCCATACGTTGGGAGATAGCATTTGCGTGCGAGATGTCGCACCTCTCCCCCTTCGAGGAGCGCGGCGGCAGCGAAGAGTCGATGGTCATCGGTCGACTCAACAAATGAGACAACAGCAGAAGGGCCGCCAACTGTGAGCTTCGCCAACGTCTGCAGACGCGAATCATCTCGGCGCATCGCGACCTCAGGGGCAAGATCTTG
This sequence comes from Candidatus Aquidulcis frankliniae, assembly GCA_009925905.1. Taxonomy (GTDB): domain Bacteria; phylum Chloroflexota; class Limnocylindria; order Limnocylindrales; family Limnocylindraceae; genus Limnocylindrus; species Limnocylindrus frankliniae. The sequence continues at coordinate 9,819 of RFPZ01000034.1, forward strand.
AAGCTGATACCCGGTGAGGCTCAGCTCGGGGAAGATCACGAGGTCGGCGCCGGCAGAGCGACTCTCCTGAACTTTCTCCTCATGCAGCACGAAGTTACGCCCTAGATCCCCAAGCGAGGGAGCAATTTGCGCGAGGGCCAACACGCGTCTTCGCATCAACCCTACTTTTGCAGATCCCACGTGTGGATAGACCACGCGTAGAGCGGGCTCTGAATATCTGCCTCTCTGGTTGGCCAGGTAAAACGGTTCCGAAGCAGCGCATATGCAGGCTCGCCCCAAAGCAGGAGGTACGGCCGCTCACTGCGTCGCAGCGACTGGATCGTGGCGTAAATTCCGACACGAGAATTAATGCTGCCCGCCGCGACACCTTGGGCCAACAGCTCATCAACGCGCGGACTTGACCAGCAGACGAAATTCTTCCCAGCAGGAGCCTCTTCAGTTGGGCAGGCGGCAGAGGCGAAAATGTCCGAATCATCGGGATCTAGACTCCACTGCCAGGCTCCGAGATAGAGATCGAAGTCATTCGGGTATCGGAGTCGCGGAGCGATATCGGTGGTGAAGGGAAGCTCGGCCACGGTGAGCGAGATACCGCATTCTGCAACTTGGTCCACGATCAACTGCGCCGCACGAACGCGTGCAACTTGACCTTCACGAACGATGATGTCCGCCTCAAGGCGCGTGCCAGCGCGGGCAAAGATCCCATCCTCGCCCGCGGTCCAGCCGTCGGCAATAAGTGCGGCGCGGGCTCCAGCAACATCACGGCTTGTTTCGGCGGCAGCTGGGTTCTCTGCCGCCCAGGAGGTTGGCGCAACGGTGCTTGAGATCTTGATGCCGGTCCCATCTGTGGCGCCAGCGGTGATTGCCGGTAGATCGACGCAGGAGGCAATAGCGCGGCGAGTCACACTGTTCGCAAAGATGCGCCCATCCCGCGTGTTGAACGCGAGATAGTTATACCCACGGAGCGATGCTACGTGCAGAAGCGTTGAATCCTCGCTCACCGTCAACCCAGCAACGTCTGCAGCCCGTAGGTCAGGAGCCCAATCGAGTGCGCCGCCCTGATACGCCTTCGCTACGCCAGTTGACGATGTAAAGATCGTCAGTGTCATCGCCGACATGGGCGGTTCACCGAGCGCGAAGGCCTTGAAGGAGGCAAGTTGCACGTAGCTTCCGGGCACGCGTTCAACAAATTCGTACGGCCCCGCGCCGACCGGTGCGCTCTGCACGTCAAGGAGTGGGAACGCTGCGGCAAGTTGGCCTTCGGTTGGGGCGAGTAGGAGCGACTCCAGCGCGGCCAGTCGGACGTACAGCGCACGAGCGTACCCTTCATCGTCACGGCTCCCAGTCGGCTCACCAACACTGCTGAGTTGTGGATAGCCGCGGGGATCAGGGAGATCAAGGCCCGCGTCGGCAAGCGTACGCTCAAGTTCAGTGACCCGTGATGCGTAGGTGCAGTTCGTTCCGCCTGAGGCAGCGCAGCCGCCGCCGTCAATATCGGCGGCGATGTTCTCGCGGGTCAGCGACACGGCATTGCGGTCTGCCGCTTGGACTTTGGCTTGGAGTCGTGCCAGCGATGACTCAAGGGTCGCCTTCGGAAGGATTGGGATCGTAAGTCCGCGAGTCTGCCACGGAGCCCACGGCGACTTCAGTGTGAAGGTGAGCGCGCCGTCTGCCCCTGCCTCCACCGAGACGAGGTGATTCGCCACCACAGCGCAGATGTCGCTCACAAGCGGACAGCGCGTGGAAGCCGCAAGCTCGTAGGTGAACTTCACATCGTCAGTGGTCAGTGGCGATCCGTCGTGAAAGGTGAGCCCAGAGCGCAGCGTGACGCGCCACTTGGTGCCGCCGGCCGCACTCGAGGCATCGCCTTCAGCAAGCACGGGGGAGGGGGCAAAGGTGGAATCAGCTCGGTAAAGGCCAGCGTGGACCATGGAGCCCACAAGTGCGGAGGCGTCATCGGTATAGGAGAGCTCCAGGCCGGCTGGCTCACCGACGATTCCCGCACGGATGGTGCGCGCAGAGAAGATGCTGCATCCCGTAAGGAGGGACGCCGTTAAGAGAGTTGCGGCAAGGACCTTTAGGCTCCGATGCATCGGCATCTCCCCTCTCGCTCTCTCGTGGATCGGCTGGTGCCGATCTCCCCACAGGATAGGGGGTCGCCGAGCACTTTTGTGGCGGAGCGACCCGCCCGCACGAATCGCCTACGCAGCCAGGGCCGCGTATGCGCGCTCAACAAGGCCGCACTCCGTTTGGAAGTCCAGGAGGGCAATCGCCTCTTCCATTGGCACCCATCGCACCTCGTCGAACTCTTTATCCCACTGATCAAACGAACCGCCGATCGCCTCCATCAGGTAGTAATGCACCGTTTTGTCGATGCGCTCTCCGCCGCGCGTGAACGAGTAGTGGATTGCATCGAAATACGAGAGGATCTGTACCTCCAGGCCAGTCTCTTCGCGAACCTCGCGAAGAGCCGTCTCCTCACGAGTTTCACCCTCTTCGGGGGTCCCCTTTGGCAACGACCAGACGAAGCCGTCGCGCTCACGGCGACGGCGTCCAATCACGATCTCAGGTCGCCCGCCGACACCTCGAATGACGAGGCCTCCAGCCGACATTGCGCTGCGGCGTGTCGCTCCCATGCGCTGCTCCCTTATCTAACCGATGGGCGGGCGGCCCGAGCCTCTCCCGCAATTGAGGCGATGGTAGCCTCCGCAGCGGCGGCGCGCTGCACAGGCGCTGGGCGCTACCCTACCCGCACGCGTGGTGCCGCAGCGGCTGCCACACACAACAAAGAGGAGGCCTTGTGGGAGACCACTTCTCGGCGCGACGCTCGCTCGGGGTAGGTCTCCCCGATCGCATCGCCCTAGAGCTCCTTCCTCAACCTTCGACTCCGTGGGAGCGTCTCCCGCTCGTCCTGAAGATCCTCATTGAAGGTGCCGCCCGACGCTCTGGCGATGGCTTCGTGCAGCCTGAAGATCTGCACGCCTACCTCGCATGGAAGCCGGGCGCCGCCGCTTCGGCGACTGGCGATGAACGTGAGGTCCCCTTCTCCCCGGCGCGCGTGGTGCTCCAGGATTTCACCGGGGTACCCGCCGTCGTTGACCTGGCTGCCCTGCGCAACGCCGCCACGGAGCTGGGCATTGATCCGCATCGCATCAATCCGCAGGTTCCCGCCGATCTGGTGATTGATCACTCGGTGCAAGTTGATCGCTGGGCGACGCGCGAGGCGCTTGAACAAAACGTTGCCAAGGAATACGAGCGCAACGCCGAGCGCTACCAGCTGTTGCGTTGGGCGCAGGGTGCTTTCGACAAGTTCCGCGTTGTTCCGCCCGGCGCCGGCATCGTGCACCAAGTCAATTTGGAGAACCTTGCCACAGTTGTTCGCGTCGAAGATGTGGATGGTGCGCCACTCGCCTTCCCCGACAGCTGCGTCGGCACCGACTCGCATACCACCATGATCTCGGGCCTCGGCGTGCTCGGCTTCGGCGTGGGCGGCATTGAGGCCGAGGCGGTGCTGCTCGGCGAACCACTCTTCTCGCCCATCCCAACCATCGTGGGGCTGCGACTCACTGGGCGACTTCCGGCGGGAACGACCGCAACTGATCTTGTGCTCACCGTCACGGAGCGCCTCCGCGAGCATGGCGTTGTCGGTGCCTACGTTGAGGCCTTCGGCGACGGGCTCGCCACGATCTCCCTTGCTGACCGCGCAACGATCGCCAACATGTCGCCAGAGTTTGGCGCAACCACCACACTCTTCCCAATTGACGAGATCACCCTTGACTACCTAAAAACAACTGGTCGCAGTGACGAGAGCATCGCCCTCGTTGAAACCTACGCGAAGGCGCAGGGCCTCTGGCGCACCGCGGGTGCTGAACCGCTCTACGACGCAGTCGTGCACATCGAGCTTGGTGAGGTCGTGCCATCGCTCGCTGGTCCGCGCCGCCCGCAAGACCGCGTTCCGCTGCCGAACCT
>RFPZ01000035.1 GCA_009925905.1 Candidatus Aquidulcis frankliniae
TGAGGGATATATCCCTCAGCGTGACGGCGATGGTCACGGCATTCCCGAGGGGGCAATCGCCGCCGCACTAGAAGACGGTGTGGAGTTAATCCTCGCAGTGGACTGCGGTACCGCGGACCGCATCCGTGTCGCCGAAGCGCTTGAGGCGGGAATTCTGGTTGGCATCATTGATCATCACGCCGTACCCCCTGAGCCGGCGCAGGCCGCCTGGCTGGTTAATCCGAATCGGCCCGACTCCACGTATCCATTTCCGCATTTAGCTGGGAGCGGGCTTGCCTTCAAGATCGCGCAAGGGATCCTCGCTGATCACCCGCAACGCCGCGAGCTGTTGGCGGAGCTTTCCGTGCTTGCAATGGTCGGCGGTATCGCCGACATGGTCCCTGTAGCGGATGAGTTCCGTGTGATTGCCCGGTCAGCGCTGAAGGTGATGAATGGCGCTGGCGTGATGCCAGTTGGGATCGCCGCGCTACTTCGTGCCGCAGGCACAGAGCCACCGTACCGCGCCGAGGTTTCTGGATTCACGATCTCCCCCCGGATTAACGCCGCCGGACGCATCGGTGATGCTGCACCTGCCCTAGCGCTGCTTACAACCGACGATCCTGCTGAAGCAACAGAGCTTGCAACCATGCTTGAAGGGATTAACCTTGAGCGGAAAGAGTTGACTAAGGTTGCGATTGACGAGGCTCGCGCACTGCTCGGGCTCACCGTTGGGTCTTCTCGTGACGAGGGGCGAGCCTACATGGGCGATGGGCTTGTTGCGGTGCGTGGACCGTGGTCCGTTGGGCTGATCGGGCTGATCGCTGGCCGACTGAGCGAAGAGACAGGACGACCAGCGCTGGTGGCACATGACGATGGCAGTGCGGCGCCACTACGAGCGTCAATTCGTGCGCCGAAGGGCTTCGGTGTTGCTGCCGCACTCCAAGAGTCGAGCGATCTGCTCATTCGTCATGGCGGGCATGACGGCGCGGGAGGCTGCTCGTTTCTACCCGAAGTGTGGGGCGAACTTCTGCCGAGGCTGAGCGCGACGTGTGCAGGTCAAGCCGAAGCGCGCACCCCAGAACTGACGGTCGACCTCGCGGCGCCGATTGGTAGCCGCTCCCCAATGGACCTCGCAGCGTTAGCAGATCACCTCGCTCCCACTGGAATGGGGAACCCCGAGCCCACCTTTCTGTTACGGAACATTCCACTTACCGGAGTGCGCCTAGTGGGGGATGGTCGGCATGCTCGGCTGACCCTCTCGCTCGATGGTCTCGCTGTGGAGGCGATGGCATTCGGTCGGCCAGATGCCAATCAGCTGGCCGGGAGCCCTATAGACCTGGTCGTGCGAACCACCCAACGGACGTATCGTGGGACTGCACGAATTGAGATGCACGTCGTGGATTTGCGCCAAGCAATCACGGAGGGGCCACATGAGTGAAAGACGATCGCTGCAGCCGCTCCCGCGCACGCGCCGCGCCGCGCCGCAACCATTCCACGGCGCTAAGCCACCAACGAATCGCGATCTGATGAGCCGAGACGGTGGGCATCGACGTCCGCAGAGTCCAGCCCCGATTATCGCAGCACTCCTCCTCGTTCTCTTGGCATGCGGGAGCCTCATCAGCTTCTCGTTGAGTTCCCCAGCCCCCACAGACAATCCGAACAGCGGGCCCGAGGTAACCGAAGGTGTCACCGTTGATGGCACGATCGCCTTCGGTCGCGGCGGATCAATTTGGAGCATCAGTGGATCAGGGCTTCGCCAGCTGACGACCTCCACAACGGACTCCGATCTAGCTTGGAGCACCGATGGTGTCTGGCTCTATGCCATTCGATATCGCACGGAGATTGGTGGTCGGCTCCTAGGGAACGGGAGCATTCAGAAGTACGAGATGAAGGTGCCCACACTTCTGAGGCTCTCCGCGTACGGCGGAGGCGAAGAGGTGATCTTTGATGGACTCATTCTCGGTACGCGTCCCGCCTTGAACTGGTCTGGATTCATGTTCGGACCTTCGGTGGCGAGCGACGGTCGAGTCGCCGTCGCAACCGATTACCGCGCTGGTGGTATTGGCACCGACGTCGTCGTTCGGATTTTGAGCAGCGATGGTTCCACTATCTCAACACCGCCACTCCCGCACATTGCACCATTCGGTCATCAAGATCCTGTCTGGAGCCCTGACGGCGCGGCGATCTACTACGTTCAAAATGGCCTCTCCGAGGGCACGTCGTCATCGCGCATCATTCGCTACAACATCGCGAAGAAAAGTACGACGCGGATTGGTGAGAAGGGCCTCGTACAGCCAGCGATCAGCCCTGATGGTCGATGGATCGCCGCAACACGTATTTCGGCTCGAGGAACAGACGTGGTCGTTATGAACGCAGCAACGGGTGAAGTTGTGCTTGAGATGACGCGCACTGGCAAGTCCTGGGCCCCAGCCTGGTCACCGAATGGATCGCAACTCGCGTACCTTTCTGCCAATGGCACTCAGGCGAGTCTCAATCTTGCTTCGTTCAGCGTTGCGCCATCCGGCATCCCGAATCCGCCGGTGATCATGAGCCCTCTCCGTGATCCTGTTGACCCGAATGTGAGGCCAGCATGGGGGAGTCTTAATACATCACCGGTCACAGAGAGCCCAGCCCCGTGAGTCACTATCTTGATCTGCTCGGAGCATCAACTTCACGAGTCCGATCGCACCTCTGCGTAGGCATTGACCCAGTGCCCTCGGCACTTCCAGTGTCGTTTCGTCACACGCATGTCGGGATTGAACGGTGGATCGATGTGCTGATTGCGGCTACCGCCCCATACGCGGCAGCGTTCAAGATGAATCTTGCCTATTTTGAGGCGCTCGGGAGCGAGGGGATGCGCCTCGCCGAGCATGTTCGGCGGCAGGTTCCTCCGGAAATTCCGCTCATCATTGACGTGAAGCGCGGTGACATTGGCACAACGGTTGCTGCACAGGCAATCGCCCTCTTCGATGTCCTGGGCGCTGACGCGGTGACGGCCAATCCGTACCTTGGGATTGGAGCGCTTGCACCGATCCTTGAACGCACCGACAAGTTCACCTACCTTCTTTGCCGAACATCAAACCCTGAATCAGGGGAGCTGCAGAGTCTGCGCGTAGGTTCTAGCGCGGTAGACCCAGAGGAGACACTCGCGGAGCGAGTCGCTCGGCTTGCTGGGCGTCGGACGGAGGGTTTGGCGGGCCGTATCGGGCTGGTCGTTGGCGCGACGGATGTGCCCGCACTTCGACAGGTACGCGCAGCGGCCCCTGGGCTGCCTTTTCTCGTTCCAGGGGTCGGTGCGCAAGGTGGTGACGCGAGCCTGATCACGAGTGCGGGTGGCGCGACGAGCGCCCCAGGTGACGGTCACGCCGGGCGGGGCCTACTTGTGAATGTTGGCCGCGGGATCACTGATGCTGGCGCAGGCGACGAGCGAACAGAAGCGGCTCTGAGCGCTGCCGCAGCAGAGTGGGGACAGCGCCTCGCTATACTCAAACCCTAAGGGCGCCAGCCCGCTACGAGGAGGTATTCCATGCCAAACGTCGGACCGTTTGAACTGATCCTGATTCTGGCTGTCGTGCTCCTAGTCTTTGGGCCAGGGAAGCTTCCAGAGATCGGTAAGGCCGTTGGAAATTCGTTCCGTGAATTCAAGGATGCGACCTCAGGTACCGCCACCGCGCCAGCCAAGCCGCGTGCCAAGAAGGCGGCAAAGCGCGCCGCGGCGTCGCGCACGAAGCGAAAGGCGTAACGCTGGATCGCATCTGAAATGTCTCGCTCCGGCGATTTGAGCGACGCACCCGCGCCGCTCGTTCAACACCTTCGAGAATTACGCCGACGCGTCGGCATCGCCCTTGCCGCAGTTGTGGTCGGAGCGGTCATCACGTTCGTGTGGTGCGACAATCTCATCGCGCTGCTACGCGCCCCACTCGACGACACCCCCCTCTACTTTGTTGGCGTTGGGGATGCGTTTGGCATTCGTATGCAGCTCAGCCTCATCGGAGGCGTGGCGCTAGCGATGCCAATATGGCTCTGGCAAGCGTGGGCGTTTGTTCGACCAGGCCTTACCGAATCGGAGCGCCGCGCTGCACGTCCTTGGATTCCGCTCGCACTCATCCTCTTTGTGGTTGGTGTCGCCGTCGCGTGGATAGTGTTGCCGTTCGCGGTGAGTTTCCTTCTCTCTTTTGCAACAGACGATCTCACCCCTCTGATCGCTGCTGATCGGTATTTTGGATTTGTTGGTTCGCTCATGCTGGTCTTTGGACTCGCCACTGAGTACCCGATCCTTCTTGTTTTCCTCTCCCGTGTGGGAGTTGTGACGTCGGCAAAACTTCGTAGGTGGCGAAGGAATGCGCTTGTCCTTGCTGTTGTTGTGGGTGCATTTGCCACGCCCGGGACTGATCTCATCAGTCCGATTGTGCTTTCGGTAGTCCTCTATCTACTTTACGAACTAACGATTTGGCTAGTGCGTGCGGGAGGTCGCTGATGGTTCCACCGGTAGCTCCCCGCAGGCTCGTACTGCTGACAGGACTCTCCGGGGCCGGGAAGAGTACGGCTACGAAATCGCTTGAGGATATCGGATTCCGCACGATCGATAACATGCCGAATGATTTGATTCCTGCCCTAATTGAGAAGATTCAACAGCAGCCAGATCGCTTCGCGCGACTCTGTTTGGTGATTGATGCTCGGGAGGGTGATCCACGTGAAGCAATTGATTCGATTAGGAGCGCGAATAGATCCATTGGTCTCGAAAGCCGCGTCATCTATCTTGACTCACGCGATGATGTGCTCATTCGCCGCTTCAGTGAAACTCGCCATAGGCACCCTCTGGGTGGACCCGTCGACGCACCGAGCGACGTGGCAGGAGCCATTCGGCTTGAGCGTGAACTGCTCAGCGCGTCACGGGAAATAGCAGATGCCGTCATTGATACGAGCGATCTATCGGCTCGTGAACTACGTGATCGGTTGGTGCAAGAGGCGCTTGGTGGCGATGCATCTATCTCCATTCACCTCACCAGTTTCGGTTACAAGCATGGTATTCCTCTCGATTCGGACCTCATCTTTGATGTCCGATCGGTGGCAAATCCCCACTGGGTGCCGGAATTGCGCCCCAAGGATGGCCGGGATCCCGAGGTAGCCGCGTATGTTCTGCATGACCCGGTTGGGATTACCGTTGAAGCTGCGATCGCAGCGTTCCTCCGCACTACGCTCAAAAACTACCTGGAAGACGGACGGGGCCGTTTGAGCATCTCCATTGGTTGCACTGGCGGCCGCCATCGGTCGGTGGCAATCAGTGAGTCGTTGGCCGCCAAGGTGCGGGCGACTGCTGGTGCGCATACGGTTCATGTGCACCACCGAGATGTGGAGCGCACCTAGGCGGTGAGACGTATCGGTTGGTTGAAACCTGGCCTTGGTGTAAAGCGGTGGCTATTCGTGGCGTTCCTTGGCGCCGCAACAATCGCCCTCGGTGCACTGAGCGGAGTCCGCGCACTTGCGGCAGGTGCACAGCTTCCGGACCCACTCGTACAGATTGCTGAGGCGGTCGCCCTACGCGATCTTGATCCGATGGTCCGCGCCGCCGCCGCGGCGCTGGCAGGGAGCCTGCTGATCGGTGTTGGGCTCGTTGGGTTGGCTCGGGCTGCAATCTTGCCGTACCGCACCGACCGTCCAGGAGTTTCCCTTCTGGAGCTATTGGAGCGGCGTCGAAGACTTGCGCGCGGGCGACGCGTGGTGGTGATCGGCGGCGGAACGGGGCTCGGGACCGCTCTCCGTGGACTCAAGCTTGAGACCTCGCACCTCACTGCAATCGTCTCCATGGGTGACGATGGCGGATCTTCAGGAGTGCTGCGCGAACAACTCGGGATCCCACCTGTTGGTGACTTGAGGAACTGCCTTGTCGCCCTCTCGGACGCAGAGTCCACAGCGGCAGATCTCCTGCGATTTCGACTCCCGGCAGAGCCAGGCGCACCACGTGGCCACGCCGTCGGAAACCTCCTGCTTGCTGCGGCGATCCACCAAGAGGGGGGAGACCTTGAGCGCGGCGTTGCCAGAGTGCATCGAATTCTGAATGTCCGCGGTGAGGTGATTCCCGGCACGACCGTAGCCCTTGAGCTCGTTGGTACAACAAGAGATGGCACAACTGTGCGGGGACAGGCTCAACTCGCGCGGACGCGAAACATTGACCGAATGCGCATTGAACCTGAAGGCGCCCGAGCAACGCCGACCGCGATAATGGCAATTCAGCAAGCTGACCTGATCGTGCTCGGCCCCGGTTCGCTCTACACCAGCGTCATCCCACACCTACTCATCCCTGAGATCCGTGCTGCCCTCGAGGCGCGTCGTGCGCCGCTCGTGTGGGTGGCGAACGTGGATGAGCAAGAGGGGGAGACAGAAGGAATGGATCTCGATGCTCATCTCGCGGCACTTGAAGCACACGGTGCATCGGGTCTCATCGATGGCATCCTTGCAACTTCCGCCAGCTCGCGCCGTACCGGTGCGATCGGCGGCGTGCCCATTGCGCCTACGCTTCACCACGTGACCGACGCCGAAGGTCGCAAGCGGCCGCCCCTCTTCGTGCGCGACGTTGCTTCAAGGCGAACACCGCATCTACACGAGCCCAATCTCCTCTCACGCGCACTACTGCGCCTCCCGCTACGCGAGCCGCGACGCCCACGATGAGTCGAGTGGAGGCGGACCTCGTCGCCTCCATTCGTCATGAGTTGGCAGCGATTCGACCGCCGCGTACGTGCTGCATTCAGGCTGAACTTGCAGCCCTTGGCGATTCAGGGCGCCGTGTTGATGTCTCGCTGGCCCGTGCTGTCCATGAACTGAGCACCGAACTCTCGCAGCGGGGAGCCGCTCGGCGCTGGGAAGGTTCGCCTCGGGGGCAATCTGAAGCGTGTGCCGATAGTCTGGCTGGCACGCGTTCGCCGCAACACTGTCGACTTGCGCTACTCCGTGGTCGGCTCCTCGCGAGGGGATCCCTCTCACTCGCGTCAGGGAGTGTTCACCTCGAGATCAACGTTTCGGAGAGCGAGGCAATCGACCTCGCCCGAATCACTGCGGCTGAGCAACTTGGTGGCCACCGACGCGCTCGACGCGGTAAAGGGCTGCTCATATGGAAGGGCCGAGACGTGCTTATCGATCTCTTGCGGCGCCTTGGTGCAACGGCGTCTGTGGCAGAGATGGAGGCACGCGGCATCGGCCGTGAGGTTCGCGGCAACCTGAATCGGAGTGTGAACGCCGAAACCGCGAACCTGACCCGGGCAGTACTCGCAGGAATGCGACAGGCTCGTGCCTGCACTACCGCACTGGAAGAGTCTCTGCTGCAAGCCGACGGTCTTCACGCACGGGTTGCCCGTGTCCGATTGGGGGCACCCGACGCAACACTAGCTGAACTCGCCGCGGAGCTTGATCTGGCGCGCTCAACCGTCCAGCGGGCACTTGCTGAAATTGAACGTCGCGTCCGCGCAGCGCAGGCTGGCGACCACTCAGCCGGGCAACCTCTGCGATGATCCACGTATGAGCAGTCGGCAGATCACGATCATCGCGAACTGGAAGGCCAACCTTCCGCCAAGTGAAGAGGTGGCGCTCGCCAAGGAGATCGCTGAAAGTCTCCTTGGCGCACTCCCGAAGTCTGGGCTCCCATCCGATGTCCGAGTCCTCCTTGCACCAAGTACGCTCGGCCTCGTCCCAGTAGCTTCGCTTCTGCGTCGGGAGTACCCGCATAGCGCGCTTGAGGTTGCCGCGCAGGATGTTTCTCTGAGCATCCCAGGAGCATTCACAGGCGAGGCTCCCGCTGAACATTTCGTCGGAATTGCCCCCGCAGTGATCGTTGGCCACTCGGAGCGCCGGCGAGATCATGGCGAAACTGCTGAGGTCGTTGGCGGAAAGCTCGCGCGCGCCGTGGCGGCTGGATTGGCACCGGTGCTCTGCCTCGGCGATGACCTCCCGAGGGCCGAGATTGCATCTCGAGTGGCGTATGTAGAAGAGCAATCCGTCGCAACATTTGCCGCGGCAGAGCGCGCCGGTTGTAGTGCGGCGCGGTTGCTTGCCGCTGGGCTCGTCATCGCTTATGAGCCAGTCTGGGCAATCGGCACGGGCAACCCAGCCTCCGTTGAAATCGCCGAGGGGATCGCTGCCGGACTTCGCAGTGCGCTCAATCGCGAAGAACTCCCCGTGCTGTATGGCGGATCCGTTGATGCCGCCTCCGCTGCAGCCTGGTTCGGTACATCAACGGCACGCACCAGTCTTGATGGGCTCCTCGTGGGTGGGGCGTCACTGAGCGCCGATCGCTTCGCCACCATCGTTCGGGCTGCACTTTCCGCAGCGGGATCTGCGCAATGACAATCACCTCGCGTCGACTTGCGCTGGTCATCATCGACGGATTTGGCATTGGGGACGGTGGTCCTTGTGATGCGATCGCGGCCGCCTCTATGCCGAATTGGCGCGCGCTTTTGGCTCGGCATCCGCATACAACACTTGGGGCGAGCGGTGAATCGGTCGGCCTCCCAGCTGGTCAGATGGGGAACAGCGAAGTTGGTCATCTGAATATAGGAAGCGGGCAACGTGTACCGCAGGATCTTCCACGCATCGACGCGGCCATCGCCGATGGTTCATTCGGGGCGATGGCGGGCCTGCATGGCGCGCTGAGCGCCGCGCGTGAGAGTGGGTTACATCTGATCACCCTCCTCGGTGACGGTGGAGTTCATGCCAATGACCGGCATGCGATTGAGGTGCTGCGCGCCGCCCATGCAGCAGGTGTCCCACGAATCTTGGTGCACCTGCTTCTTGATGGTCGCGACATGCCGCCTCGTTCAGCCGCGGCAGCGCTCGCATCGTTTGGAAGTCGCATGAGCGAAGCGGCCCCCTCGGCGCAGATTGCGTCGATCGGTGGTCGTTACTACGGCATGGACCGAGATGCCCGATGGGAGCGTACAGCCACCGCACTCGAAACGATCGTCGTAGGCGGAGATCATGGCGCGAGCAGCCCCGAGCGCGCCCTAAAAGAGGCGTATGAACGAGATGAGAGCGATGAGTTCGTCACCCCGACGCGCATTGTGCTTCGTGACGGAGCAGCTCCGCGATTCGTTTCGACTGACGTTGTGATCCATGCAAACTTTCGCGCCGACCGGGCGCGCCAGTTAATGCGAGCGCTGGCGGCGCCAGAGTTCACTCAGTTCGCTCGTCCTGCCGCACTTCCGGCGCGCTGCTGGGGGATGACCTCCTACGGCGAAGGCGAGGGACTCTCGCTCGTGCAGCCGATTTTTGGTCCGGCGGTTGTTCCATCACTCGCGGGGCTCGTCGCCGCCGCTGGTATGCGGCAGCTGCATGTTGCAGAGACGGAGAAGTACGCGCATGTGACCTACTTCTTCAATGGAGGAATTGAGGAGGCCTTCAACGGCGAGCGGCGTGTGCTACTGCCGAGTGATCGAATCGCTACCTACGATTTAGCACCAGAAATGCAGGCGGAGGCGGTCGCGGCGCAGGTGGTTGCCGCACTCAATCGTGGAGACGAGAATTTTATCGTTGCCAACATTGCTAACCCCGACATGGTCGGTCATACCGGTGACATTGCAGCAACGATTCGCGCTTGCGAGGCCACAGATCGTGCGATTGGCACGATTGCTGCAGCGGCAGCCGCGACCGGAGTCACGCTGCTGATTACGGGAGACCATGGCAATGCCGAGGAGATGTGCGCTGCTGACGGCACACCACGTACGAGCCACACCCTGCGGCGCGTGCCGCTCCTCGTCGCGTATGGGGAGGGCCCCTGGTCGGCGCTAGCCGAGGGAGACCTCCGAGATGTCGCTCCAACGGTTTGTGCCTTGATGGGGCTATCTCCCGACCCCGCAATGACAGGGGAGTCGCTCCTTCGGTCCTAATGACCTGGCGACCCCTCGGGGGGCGGGTGGTAGAGTTATCCCAACAACAGGCATGTCAGTAGGAGGTTCCATGAATCCAGTACTTGCTCTCGGCCAGATCGTTGTCAGTGTCTTCTTGATTATTGCCATCCTGATGCAATCTCGAGGGATTGGCCTTAGCTCGGCGTTCGGTGGTGACTCCAGCGTCTATCGTTCGCGCCGCGGCGTAGAGCGACAGCTCCTCCGCTTCACCGTCGCGTTGATCATTCTCTTCGTTGGCTTCTCGGTGCTCGGCTACCTCCAGACCAACTAAGTCGGACCGCCCTGGTGCGCAGGCAACATAGCGCTCAGCAGGGGCTCACCCGCAAGGTCGCCGCTGTAATCTTGGCCGGCGCCGCACTCTTTGCTGGAGCGGCCCAACTCGGTCTTGTCAGCGCTCAGATCTCTGGTATCGGTGTGCCAGGGGGGGAGTTGCCTTCAGGGGAAGGGGTACTGAGCGTAGGCGTCGTTGGGATCCCCTCGGCGCCGCTACCGCTCTTTGCCGAGACCGCTGCTGATCGCGCGGTCGTAGCGTTGACTTACCGAAGCTTGACTCGCCTTGATGCGAGCGGGTGGCCAGATCCCGATATCGCCTCCGCCTGGACCGTTGCCGCTGATGGGCTCTCGTGGACGATTAGCCTTGACCCTTCTGCGCGTTGGCAAGATGGCTCTACGGTGACCCCGGCAGATGTGCTGTCGACTATTGCACTTGCGTCGGAGCTCGGCACCGCAGGTGGATACTGGCAATCCATAACGGCTGAAGAGGGCGACGTAGCCGGTACGGTGAAGTTGAGCGCCTCACGTGCGCTGGCAAACTTACCAACCATGCTCGGTTCGCTGCCGCTCCTCTCCGCGACGCAGTTTGCTGGGCTCAGTGCTGCACAGATCCCAGGCTCTGCTGCGGCAAAGGTTCCGCAGGGGACTGGCCCCTATCGCATCACGAGCATCTCTTCTGGCGGTGCTGGTCTCGTTCGGCGAACGGATCTACTCGCTACTGACTTGAACTCTCTTGCGGAGGCAGGAACCTCAGCAGAGAAGATTGCGCTCTACTTTTTCCCAGATGCTGCGTCTGCGCTGCGTGGCTGGAGCACGAGCTCACTCGATCAGCTTGTGGGGCTCGACATTGCAGATGCTCGTCGCGGTACCACCGCTCGAGGGAGCACGATCGAGCTCGGCTCAACGGTGTTTTCGGGCATCGCCACAAATTTGCGACCTGGAAGTGTGCTGCGAGATCCACGGCTGCGGGCAGGACTCGCCGCACTACTTGACCCGAGTGCCATCACCACCGTGTTTGGCGGATCTATTGCCCGAACACCCGTGGCGTGGACCGCCTTCGGAATTCCAACACGGGTCACAGAGCTTTCGCCAATAGATCTCACGAGCCGACTCGCTTCAGGAACCTTCCAGCTAGCCGTCTTGAACGTTGACGTTGGCATTGATGTGGATCTCTATCCACTCCTCGGATCAGGAGCAGTCTTGACGGGGGGAAACATTGCTGGAATTCAGCTGAAGGATCTCGACCTGCTGTTGAATCGCGCCCGCCAGCCAGGGGATCGCGCCGCGCGCACATCCGCGTTGGTGGCCCTTCAGAAGTGGCTCGCGGAGACGAACTACATCTTGCCAATCCGCTTCCGCGCCGTTGAACTATTGACCTCAAGCCGCGTCAGCCAGGTGGCCCCAATGCTCGTGGATGAGCCAGAGAGCTACCTGCGGGCTGTGCTATCCTTCCGCCTCGCGACACCCTGAGCGATTAGGGGGTTCGAACGGGTCGAGGTGGCGGAATTGGCAGACGCGCTGGCTTCAGGAGCCAGTGTCCGCAAGGACGTATGGGTTCAAGTCCCTTCCTCGATACCAGCACCTGTGCCCAGGTGGCGGAATTGGTATACGCGTACGTTTGAGGGGCGTATGACGCAAGTCATCCGGGTTCAAGTCCCGGTCTGGGCACCACATCTCTTCTGCTGACGGCCGCGGGCCGCAGCCGCACCCGGGCGGTTAGCTCAGTTGGTAGAGCACCTCGTTTACACCGAGGGGGTCGGGGGTTCGAGCCCCTCACCGCCCACCAGCACCCCTATTTGCCTCCCCAAACGCGCCTCGTTGCGCCCCTTGGCGGGGGAGGGTATCCTTGCCGCCGTTGGTGCGTACGTTCGCGTGGCTGCGGGCGTCGGGCCGAGATAGCTCAGTTGGTAGAGCACGCGCCTGAAGAGCGCGGTGTCGCCAGTTCGAATCTGGCTCTCGGCACCACTAAAGGTTGACCGGTGCGGAAGTGGCTCAGTTGGTAGAGCATCACATTGCCAATGTGAAGGTCGCGGGTTCGAGTCCCGTCTTCCGCTCCACTCCCTCCTTTGGGGACTCGAGGGGTCGTTGCCCCTTCGTCTAGTGGTAGGACAGCGGACTTTGGATCCGTGAACCGAGGTTCGAATCCTCGAGGGGCAGCCAGCACACACAGGGCGACGTACCCAAGTGGTCTAAGGGGGGGGTCTGCAAAACCCCTATTCGCCGGTTCGAATCCGGCCGTCGCCTCCAATTTCTCACCATTGAACCCCCCCGCACCCCCTGCTACACTCACGGCTGCCTTTCGGCTCCGGCCCACTACGCAAGTTGCGTAGGGCGCACCGGGGCGAATCCATAGGAAGGAGTGGCCAATGCGCCGCTATGAGCTCATGCTAATTCTCCGTCCCGACGTGACGGAAGAGCGCACGAAGGCGATCTTCGAGCGCACCACCCGCTCCATCACCGAGCAGGGCGGAACAATCCTGAAGGACGTTGCCTGGGGCCGCCGCCGCATGGCCTACGAGATCGATCACGCCAAGGATGGCGTCTATCAGATCTATGTGTTCGAAGTTGCATCATCGGCAATTGCCGAGATTGAGCGCATCCTCTTGATTACCGAAGAGGTGCTTCGACACCTGGTGATCCGTGACGAGCGCAAGGGTGCAGCCGCACTTCGCGACTTCAATCTCGATGGTGGAACGCCGGCGCGACTCGAGCTTGACGCCGATGACACCGAGGGCGAAATCGCCGCCGCAGCTGCAGCAGCCGCTGCAGCCGACGGGGAGTAGTCGATGACGTACGCGCGAATCACCTTGATCGGCAATCTGGGTGCAGACCCAGAGCTCGCCTACGATTCACAGAACCGACCCCGCCTCTCGATGAGAGTTGCCGTTACTGAGCGTCCACGAAGCGCCGGTGCCGAAGAGAAAACGACGTGGTACCGCGTCACTGTCTTCGGTCGAGCAGGTGCTGTGCAAGGTCAGTCACGACCCGAGAAACTTGCAGAGTTTGTTCGCAAGGGCCATGAGGTCTTTGTCACAGGTCGACTTGAGGCTCGAACCTACGAAGCCAAAGATGGCACTACGCAGATTGGTCTCGGTGTGGTCGCTGACGAATTTGAGGTTCTGAAGTATCGGCCACGCGAGGCTGATGGTTCAGCAAGTGCTGGTGATCGAGTGTCACGCAGTGCACCGAGCCCTGACGAGAGCAACCAGTCGGCGCCGAGCGATCTCGACGACCTTCCGTTCTAACCCCACCAACAGCAAATTGAGAGGAGCACACCATGCCTGAGGCACCAAAGCGATTCAAGAAGCGTGATGACAAGTTCGGCGCAGGGCGACGTCGTCGCGTCTGCTCGTTCTGCAGCGACAAGCAGGGATACATTGACTACAAGGAGATCAATCGTCTCCGCCGCTATCTCTCGGACCGCGCCAAGATTGAGCCACGTCGTAAGACGGGCACCTGCGCGCAGCATCAGCGCGAAGTGACCGCAGCGCTCAAGCGCGCTCGCCAAATGGCGCTCCTGCCGTACGCACCGCAGCACCAGGGCTAGG
>RFPZ01000036.1 GCA_009925905.1 Candidatus Aquidulcis frankliniae
TACGATGACCTCCCTAGTCGCATACTACCCCGCACAACGTGAAAGTGATTCGCTATGCTGCGCGATCGATAGGTAGACTCCCTTACAAGGTGGGGTTTCCCCCACAGGAAGCATGAGGTTGCTGATGCCCGCCAAGAGTAAGAAACGCAAATCGGTGGTACGGAAGAAGCGCCGTAAACCTTCAGCACTACTTCAGCTCTTCAAGGTGCCGGCTCTCATCGTGGCTGCGGCGCTGATTGTTGTCGCCGGATTCTACCTATCGAGGGGCCTCAATACCGGATCAAGCCAGAGCGCCGAGCCGAGTGCTTCTGGTTCGATTGCCCCTATTGCCGCAGGTGACCTTTACAAAACTGCCGTCAAGATTGTTTGGGGTGTGCCTAAGAGCGGGAGTTTAATTTGGTGCGCTGAAGGTTCTGGGGCCCAGATCATTCGCACCGGACTAATCCTTACCAATCAACATGTCGCCGAGAAGCCAGGACCAGAATATGAGTGTGAGCCTGATGCCTCACTGTGGGTGCTTTACCCAGAGGACCAAAAGGGTGAAAACTTCACCTGGTACTCAGCGAGAGTGCTCGCCGAAGGTAAGCGCTATGACCTTGCACTTCTGGAGGTTGACTTCAAGGGGAGCAAGCTCACGCCAGGATGGCCGGTGCTGCAGATAGCGGAACTGGCTGACGAGCCCGCACTCGGTGCAGCAATCCGTATCTTTAGCTACCCATCTATTGGCGGGAACTCCATCACTTTTACCTCTGGGTTCGTCGCTGGCTGGGCGCGAGATCAAGAGGCTAACGAAGACGATGCAGTCTTGAAGCTTGACGTGACGATCTCAGGGGGCTCATCTGGAGGTGCCGTTTTAGATGAATTCAACAACGTCATCGGCGTGGTGATGATGGGCGGTGTGTCAACGGACGAAAGTATTCCCGGTATCGATTGCCGTCAGTGGTATGACACAAACGGCGATGGAGCTATCAATGAAGCCGACACGTGCCAGACTCTTGGCGGATTCATCAACGGCGCCGTTGCTCTCGCGCCGTTACGTGCCTTCTTACAAGCTGAGGGTGTACTTCCTTAACTAGCGGCCGAGGATCCGGTCGAGGACGCTCTTCCCGCTAGGAGCGGCCTTGACCTGATCGCGTGGGCAGGTGCAGCGCTCGTTGAGTGGCACGCCCTTCAGGGCGTATTCAATGTGTTCGCCGCAGCCCTCCCACGTTGGCTTGTTGCAGGTTGCGCAGGTGATCTGATGGCACATGTTGGTTACCTCCCCGCTGATGCGGCAGCGCGATTGTCGAAACTTGCCGCCGATTCAATCGTAGGGTAGCGCCAGATGCGCGCGAACCCAAAGATGATGAGCGGGATGATCGTCTGCAGCACCGCCCCCACCAGTAGGGCGTTGGGCCGGCCGAAGGCGTTGCCGAGCAGGCCGCCCAGCACATAGCCGAAGGTGGCGCCGAATCCCCAGGTGAGGGTGCGGTTGATCGCCATCATTCGACCCAGGAGTCGATCGGGGACCGCCTGCTGACGGAAGGTGGTGACGGGCACCACGTAGACCAGCAAGAAGAATCCACCAATGAAGAAGTTCGCCAGCACAAAGAGTGGCGCGAATTCGCGCGGCACAAAGGCCGCGGCGGGGAGTAGGAATTCGTTGATGCCAAAGAGCGCGGTGCCCACGATCATCAGCCGACCGAAGCCAACGCGCCGCAGCAGGGCTGGCGCGGCAAGTGAGCCGAAGAGGCCGCCTAAGAATCCTGCCGATGCGACGGCACCAATAAGCGCCGGATCAAAGCCCAAGTCAATGCGCTGAAAGATGATCGCCTGGCCGATCATGATGCTGAACGCGATATTGCCGTTCACCGCCTCGAGGGTGATGATGCGCAGGTTAGGTCGCACCCAGAGTGCGCGTAGTCCCTCCTTCAGGTCGTGAATCAGCGCGTTGCGCCGCTTTGGCGCTGGTGGTTCCGGCGTGCGAATGGCGCGCAAGGTCACATAGCTCACCGCAAAGGTAATCGCGTCAACCACCAACACGAACGGTGCGCTGAAGATGCTGATCAGTGCGCCGGCAAGGCCGGGACCAACAAAGCCCGCCCCCTCGCCCATGATCGCCATGCGTGCGTTTAGCTTCAGCAGTGTGGGGCCGCTCGCTAGTCGTGGCAGGTACGCGGGCCACGCAACATTGAAGAAGACGGTCGCGGCGCCGAGCCCAACTTCAATGGCGAGCAGCATCGGCAGGGTCAGGATGTTCAACAGATACGCAAGTGGAATCGCAAGCAGCAACCCAAATCGTGCGAGGTCGGCCGCAAGAAGATACGCACGACGTGATGAGCGATCAACCCAGACGCCCGCTTGTAGCCCAATGAAGAGATACGCCAGTGTGGAGGCGGCGCCCAGGAGGCCAGTGCCGAGCGAGTCGGCGCCAAGAAGGTCAACGGCAACGATCGGCAGCGCCAATTGCGTAATGGAGTCGCCAATTAGCGAAACTCCTTGACCGGCGGTAACGAGGCGCAGGTCGCGCGCGTTGTTCTTTCGTATCGCCGCGGCGCGCGCCACTTATCGCGCTGAGAGTTTGACGACGTTCGAATCCGTACGCGCCCGCTCACTCCCGTATTGGTACATGGTGACGCGGAGGAAGGCGTACTTCCCTGTAAGCGTAGGTGTAACGCTCAGATTCACCGCCGTTGCGCCGCTGATCGCGCTGCACCTGGTGCGCTGTGCCGTGGTGCAGCTGTACCACTGATATCTGTACGTTGGCGTTGGACTGCCAATCCAGGTGCCACGTGTGCCATACACAATCTTCCCAACCTGGCTGATGCGCGGCGCTACTGTGAGGCGTGCGGGAGCAAAGACGGTAACGCTTACAGTCTTAGAGGTTGCGTAGTGCCAGGTGTCACCCGCCTTCGTGCCCAGAAGGGTGCAGGTGCCGGCCTTTAGGTAGCGCACGATGCGATCGCTAACCGTACAAATACTTGGGGTGAGCGATGTGGCGATAAACGGTTCGGCGGTGCTGCCTCCACCATTGCCATAGCTACCTGAGCTATTGACGGCGTGATAGCTCGGCCCCAGATCAAAGATGAGTGGTCGTTGCTGCAACTTGAAAACTTCGAACGTTCGGATTATTGAGTCAGCGGCGCGATAAGTGCTCGTCCCCGCCTGTTCCGCCCGAATCGTGCAGGTTCCTGGTGCGAAGACGCGCAGTTCAAAGAGTGTGCCGTTGAACTGTGGCTCGCACACGCTGCTGGTGAGTCCCGCATAGTTGAGGGGCAGATTGGCACTGCTGTAGCGCGGTAGCACCTGTGCAACGGTGGGGTCAAAGGCGCGGTCGGTGAGCACGTCGAGCTCGATCGTTTGGCTCCCTTGAACGATGGTGAAACTGCGCTCGACCGAGGGGGCACTCTCATAGACGGCGTTCCCCACCTGGTTCGCGACCACGGTGCAGGTCCCCACGTTCAGCAGGCGAATGCTCCAGGCGTACGGGGGGCTCGCTGGGGCGAGCGCTTCGCACACACTCGGCGTGCTGACCTCATAACTCACGGCGAGACCGGAGCTCGCGGTGGCGACGAGCGCCGGCGGGGTGGTGCCGAACGGCACGTCGGTCTCGGTGAGGAGTGGGCCCGCACCAAAATTAATCGTTTGTGGTGTTCCAGTAATGGTGATGCTCTGCGTCGCGAATGCCGCAACGTGATCGGCGGTGGCCGACATCGAGGCGTTCAGTGTGCAGGTGCCCGTGCTGGTTGCCGCAAGGCTGTTCTCCGTGAGAGTGCAGCTCGATGCGCTCTCCTCTGCCACCGCAAGGGTGATCGGGCCGTCCACGTCACTGCTCACCGAGACGGTTGCCGTCTCGCCAACCGCAACACTCTCTGGCGCCGTAATCGTGAGGATCGGTTGCACCATATCGAGCGCACCAACGGCATCAAGGAGCCCGACGCCACACCGGTACTGCCCCGCGCCTGGCGTTTCACTGCGCGTCACGCACGTGCGGAGCGAATCCGTTGGAAACGGTCGCGCGCCTGCATAGAGGGCCGCCTCAATTTCATTTGGGCCCCACGAAGGATGGGCGCTGGCGACAAGCGCGGCGACGCCCGCTACGTGCGGTGCCGCCATGCTTGTTCCCTGGTAGTTGGTGTAGCTGTATCCCGTCAACGTTGTGCTGCCAACGCCAATCGTTGAAAGAATGCCAGAATCGCGCGACATGTCTCCGCCAGGAGCAGCGATGTCAATGGTGGTCCCGTAGTTGGAATAGATTGCAAGTCCACCGACTCGTCCGGTTGCTGCGACCGTCACCGTGTCGTTGCAGTTTGCGGGCGTAAAGTTTGCCGCGTCGCGCAAGCTGTTTCCCGCCGCGGTTACCACAACGGTGCCGGCCGCACGCGCCTGAGAGATCGCATTTTGCAACGTCGACCAGCAGGGGCTGACGCCACCGAGCGACATGTTGATGACATCGGCGGGGTGGGCGTTGACGGCAAGTCCATAATTGCTCCACGGTTGTCCGTCCCAAGTTGTGGTAAGCCCAGCGGCCCAACGAATACCATCGATGACATCGTTGAACGATCCGCCACCAGCGCCGAGTGCGCGCACATGCATCAGTGAAACGTTGGGTGCAACACCGGTGACGCCAATCTCGTTCTGCACCGCACCGATCGTGCCCGCCACATGGGTGCCGTGCCAGGTTGATGGGTAGTAGCTCCAATCGCCTTCATCGGTTGGGTTTGTATCGCGCCCGTCACCGTCACGCGCAATGAGGCTGTTCTCAACCATGTCGACGCCCCATCCCTCTGGCGTATTCGCGAGGAGGTCGGGGTGGTTCGTGCTCCCAGTATCAATCACCGCAACAACAACGTTCTCGCCACGTGTGGTGCTCCAGGCTGACGAGACATTTGCCGCGCCATCTTTCCCTGTTATTGGCATATGCATGTCCCACTGCGATGCGTAGAGCGGATCAATCGGATCAATTGGATCAAGGAGTGGGTATGCCTGAAGGTCGGGGATGACGCCTAAAACGCCAGGCGCCTGCTCCCACGCCGCGAGTGCCGTCTCTGCATCTTGTCCTGGTCGAAGCGTGATCTCGCGCGTCTTGCCGTCGTCGCTGACCGCGGTGCCGACAGAGGTGTTGTAGGCAAAGCGAACGGTAAGCGAATTAAATGGTTCTGGAGTGACGGATGTTTGTGCCACGGAGGCGTGTGCCGGTGCTGGCGCGGCGAACACGCCGAAGATAAAAAGAGCCGCCATCACGGCGGCAGGTAGGCGGCGCGTCATGGTGGCTATTCGCCGATCGTTGCCCAGATGAAGCCCATCATCAGGAAAAATCCCGAGAAGAGGGCGACGAGACCAACGGAACCGTAGGGCGATGCGGCGGTCTTGTCGGTGAAGGTGCCGAGCAGGAGGCCAAAGCCAACCGCCCACACGAGCCAGGCGACACCCCACAGCACCTTGCCATTCGGGCCAGTGACGAAGCGGCGAACCCAGCCGGTCTCGCGCTGCTCAGAGCTCATGGCTGCCTTCTGAAAGATGTAGACGAAGCCGCCACCGATCGCCAGTGAGATAAAGAACTCGGCTGGGTGCAGGAACGGGAGCGTGAACATATCCATGGCGCAATCATAGCGGGCGGAACTCTGGCACGATCAGGGCATGTTGAGTTGGCTGGATGAGTTCCTGATCCCCCTGATCACGAGCATGTATGAGGCGGTCGGCTACCTCGGGGTGGCGATCGCCATGGCCGTAGATGCCTCAAGCTTCCCCGTGCCGAGCGAGTTCATCCTCCCCTTCGCAGGCTTCCTGGTGGCCGACCCCACAGCGGTCGAGCCGCTGACCGGGGGGCGCTGGCTACTGATCCCCACCATCGCCGCCGCCACCTTAGGGGGCCTCGTCGGCACCTGGGGCGCCTACGCCATCGGCGCATATGGGGGTCGACCCCTGTTGAACCGCTTCGGCCGCATCGTGCGTATTGACCCGGCTGACCTTGACCGGGCCGATGCCTTCTTCGCACGCCACGGCGGCAAGATCGTCTTCTGGAGCCGCTTCATTCCGCTGCTGCGCACCGCCATCTCGTTCCCCGCTGGCATCGCCCGCATGCCGCTCGGCCGCTTCCTTCTCTATAGCGCCGTCGGCTCACTGGTTTGGAACAGTGCCCTTATTGGTGGTGGTGCTGCGCTTGGCGAAAACTGGGAGCAGGTGAAGGAGTGGCTGAAGCCGCTCGACACTCTGCTCCTGATCGTTGGCGTTCCGGCGCTCATCTTGGTTGGTGCGTGGCGACTCGGAATCCTCGCCCGTCTGCGCGCCTGGCGCAATCGACGCGGGTAAGGTGCAATGAAGATCGCCGTCGTGAGCGACGTGCACGCAAACCTCGCCGCACTGCAGGCGGTGCTCGCCGACATCGACGCTGTTGCTCCTGGTGCCGCGATCTGGCACACCGGCGATGTGGTTGGCTACAACGCGGAACCGAATGAGGTCGTTGCTTTGTTGCGCGAGCGCGGTGCGACTGGCGTGATGGGGAATCACGATGCCGCCGTGCTCGGTGAGCTTGAGGTGAAGTGGTTCAATCCCGCCGCCGCTGCAGCTGTGAAATGGACCGCGACACATCTGACTCCCGAGAACGCTACGTGGTTGCACGCACTACCAAAGATCAGCGAGATGGGTGCCGCGACGTTGGTGCACGCCAGCGTGCTAAAGCCCCTTGAGGAGTACGTAATTGAATCCGCGAGTGCGCGAGAGAATCTGCTCTCGCTCTCTACGCCGGTGCTCTTTCACGGCCACACGCATGTTCCCGCCTACTGGGCGCTACGCGGCAACCAGGCAGCTTCGGTCGTCATCGACGGTCGCGCGCAACCGCTCCTCTCACCCGCGCTGATCAATGTTGGTTCTGTAGGACAGCCGCGCGACGGCGACGTGCGCGCGAGCTGGGTGCTCTGGGATCGCACCGATGACGGTTCGGCAATCGGTGCGCTTGGCACAGTGCAGTGGCGCCGTGTTGCCTACGACGTTGCACGCACGCAGGCGTTGGTTCGCGCCGCAGGTCTGCCGGAGTTTCTCGCCGAACGTCTCGCCGAAGGTCACTGATCGTGGCCATGCGACGACTCCCGCCATTTGAGCGACTCGGTGCGTTCATGCACGCGCATCGACGTTCGGTGATTGGTGTCTGGCTCGGCGTACTTCTTCTCGCACTGCCGTTCGCTCCGCAGGCGCCAGGTGCGCTACAGGCGGGTGGCTTTGATCTTCCAACACTGGAGTCGGCACGTGCACGTGCACTGCTTGAAGAGGAGCTTGGAGCGCCGCCATCGGCGCTGGTGCTGGCGATCTCTTCAGACACGATGGTTCCTGGATCGTTGGAGTTTGAGTCGGCCGCGGCACGCGCCGTTGCCGGTGTTGCCGACGCGCCACATGTCGTTGGCATTCGCTCGCACCTGATTGCACCGTCGCAGGTGAGCGTTGCAAACCGCATCGTGTACGACGTTGTCTTCTTGGATTTGAAGCCTGACGATTCACCCGAAGCACTCGATGGGGTTGCCGCGGCACTCGTGGCCGTTGATGGGCTGACCGTGCAAATCGCTGGTGGCCCCGCCTTCTACGCCGATATTCAGAGTGTGTCGGAGAGCGACCTCCGCCGCAGCGAGTTGATCAGCCTCCCACTTGCGGCGATCGTGTTGCTGCTGGTCTTTGGTTCAGCCGTCGCGGCGGGACTGCCACTCGCCGTTGGAGGCGCGGCGGTGCTGATTGCACTCGCCGCAATCTTTGGTGTGGCGCAGGTCACGCGCATGAGTGTCTTCGTGCTGAATCTCACGACGTTGCTTGGACTTGGGCTCGGTGTTGATTATTCGTTACTGATGGTCTCGCGATTCCGCGAGGAGCTCGGTCGCGGGAGCGCGCGTCGCGTAGATCGTGTTGCGCTTGCGGTGCAGCGCACTGTGGCGACTGCTGGTCGCGCCGTCTTCTTTAGTGGTGTCACCGTCATGCTCGGCCTGGTTGGCCTCGTGCTCTTCGACTTCGCCATACTGCGCTCGATTGGCATCGCCGGGGCTATCACCGTGGCGCTCGCCGTGATCGCCAGCCTCACGCTGCTTCCCGCCCTGCTGGGCGTGCTCGGAGCACGAGTGGACCGCCTCGCCGTGCGCAAGGTCTCCTACGAGGAGCCGAGTGAGCAGGGCCGCTGGGCACGCCTCGCCCGTGGCGTCATGCGGCGCCCGCTCGCCGTCGCCGTGCCAACCCTGGTGCTCTTGGTTGCGCTCGGTTCGCCATGGCTCGGCGTGAAATTCAACGCTCCCGATGGGAGCATCCTTCCGGAGCGCGTGCCGAGCCGCCAAGCACTCGACGCACTCACTGGCGCATTTGGCGAAGGTGAATTTTCGCCGATGACCGTTGCGGTGCGCACTAACGGTGACGCCACCACGCCTGAGAACATCGCGCTGCTCTTCAACTGGGTGCGCGCGCTTGAGGCCGATCCACGCGTGGCGCGCGTCGACTCCATCGTTTCCATTGACGAACGTCTCACGTTGGCGCAGTACCAACTTCTCTACGACTCACCTACCGGAGCACCGCCTGATCGATACGTGCAGCAGCTGTTGGGTGTCACCACCAGCGGCGACCTCACCGCAGTCACGATTACGCCAGCGCAGGGACCGAATCGCCCCGCAACACGCGCGCTCGTTGCCGAACTGCGCGCCGCAACGCCAGATGCTGTTGGTGCAGGTGAAGTGTCGGCACTAACGCCACCCGCGGGCCTTACGACGCTCGTTGGTGGTGGTGCTGCAGAGATCGTTGACGTCGTTGACACCATCTCATCAGAATTTCCTCGCAGCGCACTGGTTGTAATCCTTGCAACGCTCATTATTCTCGCGGTGCTGTTGCGCTCCATCGTGCTACCAATCAAGGCCGTCTTCATGAACACGCTCTCAATTCTGGCGAGTTTCGGTGCGTTGGTCTGGATCTTCCAAGACGGCAACCTCTCGGCACTGCTCGGCTTTGCACCGCTCGGATTCGTTGAGACAACGATTCCGGTGATCTTGTTCTGCGTACTCTTTGGCCTCTCCATGGATTACGAAGTCTTTTTGCTCACGCGCATGCGCGAGATTTACGACCGCACCGGCGATAACACGGCCGCCGTTGCTGGAGGTCTTGAGCGCAGCGGTCGCATCGTCACGAGCGCTGCGCTGATTGTTGTGGTGGTTGCCGGATCGTTCGTGTTTGCGGAGATCGTGTTGATCAAGGCACTCGGCGTTGGTGTGGCGATTGCCGTGGCACTCGATGCAACAATTGTTCGTGCGCTGCTTGTGCCCGCAACGATGCGACTCCTTGGCGACAAGAACTGGTGGGCACCAAAGTGGATGGAGCGACTACTTGAAGGTCGGATCGCTACCGAGGCAGAGGCGGAGCGACGATGATGCGACGCGGCCTGCTTCTGATGTTGAGCGCCGTACTGGCAGCCGCATGTTCTGGTCCGCTGCTCGCAAACTCACCTGCACCAACGGGCGCGCCGTATGAGAAGCCAACACCGCGACCAGGTGCAGTGGATCCGATCCCTGTGTCGCTTCCAGCTGATGATGCGCCACACAATCGACTCACCGAGTGGTGGTACGTCACTGGTCACCTTGCAACACTCGACGGAACGCGCGAGTTCGGCTACGAAGCCGTCGTCTTCCGTGCACAGCGTGGGCAGTTCCCTGTCACCTGGGCGTCGCACATTGCGATTACTGAGAAGCCGCGCAGCGGTCGCCCTGGCTCATTTACGTATGACCAGCGCGCTGAGGTTGGTCCGCAAGTAAATATTGCGCCAGTGATGTCGCGCGCAGTGAGCGCCGCGTTCGCCATTACTGGAGCAAATCCGTTGGATCCTGCAACGCTCGGTCGTGACCCGTGGGTGATGCTGGTGCTCCCCGATGGCGGTATGGAGATTGGTGGTAACGGATTGATGTTGCAGTTGGGCGCTGGTCGTGCACCCGTGTTGCACGACACTGATGGCTGGGTTGCTTTCGCTGACGCAGGCGGTTCGTACTACTACTCGCGCACGCGCATGCCGACTGGAGGCACGCTGACGATTGGTGGTGAAACACTCGCCGTGACGGGCAGCTCCTGGTTTGATCATCAGTGGGGCGACTTCATTGCCATTGGCGGGGGCGGCTGGGATTGGTTCTCGCTGAACCTCAGTGATGGGAGTGATCTGATGCTCTCGTTCGTGCGGGCCAAGGATGGAACCTTCCCGCTCGTGTATGGCACCTGGGTTGGGGCCAACGGAACGGTTCGACATATCGAGGGTGACCTGATCAGCCTGACCGGGCTCGGCTCGTGGACCAGTCCGCACACCGGGGCGACCTGGCCGTCGGGATGGCGGGTGCAGATCGCGGGGATCGGCCTCGACGTGACCGTCGCCCCAGAGTTGGCCGACCAAGAGCTGAATACTCTCGAGACCACTGGGGTCATCTATTGGGAGGGGGCGAACTCGGTAGTGGGGACCCTGGCTGGGCGCCCGATCACGGGGAGCTCCTATGTTGAGCTCACGGGGTATGCAACCCTTCGCTAACTCTCCCGCTAGAATCGGCGCATGACAGAGAACGGCACCCAGCCAGTTGCCCCGAAGGTTGCTCCGCGCGACCGCGGCGCCCGCCGCTTCGTCACCTTCGCCTATCTCGTGATCGGCGGGGTCATCGCCTACGCCCTGATCTCTGGTCCCGACGGGTTCGCCGCCTCGGTCAATAAGTTCCTCACCGCCACACCAGCACCGTCGGCATCGCCGAGCGCCTCACCGTCGACCAGCGCCACCCCGTAACGAGGGGTCGCCGCGCGTGAGCCACATCTTCGTCTCTCCCCACCCCGACGACGCAGCACTCTCGTGTGGCGGCCTGATCGCCAACCTGCGCGAGCTCGGACAGAACGTGATCATCCTCAGCGTCTACTCCGGCCACGGCGATCTCGATCGCCTCACCTCGTACCAGCGCCAAGCACTCGGCTTCGGCGGCAAGGCGATCTGGCCAGCAACGCAGGCGTTCGATAGCGGCTCCATTGCCGCCGACAACGCAGTACCAGGCGAAACGGCCGACGCGCTCGCCCCATGGCAAGCCGAGCCTGCGCGACTCAAGCAGACGCAGCGCGAAGCTGACGACAGCGCCAAGGAGTTCTGGCAGCGCGCCTCCTGGTATCGACGCGCCGACATCAGCGCCACTTCGCTACCTGGTGGACGCACGCGCGACGCGAGCAACGGTCAGGGCGTTATCGACCCTGGCGCCGTTGCGGTTGCCGCCGCAGCAGGCGAGGCGATGGCACAGCGACGACAAGAAGACGAGCGCTACGCACTCTTCGCCGAAGCAGCCGTTGTCTTCCTTGACCTTCCCGACGCCGTCTTCCGCGGCTATGAGGGCGATGAACAGCTGCTTGGAAGTGTTCGCGAGAACGACGCTGCGCCGATTGATCTGCTGCGCAAAGAGATCGCGCGACTCGAGCCACAGCGCGTCTACTTCCCACTCGGCATCGGCTCGCATGTTGATCATCAGCTCTGCCGTCGCGTTGGCGCAACACTGCTTGGAGATGCGCAGGCGTGGACGATGCCCGGCATTAACTGGAGCGACAAGATCGCCTTCTACGAAGACTTCCCGTACGCCTACTGGCAGCAGTTTGATCCGTCGGCTGGACTACCGGCGAACTACACCGCTGGTCTCCCCGCCGGCATTCGCCTCGCCCCAGAGATCGCCGACATCACCGATGTGATCGAGCAGAAGGTGCAGGGGATCGCGCAGTACGAGACACAGGTGCCACACCTCTTCGGCTCCGTCGAGAAGATGGCCGACGCGGTGCGCACGCAGGGTGCAACAGTTGCGCTACAGAGCGGTCGCGGCGGTGCGGTCGAGCGCTACTGGAGCGCGGTTCGAGGCTAGCCCTCGTTACTCGTGCGCGCTACTGGTGCGCGCCGCGCACGCCGTGACGATCCGGCACCTCGCCCACTGGTCCACCAACCGCAAGCTCGTAAATTGATTCAATGTCGCGCAGCATGTCGTCAACGCAGAACCTCTCATGGACAAGTTCATGCCCGGCGTTTGCGAGTCGGGCGGCAAGCACACGATCGCGGAAGAGCAGCGCAATTGCTGACGCGAGCGCCGATGGATCTTGCGAAGGAACAAGGATGCCGTTCTCGCCGGAGTGAATCATTTCAGGAATACCACCAACGTTGCTCGCGATAACTGGCCTATTGGCGGCGAGCGCCTCGACGATGGCAAGGCCCTGCGCTTCGCGATAGCTCGGCATCACCACCACATCTGCCGCAGCGAGTATCTGCGGCACATCCTCGCGGCGCCCCAAGAAGTGCACGCTGTTGCAGCAAACCTCCGCTCGGAGGTGGGCGGCGGCGAGACCCTCAAGACGATCGCGCTCTGAACCTTCACCAACCACAAGGAGATGTGCCGACGTGTAGTGGTGGTGCACCACTGGCCACGCCTCGATGAGCGTTGGGTGCCCCTTCTCCGGTTCAAGGCGACCAACCACCACGGCGAGTGGCGCATTGGCAGGAATGCCGAATTCAGCACGGATCGCCTCGCCACCCGTCGCCTCGTCAAATCGTTCGAGGTCGACGCCGTTGTAGATGCGGCTGATTGGTGTGGTGTCGCGCCCTTCGGCAACGAGCTTGTCGACGATGGCGTCGCTTACGGCAATAAGGCGATTGATCTTGGGGGTGATGCGCTCCAGCAACTCACGGTCTGCAGGTGATCGGAATCGGCTGGAGTGTACCGTGGAGACCATGTACGGGCGGTGCCCAGTGCGCCCCTCCACGATGTCGAGTGCGGCCACGCCGACGACTTCGGCGCGGTACATGTGGGCGTGCAGTACCTGGGCGCTCAGGGCGATCAGTCGGTCGGCGAGTAGCTCAGCCGTGCGCTCGTCACTTGGCTCTTCGATCACCTCGGTTGCATAGCCGAGCCGCTGCAGGCGAGCCATGGTGCTGCCGTGCGAGAGCGAAATCACGTGGGTCTCGTGTCGCGATGGGTCGAGGCGCAGCACGGTGCTCACCACACTCTCTTGTGCACCGCCGTTCGTGCCCGTTGCAAGGAGCTGCACCACGCGCAATCGCGAGCCATCGGGGAGCGGCCCCTTTGGCGCGCGACCGCCGCCGTGCTCGCCTGCCTTTGGTCTACTCATGCGCCGTCCTCATTGCGCTGGCACCGTGATCATCAACACGTCCACGTCGGTCGCGCCAACCTCGTACTTATAGCCCTCATTGCCGCGCAAGAAGTCAAACGTCTCCTTGCGCTCGTTGATCGCCATCTGCAACCCGTGCGCAAAGAGCAAGATTCCGGGCGAGAGCGCGCGTGCTGCAAGTTCACCGCCAGCGTTCCAATAGCGAATGCCTGTTGCATCGCGCAAGAAGAGGCCGGCCGCAAACGCACCAAACTCAAGGTTGCGCGCAACGATGATGGTGACCAAGCCTTCGGGCGCACGCGCAAAGAGTTCGCGCATAAACACTTCGTCGCGTGCACCCTTCTCATCTTCCGTAAAGAGACCATGGTGTCCCCACCGAGCTCGGTGCAACTTGATGAACTCTGCAAGGTCGTCAACGGAGTGTGGCTTTGAACTAATCGTCACACCAGCACCCTCTCCGCGTCGAACCTTGCGGCGAATCTCGTGGCGATCTTTCTTGTCGATGCG
>RFPZ01000037.1 GCA_009925905.1 Candidatus Aquidulcis frankliniae
TCCCCTGCGACGGTGCCGCCTGGCGCCGCACGACCTGTGAGGAGGCCCTATGGCAGAGACGGCACCTACCCCCGCCTCATTCGGCGTCCTCGCGGATGACCCAGCCTATAACGCGACACTCGCGGCACGCATCGATGACACCGACACCCTCGCGCGTGTCTGGATCAAGCCGGATGGCCTGCCAACCGCATTCGAGCCTGGCCAGTACGTGACGATCGGCGTCAAGGTCGGTGAGAAGTTTGTACAGCGCCCATACTCTGTCGCCTCTTCCGCACGCGCACTTGACGACGGCTACGAGCTATACCTCCGACTCGTTCGCGGCGGTGCGTTCACGCCGCTCGTCTTCTCGCTCCCTGTCGGTCACCGACTGCGCGTGCTTGCCCCTAAGGGGAAGTTCACGATGGAGCCAGCAGATTCACGCGTCCAGATCTACGTATCGTCGGGCACGGGGATTGCACCTTTCGTGAGCATGGCGCGAACCCTCCTTGATGATGGTGCTCCTCGACGCGCGATCTATCTCAATGGCGTCAGCTACGTGAGCGACATTGGCTACCGCGAGCTGATTGAAGGGTGGGAGAAGAGTGGCACGTATCCAGCGACCTACGTACCGACCATCTCTCGACCCGCCGATCCGTTGAATGCTGGCTGGACCGGCCGCACCGGACGAGTCGAGAGCATCATCCAGTCCGCGCTGAGGGATCTTGATGTCAATCCGAGCGAGGCAATCGCCTATCTCTGCGGAAATCCGGAGATGATCGTCGCCGCAGAACGCGAACTTTCGGCGTATGGCTTACCTGAAGGGGCGATCCACAAGGAGCTCTACTGGCCGGCCGGCAAGCAGCCGACGGGCGCGACCGAAGCCTAAGGGCGCGACGCGCGCAACTTCGCGAGGAAGAACTCTTCCAGCCGATCGGCGCTGACACGCTCCTGTTCCATGGTGTCGCGGTCGCGCACCGTCACTGCATTGTCGTCCATGGAGTCCACGTCAACGCAGATGCACCACGGCGTGCCGATCTCATCCTGCCGGCGGTAGAGCTTACCGATCGCAGCGGTGTCGTCGTATACGGCGGTGAACTCTCGCGAGAGTCCGTCGCGAATGCGGTGCGCCATCTCGACAAGGTCTTCACGCTTCTTGAGGAGCGGCAAGACCGCAACCTTGTACGGCGCGAGCTCTGGGTGCAGCGAGAGGACGACGCGCTTCTCGTCGCGCACAACCTCTTCGCGGTACGCGTCGATCAGGAAGGTGAAGGCGGCGCGGTCGGCTCCGGCGGCCGCCTCAACGACCCACGGGGTGAATGAGGTCTCGGTTGCAGGGTCAAAGTAGTCGAGGCTCTCACCACTCTCTGCGGCATGGCGCGAGAGGTCAAAGTCGCCACGGTTATGAATTCCCTCAAGCTCCTTCCAGCCGAATGGGAAGCGGTACTCGACGTCGATAGCACGCTTCGCGTAGTGGGCCAACTCGTCAGGGGCATGTTCACGCATGCGCAGTCGCTCTGGCGACACGCCGTACGATTTGTACCACTCGAGTCGTCGGGGCAGCCACTCTTCGAATGCTGCGGTGGCGGCCTCATCAGGTCGCACAAACATCTGTAGCTCCATTTGCTCGAATTCGCGCATGCGGAAAACGAAGTTTCCTGGGCTGATCTCGTTGCGGAACGACTTCCCAATCTGGGCGATGCCGAACGGAATCTTCTTGCGCGACGAATCGCGCACGTTCTTGTGCTGCACATAGGCACCTTGGGCCGTTTCTGGACGCAGGTAGACTACGGCGGCCTCCTCTTCAACCGGACCCATAAACGTCTTGAACATCAGGTTGAATCGGCGTGGGGCCGTCAGTGAGCCTTCGCAGTCTGGGCACTTCAACCCCATCTTCGCGACGATCTCTACATCGGCAAGCTGCGTGGTGGTGAGGTCGCCCGTGCCCGGGAGTTCGTCGAGTCGGTAGCGTCGCTTGCAGGCGGTGCACTCGACGAGCGGATCGCTAAATGAGCCAACGTGGCCGGAGGTCTTCCACACCTGAGGGTGCATCAAGATTCCAGCATCAAGTCCAACCACCTCGTGACGCTGCTGCACCACGCTGCGCCACCAGGCGCGTTTCACGTTGTTCTTCAGCTCAACGCCGAGCGGACCGTAATCCCACACCGCGTTGATGCCGCCGTAGATCTCGGAGCTGGGGAAGACAAATCCACGGCGCTTCGCCAACGAGACGATGGTGTCGAGTTCGGCAACTGCTGGGGTCGCGCCAGCCGCTGGGGTTCCAGCGAGGGTTTTCGAGGAGTCGGCGTTGATGCTCATTGCGAGGAAGCCTACCCGATCAGTGCGTTCGTCTACTTTGCGTCGCTCTTTGGCGCTGGGGATGGCGCGCTTGCTGGCGCATCCGAAGAGCCGGATCCGCCACTGCGACGATCAAGTTTGGCCCAGCCACTCCCCTTGAAATGCACGCTCGCCGCAGAGAATTGTCGCTCCAGTGAGCCGCCACAGTCTTCGTGGGCCCGAGCCTGCTGATCGTCGATGCCGTGCAGCACCTCAACAGTGGCACCGCACTTCGCGCAGAGATAGTCGTAGAAGGGCATTACGAACCTCGCTCCAGGCGCGCGATCTCGTCACGAAGCTCGGCGACGCGGCGCTCTGCCCCGGCGACCACGGCGGCGGGCGCCTTCCCAGTAAATGATGGGTCGGCGAGGCGAGCCTCTGCGGCGGCAAGTTGCGCCTGTGCCGCGGCGAGGTCCTTCTCGCGTCGAGCGCGATCCGCATCCAGCGTCGCGGCATCAGCCTTCGGTGGCTCCAATCGCGCAGTGAGCGCACCCGCCACCACGAGTAGGCCCTCACCCTCGGTCGGGAGCGAGGCCTGGATAGTGAGTGGGCGCGTGCGCGCAAGGCGCTCGATCGCCGAACGTAGTCCCTCGCCTGAGGTTGCAAGTGCTTGCGGCGCTGCCACAGTGAGCGGAATCCATGCGCCAGCGGGAAGCTTTGCAGTAGTGCGCGCCGCTCGCACTTCGCGTACAAGGTCAAGCCACTGATCAATACTGCTCGCAGCGCTACTCGCCGCCGAATGTCGCATCGGCCAAGCCGCTGTTGCCAAGAGCCCAGGATCGCCGGCGCGTCGCGGCAATGCCTCCCAGATCCCTTCAGTGATAAATGGTGCAATTGGATGGAGCAGGCGCAATAGATCATCGAGCGCGTCAACGAGCGTCCACCAGACAGCGGTGCGTTCGCTTGCGGGTCGAGTCTCATCGGCGAGTGTCACCTTCGCGATCTCGATCGCCTGGTCGCAGTACTCCGCCCAGATCGCGTCGTAAATGCGCTGTGACGCTTCAGAGAAGCCGTACTGGCTTAGTGCGCGATCAACATCATCAACGGCGGCGCTAAGGCGTGTTGCCATCCAGGTGCCAAACTCCCCCGCCGCTGCTTGGGCATCAGCAGCAGATGGCCGATCGCCCGTTGCTTCAACAGGTCGCGCGCCAAGCACATAGCGTGCCGCGTTCCAGAGCTTGTTCATGAAGTTGCGCGCGTTCTCGAGCTTCTCTGGTGAGAGGCGCTGGTCGGCGCCAGGTGCGGTGCCTGAGACGAGTGCGAAGCGCAGTGCGTCGGCGCCGATCTCATCGATCACCGAGAGTGGATCAACGACGTTCCCCTTCGTCTTTGACATCTTTTGCCCCTCAGGGTCACGCACCATGCCGTGCAGATAGATCGTCTCAAACGGCGGCGTGCCCATCAACTCAATGCCGAGCATCATCATGCGCGCGACCCAGAAGAAAAGGATGTCGTGACCCGTCTCCATTACCTGTGACGGGTAGTAGCGCGCGAGATCGGGCGTCTTGTCGGGCCAGCCAAGTGTGCTGAACGGCCAGAGGCCGCTGCTGAACCAAGTGTCAAAGATGTCGCTCTCCTGCTGAAGCGTGTTCAACTCAGCACCGCAGGTGCCGCAACCCGCTGGGCCCTCTTCGCGATCACTCACGGTGATGTGTCCGTCGGCGCAATACCAGGCGGGGATTCGGTGCCCCCACCAAAGCTGGCGGCTCACGTTCCAATCCCGAATCTCCGTGAGCCAGTGCTCCCACGTCTTCTCAAAGTGCGCCGGCACGATCTGTGTTGCCCCCGAGCGCGTTGCGGCGAGCGCCTTTTCGGCGAGCGGCTTGGCGCGAATGAACCACTGCGTGCGGAGACGCGGCTCCAAAATGTCGTTGCTGCGCTGGCAGCGCGCCGGGTTTGCCGTGTGTGGCCTCACCGACACAAGGAGTCCGAGCTCTTCAAGTGCGGCGACGATCGCCTTGCGCGCCTTGAAGCGATCCATTCCGGCGAAGGGCGCTGGAGCATCGGCAACAATGCGCGCGGACTCATCGAGGATGGTCGGCGCGGGCAAGTTGTGACGGAGGCCGACCTCACGGTCGTTCGGATCGTGGGCTGGCGTGACCTTTACCGCACCGGTGCCGAAACTCATCTCGACGAAGGCGTCGGCGACGACGGGAACGGCACGATTCACAAACGGCACCATCACCCGCTTCCCAACGAGTGCGGTGTAGCGAGGGTCGTCAGGGTGCACGGCCACGCCGGTGTCGCCCAGTAGTGTTTCTGGCCTTGTCGTGGCCACCACCACACCGCTGTTTGCGTCGCCCCCCTCGAGTGGGTAACGAATCTCCCAGATGCTCCCCTGCTCTTCAGTCGCCACCGACTCTAGGTCGGAGACGCTCGTCTTGCAGCCTGGGCACCAGTTGACGAGCGCCTCACCGCGGTAGGCAAGTCCGCGCTCGTAAAGGGTCATGAACGCGGTGCGCACTGCACGGCTCGACACCTCGTCCATGGTGAAACGGGTGCGGCCCCAGTCTGCCGAAGCGCCGAGGCGCTGGAACTGGCCCAATATGGTGTTCCTCGTCTCGTCCATGAAGCGGTGCATCCGGTCGAGGTAGCGCTCGCGACCCATTTCGGCGCGGCTGCTCCCCTCCTTCTCCACGATGCGATCGAGCACGTATTGGGCGGCGATAGAGGCGTGATCCACACCTGGGAGCCAGAGGGCGGCGCGGCCCTGCATTCGCGCACGGCGCACCATTAGGTCTTCGAGCGTAACGAAGAGAGCATGCCCCACGTGCAAGCCGCCAGTGACGTTCGGCGGCGGCATGATGATCGTGAAGGGTGGGAGTGATTCGCGAGCCTCGGCATCGCGTGTCTCGCGTCCGTCAGGGCTGCCGTAATCGGTTGCCGCCCAACGAGCCGCAACGCTGCGCTCTACGTCAGCGGCGCTATACGAGGGGCCGAGCTCGCGCGCCGCCGTCACGCTGATGCGCGAGGGGTCGCAGTGCGCGTGCGCAGTGCGCGTCGGCTCGGTGCCGCCGGTTCACTCGCGCCGATCTCGCGCTCTGTGAGCATGAGTGGTGGTGCACCATCACATATCGTCTCTTCCGTCACCACACAGCGACGTACGTCGGGTCGATCTGGCAGGTCATACATCGTTGCAAGGAGTGCATCTTCGAGTACCGCCCGCAGGGCACGGGCGCCGGTCTTGCGCTGCAGTGCCTTTTCGGCCACTGCATGGAGGGCACCCGGGGTGAACTGCAGGTCAACGTTGTGCATCTGGAAGAGGCGCTGGTACTGCTTCACCAAGGCGTTCTTCGGTGCGACGAGAATCTCCACGAGATCGTCGAGGGTTAGTGGATCGAGCGCAACGATCATCGGCAGTCGCCCGATGAACTCAGGGATCAAGCCATAGCGCAACAGATCGTCAGGCATCAGCTGCTCCAACACACGAGTGCGCTCGTCCTTGCTCGCCGGCGTATCGGAGCCGAAGCCGATCCCACGTCGACCAACGCGATCCGAGACGATCTTCTCAAGCCCTTCAAATGCCCCGCCGCAAATAAAGAGGATGTTCGTGGTGTCAATCTGCAGGTACTCCTGATGTGGATGCTTTCGACCACCCTGCGGTGGAACGTTCGCCACCGTTCCCTCGATGATCTTGAGCAGCGCCTGCTGCACCCCTTCGCCCGAGACGTCGCGCGTGATTGATGGGTTGTCGGACTTGCGGGTGATCTTGTCGATCTCGTCGATATAGATGATGCCGCGCTGCGCGCGCTCAATGTCCCCATCCGCCGCCTGGATTAGGCGGAGCAAAATGTTCTCAACGTCTTCACCGACATAGCCCGCCTCGGTCAGGCTCGTGGCATCGGCGATGCAGAACGGCACATCAAGGAATCGGGCGAGCGTCTGCGCGAGCAGCGTCTTACCCGAGCCAGTCGGTCCGACAAGCAGGATGTTTGACTTGGAGATCTCTACCCCGTCGGCGATGTTCGGTGCGCTAACGCGCTGGTAGTGGTTGTGCACGCCCACGGCGAGCGAGCGTTTCGCGCGCTCCTGGCTAACGACATGCTCGTTGAGCGCGGCATGAATCATGCGCGGCGTGGGCGTGGCCCCGCCAAATAGTGAGCGCTGCGGCGCCGATGGTGACTGTTCGGTAGCAATCTCGGCGCAGAGGGCAACGCACTCGTCGCAGATATAGACGCCCTGACCAGCGATCAACTTACGAACCTGCTCCTGCGTCTTGCGACAGAAAGAACAGCGATATGAGCCTGTGCCTGCGCTGCGTGGGCCGCGCGACTTACCGCCTCCCGACTCCCCGGATCCAGTTCCTCCGCTCATGCGGCGCGCCTCACTTCCCCTTAGGCGGAACGATGGCAGGGAGCTTGTACACCTCGTCGATGATGCCGTATTCCACCGCCTGCTCTGGCGAAAGGAAGAGGTCGCGATCCGTGTCCTTCACGACCTTCTCCATCGGCTGGCCCGTGTGGGCGGCGAGGATCTCTTGCGTCGTTCGCACGAGCTGCTCCATTTCCTTCACCTGAATAAAGACGTCGGGCGTGTTGCCACGGAAACCACCGGAGCCCTGGTGAATCATGATGCGGCTGTGCGGCAGGGCGAAGCGTCGACCTGGCGCGCCAGCAGCGAGGAGCACAGCACCCATCGACATAGCGATGCCGGTGCAGATCGTGCTCACTGGGGCGCGAACGTATCGCATCGTGTCGTAGATCGCGAGGCCGGCGGTGATCACACCCCCTGGGCTGTTGATGTAGAGCGAGATCTCCTTCTCGGGATCCTCTGAATCAAGGAAGAGGAGTTGCGCAATGATCAGGTTGGCGATGTCGTCTTCGACTGGGCCGCCCAAAAAGATGATGCGCTCCTTGAGTAGGCGTGACCAGATGTCGTAGGCGCGTTCGCCCTTGCTGGAAGACTCAATCACCATTGGTACGAGCATTGGTCACCCCCTACGTGTGCACCCGCTCTCTGCGGGAGGCTGAGTTTACTTGGCGGGAGCGTTCGCGGCGGTAGGCGTCGCTGGGCGCTCGGGAGCCCAGGTTGGCCAGGCCTTCGGATGAGCGTCAAACCACTCGTCAACGAGACGCTCAACCACGAGGGAGCGGCGGAGCGAAGCACGGATCGCTCGGCGACCGCGCTCAGAGGTGAGGTAAGCCTCGAGCTTGCGCTGCCCTTGTGTCTGCGGGCGGGCGCGCTCCACCTCTTCGTCAATCAACTCCTCTGGGACCTCGACCCCTTCGGCGCCGGCAACGGCGCTCAGGACAAGGAGTGTCTTCGCGCGACGCTCGCCGCGCTCACGCATCTCGGCGCGAATCTCTTCGACGCTCTTACCAGCAGCGCCCAGGTACTGCTCAAACGTCAAGCCCTGTCGCGCAATGCTGCGCGCCAACTCATCAACGAGACCATCAACCTCCTCTTCAATGAGTGGATCGGGAATCTCAACCGTTGCGCCATCCATGGCGAACTCAACGATCTTGTCGGCGAATTCATGGCGACCGCGATCGACGGCGCTCGCCTTGAGGCGCGTCAAGATCTCCGCTCGAAGGCCAGCAACATCGGTGACATTGGCAACTTGCGCAGCAAAGGCATCATCGAGCGGTGGCGGGACCCGTGCACGCAAATCGTTGATGACGACATCAAATCGCGCCGGCACACCCTGAAGTGCTGCCTCTTGGTAATCCTCGGGGAAGGTCACCTCGACGGTGGTGGCATCGCCCACCTTCGCACCGACGAGCTGCGCCTCGAATCCTGGAATGAGTCGATCGGATCCGAGCACAATTGGCATGCGCTCAGACGATGCGCCGTCGATTGCAAGACCGTTGTCGGAGCGATAGCCATCAAAGGCAATGATCGCGTAGTCGCCCATCTCGGCGCCACGATCGGTGACCGGGGTCAGCGTTGCGTAGCTATCGCGCAGGTCGTTGACGACCGCCTCAACCTTTGCGTCGTCAGGCTCCTCAAAGGTTGGCTCAAAGGTGTAGCCGCGATAATCGCCGAGCTTTACATCTGGCGGCACTGGAATCACTGCGGTGAAGGTGTAGGGCTCGCCTTCAACGATCGGCTTCGCATCGATCTTCGGGCTGGTAAGCGGAACGATGTCGGACTTCATGATCGCGTCGCGATAGCCGCGCTCGATCAGGATCTCGGTGGCCTCATCAAGAATGCGGTTGATGCCGGCGAAACGCTCAACAATGGAGCGCGGCGCCTTCCCTGGGCGGAAGCCCGGGATGCGGCTGTGGCCAGCCACGTGGCGGACGGCCTGGGCAATTGCCGCGGCCACGTCTGCGACCGCGAGGGTGACCTCGAGTCGGACGGTGCTCTTCTCGGCTGGAGTGGTCGTGAATTCCATGAGCGCTCAGGGTACCCGACGACCCTTGTTCTGGTGGGCGAGGTGAGACTCGAACTCACACGTCGTTGCCGACACCGGCTCCTAAGGCCGGCGCGTCTACCGTTTCGCCACTCGCCCCCGAGCATCATCGTCGCCCACGGGGGTTCCGTCCACCGCAGGTCTGCCGTCGATCAGCGCATCAATCACCGCGCGTCCACCACGCTGGGCGGCAGCAGCCACTACCCCACTGACAAAGGCACTCCCCGCTCCACCGCCACGGCTCGATGAGCCGCCGGAACGAGAGCCGAACCAGCGCACCAGAAGGAGCGCCAGGATTCCAAGTAGGCCGAGTGCTCGTAGGGGGCGGTCACGCAGTTCTTGCCCCAGGCCACCGCTCGGGCGCAGCCGCCCGCCGATGGACCGAATCCGCTCAAGCGACGCCTCTCGAGATTGGCGAACCGCCGCAAGGCGCGTCGCTACCTCGGGCCGAGTGGCGGCTAGGGCCTCTACCCTCTTGGCGCGCTGATCGCGTTCGTTGGTCTCGTTAGGCATCTTCGCCCTCGTCGCCAGACCCACGACGCTCGCGCAGGCGATCGGCGATGCCGCGGAGTGCATCTGCGGCGGCGCGGACCACTTTGCGGGCCGGTGCAATGGCTGCATCAGCGGCGCCGACTGCACCACCAACCTCTTCGGCAAAGGCCGAGGCCGCCTCGTCGCGCAGGTCATCAACGGCGCCAAATGTTGCGCGGAGTTCATGTTCCGTCGCGAGTGGGCGGAATCGATCGGTGAAGCGCTGCATGTCAAAGGTTGCCAGCCCCACCAGTAGATCTACGAGCAAGATGGTCAGCGCGAAGAGGAGCGAGGCTCCAGCTGCTGGACCCCCCGAACCGCTGAAGACGAAGAGCACAAGCAACGCACCGATCGCGCCACCAACGAACGCAAGGGCAAAGGATCGCGCTCGACGTGGCGCAGTGATCTGCAGCACCGAGGATGTGATCGCCGCGGCAACGACGAGCAACAGGAGCGTCACATGTGCGGCGCCCCAAATCATGGAGCCAAAGAACGCAGCACCGAGCAACATGAAGATTGCGATGAGCAGCCCAAGCAGTGCCGCGGTGATCAGTGTGATAACTGCAATCGCGCCGAGCAGCACGCCGACCGCGTCACGCGAGATCGCGGCGACTTCTGCGGTAAAGAGGCTCCAGTGTCCACCGATGAGCGCACGTACCGCGATGATCAGCTGCGCAAGGTCGTCGCTGAATCCCTCGCGCTCCGATGGTCCGCCCGGTGTTTCGGTCATGCGACTAGGCGACCGTTAACGTTGGTGCCGACTCACTCGCGGCGCGCACTGCGAGTCGCGCGGCAACCTGTCCCGCCAACTCCTTAAGTGCTGCGGCGGCCGGGCCCTCTTCACGTTGAGCGACGGCCGGAATGCCGGCATCGCCACCTTGTCGCACCGCCATCTCCAACGGAATACGTCCGAGGTGATCGAGTCCCTCCTCTTTCGCGAGGCGCTCAGCACCACCGCGTCCGAATATTTCGGTGAGTTCGCCACAGTGTGGGCAGGCAAACGCCGACATGTTCTCAACGATGCCAAGGATCGGCACGTTCATTCGACGGAACATCGCCAGCGCTTTCGTCACGTCAGAGAGGGCGACATCTTGTGGTGTGGTCACGAGCACTGCACCCGCAATCGGCACCGCCTGCGCCAAGGTGAGCTGTGCGTCAGAGGTTCCAGGCGGAAGGTCAACGACGAGATAGTCAAGGTCGCCCCACTCCACATCGCGCAAGAACTGCTGAATTGCGCCACCAATCAGTGGTCCGCGCCAGACAATTGGCTGCCCCTCTGGAACGAAGAACTGAATGGAGATGAGCTTGACGCCGTGGCGCTCAATCGGCTCGATTTTGCCGCCAGCGCTCGACTTCGGGGTGCCGGTCGCCCCCATCATCTGCGGCAGGTTCGGCCCGGTGATGTCGGCGTCGAGCAGGCCGACGCGAGCCCCGCTCTGGGCGAGGGCCACCGCCAGGTTGACCGAGACCGTGCTCTTACCGACCCCGCCCTTCCCGGAGGCAACGGCCACAATGTTACGAATGCCAGGGAGGAGGCGCTCCTGGGTGGAGGCAGAGGCGCGACGGACCTTTGAGCCCCAACGGAGTTCGGCCACTGTTACACCGATCCCGTCGAGGGCGCCGCGAATATCGCGCTCGATGACGTCCTTCAAGGGGCAGGCGGGAGTGGTGAGCTCGATCATGAATCTGGCCTGGTCGCCGTCGAGAGTGAGCTCTTTGACCATCTCCAATGTAACAATGTCACGGCCAAGTTCGGGCTCCTGAACGCCGGAGAGGGCCTGAAGAACGGCTGCTTCGCTGGTAGCCACATATCCCCCTTCGCCCCGCTCGGGGCTCTCGGTGGCGCCCCACGGGCGCATCCCCTCCATCCTACTCGCAACGGCGTTTGACCCCACCCCCCGTGGGTCATAGTCTTCGCAAGTCCTCACTTGAGGGGCAGATACAGGACAGGTGTCCGCGGAGGTGTAACCGAGGGTGGCAGACGTCGACGTTCGCCTGGTCAACGTGACCAAGAAGTTCGGTGATCAGACCGCAGTGGACGGCATCACGCTCGATGTCTCAGACGGCGAGTTCTTCACCCTCCTCGGGCCATCAGGCTGCGGCAAGACCACAACCTTGCGCATGATCGGCGGTTTCGAGCAGCCGACCAGCGGACTCATTGAGCTGAAGGGCGAAGACGTCACCTTCCTCCCCGCCCACGAGCGTGACGTCAACACCGTCTTCCAGAGCTATGCGCTCTTTCCGCACCTCACAATTTTTGAGAACGTTGCATTCGGGCTCCGTCGCTCCGGCGTAAAAGGCGATGAGGTCACGCGACGTGTCGGTGAGGCACTCGAGTTGGTTCAGCTTGTTGGTTACGAGAAGCGCAAGCCGGCGCAACTCTCTGGCGGTCAGGCGCAGCGCGTCGCCCTAGCTCGAGCGCTGGTCAATCGGCCCGCCGTGCTGCTCCTTGACGAGCCGCTCGGTGCGCTCGATCTCAAGTTGCGCAAGCAGATGGGCATTGAGTTGAAGCGCATCCAGCGCGAGGTTGGCATTACCTTTATTTACGTCACACACGACCAAGAAGAGGCGATGACTATGTCCGATCGCATCGCGGTAATGAACAAGGGTCGCTACGAACAGCTCGCGGGCCCAGAGACACTGTACGAGCGCCCAACGACGCGCTTCGTCGCGAGCTTCGTCGGCGCGAGCAATCTTCTCGAGGGGAAGATTGGTTCGGATGGCGACTCGTGGACCGTCACCCTCCCCTCTGGCGATGTTGTGCGCGCGCCGAAGAGCCTCGGCGACATCGGCACGGGCGGCGCCATCGGCGTGCGCCCAGAGAAGCTCACGCTGTTGGAGCCAGGGCAAGAGTCGAAGGGGAATCGACTTGATGGCACGGTTGTTGATACGAGTTACCTCGGTGTGCTGACGCAGTACACCGTGGAGGGTGCAGGTGGCCTGCGCCTTCTCGTAAGTGAACAGAATGTCGACCGCACGACGCGGAGCGACACGTGGCGACCCGGAGAGCGGGTCGCGTTGACCTGGAAACCCGATCACGGCTTCGTGGTCGGCGATTCAAAGAGCGCCTAAGGCGCGGAAGGAGGGCACGATGGGCACCGAAAAGAGCGCTGAGCAGATGGTCAGTCGACGTACCGTTCTTAAGGTTGGTGCGGCCGCCGCAGGCACCGCGGCCTTCCTCGCCGCATGTGGGACTTCTGGCAGCTCAACTTCACCAAGCCCAAAGCCATCGCAGTCCGACACCATCTCTGATGTTGTCAACGTAGCGAACTGGACGCTCTACATTGACCTGAGTGAAGATGAGCTGACGCGACCAACCGTGGCCGCCTTTGAAGCGGAGTACGGCACGAAGGTCAACTATGTCGAAGCGATTAACGACAACGATTCGTTTTTCGGCACGATTAAGGCGCCACTCCAGGCTGGTGAAGACGCAGGCTGGGACATCGTCACGCTGACCGACTGGATGGCGGCGCGCATCATTCGTCTCGGCTGGGCCGAGAAGCTGAAGACCGCGCATATGAGCAACTTCACCGCGAACCTGCTTGACGTATACAAGGGGCGCAGCTTTGACGCGAACGTTGAATTCCTCGCCCCATGGGCGGGCATCGTTGCGGGCATCGCCGCAAACAAGACCACCGCAGGGTTCGTCAAGGGGTTCAAGGATCTCTTCGACCCACGCCTGAAGGGGAAGGTTTCGCTTCTGACCGAGATGCGCGACACCATTGGGCTTGCCATGCTGGCAAACGGGGACGACCCAGCCAAGGCCGATCGCGCCTCATTTGATCGCGCGATTGCGCTGATTGAGCCGAGCGTCAGCGACGGCACGGTTCGGGCCTTCACCGGCAACGATTACAAAGAGCTCATCGTGAAGGGCGATGTGGCGGCATGTGTTGCCTGGCGCGGCGACACGGTGCAAATCGGCTATGAAGATCCGAATGTTGTTTGGGTCACGCCAACAGACGGATGCACCTTCTCTTCCGACAACATGTTGATCCCGCTCGGCGCAGCGCACAAATACACCGCGGAGAAGTGGATGGACTGGTATTACAAGCCAGAGATCGCCGCCCAGTTGACCGCGTACGTACAGTACGTGTCACCGGTGAAGGGGACGAAGGACGAGATTGCCAAGATCGACGCGACGCTCGCAACCGATCCGTTCATCTTCCCTGACGCGGCACTTGAGGCACAGCTCCATGTGTTCGCCGGCCTAACTGAGGACGACGAGATCTACATGAACGACGCCTTCAGCGCCCTGCAGGGCAACTAAGCCGCCGGACAAAAGCGGAGCCGACGATGATCGCGTTCCTGC
>RFPZ01000038.1 GCA_009925905.1 Candidatus Aquidulcis frankliniae
TCAAAGAGACCAACCTGACCAGCCGCACGCTCGCGCTGAGC
This sequence comes from Candidatus Aquidulcis frankliniae, assembly GCA_009925905.1. Lineage (GTDB taxonomy): Bacteria > Chloroflexota > Limnocylindria > Limnocylindrales > Limnocylindraceae > Limnocylindrus > Limnocylindrus frankliniae. The sequence continues at coordinate 42 of RFPZ01000038.1, forward strand.
ATTGGAGCCGCCTGAGATCGCGTCATCGAGGGCAAGCAGAATCTGCGCTGGATGGCCGAAGCGACGGAGTGCCCCAACCTTCGCCAGTGCTTCGAGTACGCGCTTGTTCGCGAGGCGCAGGTCAATCCGCTCGCAGAACTCCTGCAGTGATCCAGCCTGCTCTGCGCTCTCACGCGCAGCAACGATGGACTCCGCAGCACTCGCGCCAACATTCTTGATGCCAAGAAGGCCGAAGCGAATCGCCTCCCCCTCGGGCTCAAAGTCGAGGTTTGAGAAGTCAACGTCTGGAGGAAGTACTGGGATTCCGAGGCGGCGGCACTCTGCGATCGCCGCGGCGACTTTTTCCTCTTTGCTGCGGAAGGCGTTCAACACGCTGGTCATGTACTCCACGGTGTAATTCGCCTTCAGATACGCAGTTTGGTAGGCGATGAGGCCGTAGCAGGTGGCGTGGGCCTTGTTGAATCCATACTCAGCGAACGGCTCCATGAGCTTGAACACTTGTTCGACAGCGCCACGATTCACGCCCCTGGTTGCGGCGCCCTTAAAGAAATTCTCGCGCACACCCTCGAGCACATCTTCCTTCTTCTTCCGAATTGCCCAGCCAAGAGTGTCCGCCTCAGCCCCGCTAAAGCCCGCGAGCGCTACTGAGGCAGCCATGACGTCTTCCTGGAAGACGAAGATCCCCTGAGTTCGCTTCAGCACGGGCTCGAGAAGTGGGTGCGGATATGTCACCGCCTCCTTCCCATGCTTACGTCGAATGTAGGTCGGGATGCTCGCCATCGGCCCCGGACGATAGAGTGCCACCATCGCCGCGATATCAAAGACGCTTGTCGGGCGTAGCTCCTTGATGTAGCGACGCATCCCTGGGGACTCGAGTTGGAACACGCCGGTTGTTTCACCCGAAGCCAAGAGAGCAAACGTCTTTGCATCGTCAAGAGGAATCTTGTCTAGATCAATCTCAATGCCGCGTGTCTCTCGAATGCGGTCCACCGCAGTGCGAAGGATCGTGAGGTTTGCGAGGCCGAGGAAGTCGAATTTCAGCAGGCCGAGCGCCTCTACCCCGTGCATCTCAATCTGTGTCATGACGCCTTCAGAGTTTGTCGCACGCTGAAGCGCCATGATCTCGGTGAGTGGCTCGCGACTGATCACAACTCCAGCCGCGTGGGTAGAAGCGTTTCGCACCACCCCCTCGAGCTGCTCCGCAAGGCTGATGAGTTGCCCGTACTCCGTGCCTTCGGCGTAGGCAGCGAACTCAGGGGACTTGCGTGCGTCTTCGAGGCTTATGTTGAGGAGCGCAGGAACAGATTTTGCGATGCGATCCACTTCGCTATAACTCTTCCCCAGCACCCGCCCAACGTCGCGGATTGAGGCACGTGCCGCCATGGTGCCGAAGGTGATGATTTGGGCCACGCGATCCTCACCATACTTCTGCGATACATACCGCAGCACCTCATCACGGCGACCATCTTCAAAATCAACATCGATGTCGGGCATGGTGACTCGCTCAACATTGAGGAATCGTTCAAATGGGAGTTCGTAGTGCAGCGGGTCCACTGGAGTGATCCCTAATGTGTACGTCACGATTGACCCTGGCGCACTCCCCCGGCAGGTAGTCGCGATACCCTGCTCTCGCGCAAAGCGCACGAAGTCCGCCACGATAAGGAAGTAGGCGGCGTATCCCATTTTGATGATGATGCCCAGCTCATACTCCAACCGTTCACGTGCCTTTTCGCTGGGGGTACCGTATCGCTGAGTTAGGCCACGCGTCGCCTCCTTGCGAAGCCAACTATTGACATCCTCACCCGCAGGAACCTCAATGTTCGGAAGTCGCAGGGTTCCGAGCTCGAGGTTGAAGTCGACCATCTCCGCAATGAGCCGCGTGTTCTTGAGGAGCTCCGGGCGATCAGGGAAGAGCGCGGCCATCTGCTCAGGTGACTTGAGGTAGAAGTCACCAGAGCCAAACTTCATGCGCCCTGGAGTCTCGAGGTTGCTCGCCGTGCCGATGCAGAGGAGCACATCGTGCGCATCACGCTGATCGGCGCGCACGTAATGCAGGTCATTCGTGAGCACGAGCGGGAGTCCCACCTCGGGGGCGAGACGGAAAAGCTGCTCGTTGAGGCGACGCTGTTCAGGCAGACCGTGATCTTGCACCTCAAGGAAGAAGCGACCCTTCCCAAAGATTTCGCCGTACTTCCCTGCGAGGGCACGTGCGTGCTCCCAGTCATCGACTTCGAGTGCGCGGGCAATCTCGCCATTCAGGCAACCCGAAAGTCCAACCAGGCCCTCTGCGTGCCGCGCCAGATGCTCGTGATCGGTACGCGGCTTGTAGTAGAGCCCATCAAGATGAGCGTCGGTCACAACGCGGCAGAGGTTGCGATAGCCGGTTCCGCTCGTTGCAAGGGCAATCAGGTGGAACGGCTGCTGGTCGGCCTTCCCATCTTTGTCGCGCATCCCACGGCGCGCTACGTACGTCTCAACGCCAATGATCGGCTTGATCCCGTGTCGCTTCGCCGCCTGAACAAACTGAACAGCGCCATAGAGGACCCCATGATCGGTGAGGGCAATGGAGTCCATCCCGAGGCGCTTCGTCTCCTCCATCAGCGACTCCAGGTTGCTCATGCCGTCGAGCAGGCTGAACTCGCTATGGACGTGGAGGTGCGTAAAGTCAGGCTTGGCGCTCACGTGGGGCAGTCTAGCGATCGGCGTACTATCCCCCTATGGATGAGCAGGAACGCGCACGACTACGGGCAGCCATTGAGGCCGCCGAAGGGGGCGCCCCGGAGCCCGCCGCAGTGGATGCGCTCATGCACCGCATACTGACGGAGGCGCGCACGATTGCGATCGTCGGCGCATCTCCCCGCCCCGACCGCCCATCGCACGGCGTCCTGCGCACACTCGCCGCAGCTGGCTGGCAGATCCTTCCAGTGAACCCAGCGCCGGAGGCGCTGCGAGACGGAGTGGCGGGCCTCCCCTGCTTCCCAACACTGCAGGCTGCCGCCGTTTCACTCCCAGCAGGCGAGCGGATCGATCTCGTTGACGTCTTCCGTCGCTCCGAAGAGTGCGAGGAGATCGCTCGTGATGCCGTTGGGGTCGGCGCAGCTGGACTCTGGCTCCAGCTCGGGGTGATTAGCCCTGCCGCTGCGAAGATCGCAGCCGACGCTGGTATGAACTTTGTACAAGACCGGTGCCCCGCGATTGAGATGCCGCGCCTCGGCATCAGTGGCCCCAACTCACGAGCCTCGGCATGACGTACAACTGGCAATCTCACCTGTCTGCCGAGACCGCAGAGCGGTTGTCGGCGATCTGGATTCCCGTTGGACTTCCTGGATTCTCCGGTGCCGAGAAGGCTCGCTGGAACGCCCTTCTGAGCGAACGCTTCGGAAGTGACGGGTGGAGAATCTCCCACATTGTGCGCGGCAAAATCGTGCCACGATCTGAGGCCATCCGTGAATACGAGGAGGCATATCGTCGCTATCTGCGAGAGCGTCCTGCGCTGGTGAACTTCCTCGTAGAGGCCTGTGGCAACGTGTACGACGACAATCAAACGAACGTGTACGACAACCACTACGAGCAGCCTCATACCGCAATGAACCATTACCAAGACATCTCGGTGCGCCGGGTGATTGCGGAGCTGGTGGACGACCCGGCCTGGCCCACCGTGACGCCAACCCCAGAGGAGACGGTGGACCTGCTGGACTTTGGGACGGGCGAACGAATTCGTGCCCCACGCGCTCGCGGCTTCCGAGGTGATGGGCTGCTGCAGATTCGCGATCCTCTCTCCCCCGGGTATGTGCTCAATCCAGCAGTTGTGCCAGCCCACGACCCTGCGCTGATCACCACAAACCCGGGCCGACGCGAGTGGTATCACGACGAGGGGTGCGGTCACCTCTCGATTGAAGCGTTCTGGCAATCAAGCAAGGTTGTGGAGGTGCGTCTTGATCGCTTCCTCGCTTCGGGCGAGGCTCGATCCGCGCCACTATCGGGGCTGTGAGTAGCGTTCTCTTCGGCACCGCGAGCCGCGATCGCTATCTCGAAAGTGGCCGTACCCTTCCTGGTGGTGGTGTGCTGAACATGGCGTACCACTGGGCGGCTGCTGGCAAGGAGTTCCTGCTTCAGACACGGATCGGCTCACGAGATCAACAGCTGTTCGTACCCTTTCTTGAACGGAACCAGATTCCACATCTGCCCGCATCGCTCGTAGCCCCGGGAGAGAGCTCGTCTATTGATATTCGTATCGGAGCTGATCGCCAACCGCAGATGGATAACTACATTGACGGCGTGTGGGAAGAGGTGCACTGCACCCCGGAAGAGCTTGACGCGCTCGCCAAGGCAACGCATTGGCATACCGTCCTCGTTGAGGGAGCAATTGCAGAGCTGGGCCGGCTCTCCGCGTCTGGGCGCCTCCATGGAGTGAACGTCAGTGCGGATTTCCTTGGATTTCGCCATTACACGCCCGAGCGATTCCGCGACACACTCGCACACATCGATCTTGCGTTCATCGGGTGGCCAGGAGCACGAGATGAAGCCCCACTCGCAGAGGTTCGCCGCGCGGTGCTCGAGGCGGAGAAAATTGCGGTGATTACCCTTGGATCACAGGGCGTTTTGGTGGCCGACGGTAGGGGCGGATCGGAGACGTTCTATCCCACCGTGGCGGTCCCGGTAGCCGGGACTACGATTGGATGTGGCGATGCGTTTATTGCAGCGTTCTTAATGGCGTACCAGGCTGGCTCAACGCTGGCTGCATCGGTCGCCGCGGGGCAATCGGCAGGCGCGGCTGCGACGGCGTGGCTCCTCCCCCTTCCCGACGAGGCCTACGGGGATTAGGTCAGCAGAGCGAGAAGCACTCCCACAGTCGACGCGACTCCAACGCCGATCAGCCTGCGGAGTCGATTGGCGATCAACTCGCCCTCGAGACGATCAACAAGGTCCGGGCCACTCCCTGGGGTGCCACGCCACGCCTCGTACCGCGTTGCCGCACTAATGCGGTTTGCCCACTCGGCGCGGGCTCGAAGCAGCGGCGGGAGTCGAAGAGCGAGATAGACAAATCCGGCAGCGCCGATGCCACCCACGAACAGACGAACCAGATCGAGCACTTAGGCGTCCAGCAGGGCCTTGAAGACAACCCCAAGCTTTGCCGCGTCGCCGCGACCCTTGCTCGCCTTCATCGCCTGGCCAACCAAGAATCCGATCGCCTGCTGCTTCCCCGCCTTCCAGTCGGCGAGCGCCTGTGGATTCGCCGCGAGAACTTCGGCAGCGAGCTTCTGCAGCGCGCCATCATCGCTAACCTGCCCGAGGCCGCGCTCAGCGATCGCCGCGCGCACATCGAAGCTGCCGCCGAGGAGTTCGGCGAAGAGTTCTTTCCCTGTGGTGCCGTTGATCTCCTTGCGGAAAACCGCCCCAATCAGCGCAGCGAACTGAACCGGATCTGGCTCGGCAGCCCCCTCGTTCGCTGCTCGCAAGTATTCGCCCGTCACCCAGTTAGCAAGCGTCTTCGCATCAATGGCTATATCTGCTGCGCGTGCCGCCTCGAAAAGCGCGGCGGCTCGCGGCTCGCCGACCAACACAGCGGCGTCGTAATCAGAGAGTGCAAGCTGCTCTACGTAGCGCGCTCGTCGAGCCGAAGGGATCTCAGGGATGCTCGACACGATCCCAGCCAACCAGGTTGGCTCAATGGTGAGTGGCGGCAGATCGGGCTCGGGGAAGTAACGATAGTCGTGCGAGTTCTCTTTGGCGCGCATCGTGTAGGTGGTTCCACTTGACTCGTCCCAGCCGCGCGTCTCTTGCGTGATCGACTCGCCAGCCTCGAGGATTGCGGCCTGGCGCGCGATCTCAAAGGCGATCGCCTTCTCTACCGAGCGGAAGGAGTTCATATTCTTCACTTCGGTGCGTGTGCCGAACGGTGCATCCTCACTTGCGCGAATTGACACGTTCGCCTCAACGCGCATCTGCCCGTTCTCCATCTCGGCGTCAGCGGCGCCGATAGTTCGCAGTAGGAGGCGCAACTCTTCGGCGTAGCGTCGGGCCGTCTCAGCGTCGCGAATGTCGGGCTCGGTCACGATCTCAAGCAACGCAACGCCCGAGCGGTTGTAGTCGATGAGACTTGAGCGCTTTCCGTCGCTCCCCTTTTCGTGGCGGAGGCGAGCGGTATCCTCTTCCAAGTGAGCGCGGCGAATGCGCACGCGACTCGTGCCAGCGCTCGTTGTCACCTCAATCGTTCCGTGCTCGGCGAGTGGGAAGTCGAGCTGGCTGATCTGATAGCCCTTCGGCAGGTCTGGATAGAAGTAGTTCTTCCGATCCCAGATCGTGGTCGCTGGGGCGGCTGCTCCAATCGCAGCGCCAACGGCGAGAACCTTCTCGATTGCGGCCTTGTTTGGCACAGGGAGTGCACCAGGGAGGCCGAGGCAGGTTGGGCAGGTCTTGCTGTTCGGGAGGTCACCTTCGGCGGGAATCGCGCAGGGGCAGAACATCTTCGTCACCGTGCGGAGCTGCACGTGCACCTCAATGCCGATCACGGCATGCCAAGTCATGCCGCCACCCCGCGTGCCTTGGCAACGAACCGCCCAATGCGCACCAGAGCTTCGCGTAGGTTCTCTTCCGACGTGGCGTAGCAGATACGCACATGTCCAACGCCACTGGCCCCAAACGAAGAGCCTGGAATCACGGCAACGCGCTCTTCCGTGAGGAGTCGCTCGGCGAAGACCTCATCGGTGAGGCCAGTTGAGCGAATGTCGGGGAAGGCGTAGAAGGCGCCCTGCGGCGCACCCGTTGGCAGGTTAAGAGCCGCGAGGCCCTCCAACACGATGGTTCGACGTCGCGCGTAGGCGGCGCGCATCTCTTCAAGGGCAGGTTCGCCGTTCGTCAGTGCTTCAAGCGCAGCATCCTGCGCAATTGTTGGCGCGCTCATGATCGCGTACTGGTGAATCTTCACGAGCCCCGCCACGATCTCCTTCGGGGCGCAGAGGAACCCAACTCGCCACCCTGTCATTGCGTACGACTTCGAGAAGCCACCGATCAAGATTGTCCGCTCACGCATCCCGGGGTAGGCCGACATGGCGCGGTGCGCCGGTCCCTCGTACACGAGTCGGTCGTAGATCTCGTCGCTAATCACCACAAGGTCACGCGCGGCGGCGATCTTGGCGAGAGCCTCGCGGGTCGGTTCGTCGAGGGTAGCCCCCGTTGGGTTCGACGGATAGCCGAGGAAGAGCGCCTTGGCGCCCGCAGCAGCTGCATCAACCGCGTCCGCGTGAAGACGCCAGTTATCCGTGGCGCTCGTTGCCACTGGTACGGCAGTGCCACCCGCAAAGACGATCGCGGGGAGATAGGCGACATACGATGGCTCTGGCAGCACGATGCGATCGCCCACGCCTATGACGCCGCGCACGGCCAGGTCAACCGCCTCAGATGCGCCGATCGTCACGATGATCTCGTTTTCTGGGTCGTAGCTTACGCCTGAGCGCTCCTGGATTTTCGCGGCGATGGCACGGCGCAGCTCGATCGTTCCGTAGTTCGAGGTGTAGTGGGTGCGCCCTGCGCGCAGGCTCGTCACCGCCGCCTCGACGATATGGGCTGGGGTGTCGAAGTCGGGCTCCCCCACACCCAGGCTGATCACGTCACTCATCGTTGCGGCGATATCAAAGAAGCGTCGAATGCCAGAGGGCGGTACCGCGTGGACTCGGTCCGCCAGGGCGCGCTTTGCAAAATCGGTCACACCGCACCTCCACCGAGTTTGGCGAGATCATGCGGTTCCACTGCACGCCATGCCGCGGTCGCGGTGAGCGCCTCGTAGCCAGCCGAGATGCTGAGCAATTCAGCCTCAGACCACGGCTTGCCGATTAGTTGCAGACCAACTGGAAGATCTTCTGAGAGGCCGCACGGGATGCTGATCCCTGGGAGGCCGGCCATGTTCACCGGCAGGGTGCAAGCATCGGCGAGATACATGGAGACCGGATCGCTCATCTTGGCGCCGAACTTCCAGGCAACCTGCGGGCTCGTCGGCGCAACGATCGCGTCAAAGCCAGATTCCCAAACGCGATCGAAGTCTCGCGCAATGAGCGTGCGCACCTTCTGTGCCTTCACGTAATAGGCGTCGTAGTAGCCGGCCGAGAGCGCGTAGGTGCCGAGCATGATGCGTCGTCGCACCTCTGGACCGAACCCGCGGCCGCGCGTTTCAAGGTAACCGTTCAACAGATCCCCACCACCATGCTTTGAGTCTCCGTAACGAATGCCGTCGTAGCGTGCGAGGTTCGCCGACGCCTCTGCCGGGGCAACGATGTAGTAGGTAGCAAGCGCGTGCTCAGTCGTGGGGAGGCTGACCTCCTCAACGATGCCCCCAGCAGCTTCGAGTGCGGCAACAGCATCGCGTACCGCGCGTTCGACGCCCGGCTCCATGCCCGGGACAAAGTACTCCTTCGGCAGGGCGAACCTTTTGCCACGAATGGCAGACGCCGCGGCATCACCGCTCGGGAGGTTCAGCAGCGTCGCATCGAGTGGGCTGCGCGAGCTGGTGGCGTCATGTTGATCCGCACCAGCGATCGCGTGCAGCATGAGCGCTGCATCCTGAGCCGATCGTGCGAATGGCCCGACCTGATCAAGCGACGAGGCAAACGCGACAATGCCGTAGCGCGAGACTCGCCCATACGTTGGCTTGATGCCGACGATGCCGGTGAGGCTGGCAGGCTGACGAATCGAGCCGCCTGTGTCGGTTCCGATGGAGAGCGGGGCGTGGTACGCCGCAACAGCTGCGGAAGATCCGCCCGACGATCCACCTGGCACACGATCAATGCCCCACGGGTTCACCGTCTTCTTATATGCCGAGAACTCAGTTGATGAGCCCATTGCGAACTCGTCCATGTTGGTCTTCCCAAGGATTACCGCACCCGCCTCTTTGAGCCGCGCCGCGATGGTGGCGTCGTAAGGGCTGACATATCCCTCAAGAATTCGTGAGCCAGCAGTCGTTGGAGTTCCGGTGAGATTGACGAGGTCTTTCAGTGCAACAGGGATGCCGAGGAGTCGTGGGAGTGCGTTGAGCGCTGCGGCGCCAGATGCACGTGCCGCCGCGTAGCGCGCATCGGCGCGATCGGCCTCAGCGCGCGCCTCCGCGTGACGTAGGTGCAGCCAAGCGCCCAGGACGCCGTCTTCTCGTTCAATAGCGTTGAGGAGTTCGTCGGTGACAGCGCGCGAGGTTGCGGCACCCGATTGGAATGCGGCGCGCAGCTCTGTCGCGGTTGCGCGACGCAGGCTCTCCCCACTCACCCGTCGGCCTCTTCCGAGAGGATCGCCTGCACGCGCACAAAGCCACCGCTTCGGGCTGGTGCGTTCTGTAGGGCGGCGTCAACAGGGAGGGACGGCTCAGCAGCGTCCTCACGCAGCGGCATCGCCTGCACGATCGTCTGTGCGCTTGGGAGCACGCTCGAGGTGTCTACGTCGGCGAGGTGGGCCCACTGCTCAAGGATGAGGTTCAGGTCGCCCTGGAGCTTCCCCAATTCGTCGCTGGTCAGGCCGAGGCGTGCCAGTGCGGCGACGCGTTCTACTTCGGCGCGGGTCAGGTCACTCATGCGGGAATCCTACCCGCCCGACGGCTCAACCCCCCAAGAGAGCGACGAAGCCCGCCTCGTCAATGATCCGAATGCCAAGCTTCTCGGCAGCGGCACGCTTAGAGCCCGCCTTCTCCCCCGCCACGAGCAGCGTCGTCTTTGCGGTCACTGCATCGGCAACCGTACCCCCCGCCGCAGCGATGCGATCCTGCGCCTCGCGTCGGCTCCAACCCGTCGCCGTCAGGGTCCCCGTCACCACCACCACCTGGCCCGAAAGCGGACCGCCTGACGCGGCTGGTGTGGCCGCGGAGGGGAGGACGATGAGCCCGGCGTCAAACAGATCTTCAAGTGAATCGCCAGCAGAGCCGGTGGTGAACGCAGAGGCAATGCTCTCCGCAACCACCGCCCCGACCCCTGGGATCGCCGTGAACTCCTCGGCGGTCATCAACCGCAGGGCGGCGAGCACGTCGTGACCCCACGCGGCTCCAGTTGTGGGAGGGACTCGACGCTGGAGTTCCGCTGCCACATCCTTGGCCGTTGTCTCACCAACATGTCGAATGCCAAGTGCGACGAGTACACGCCACAGCTCTCGGTTTCGTCGCGCCTCAATGATGCCGAGCACATTGCTGATGCGATTCGGCCCCTCGCGTCGAGACCCGTCACTGAGGTTTCCCATGCGATCCAGCCCATCGAGCTGTTCGGCGGTCAGACGATAGAGATCACCGAGACGGCGAACGACGCCACGTTCCACGAGTTGTGCGAGCAACTTCTCGCCAACGCCCTCAAGGTCAAGCGCGCCGCGACCAACCGCGTAGCGCAACGTCTCGAAGTTCTGTGCTGGGCAGGCACGGTTTGGACAGCGGTGGCGCACCTCGTCGCGCACAACTTCGGCGTTGCATGATGGACAGTGCGTTGGCATGGTGAACTCGGGGAGTGGCGAGGTGCGGCGCTCCGCAAGCCCACGCACCACCTCAGGAATCACGTCGCCCGCCTTTTGCAGCACCACGATGTCTCCGACTCGAACATCTTTACGCCGAATCTCATCTATGTTGTGCAGCGTGGCTCGGCGCACCGTTGAACCAGCAACGAGAACAGGCTCCATTTCTGCCACTGGGGTGAGATACCCGGTGCGGCCTACTTCAACGCTGATACGGAGGAGTCGGGTCGTCACCTGCTCTGGTGGGAACTTGTAGGCGATCGCCCATTTTGGGGATCGCGCGATATATCCGAGCTGCTCTTGGTCGGCTACTGAATCCACCTTGAGCACTGCGCCATCAGTCTCGTACTCAAGCGTGCGGCGTTTCTCTACCCACTCAGTGAGAAACGATGCAGCACTCACCCCAGTGAGGCCCCCACGGGCGTTCTGCTCCGTGGGGAGTCCGAGTTCCTGGAGTCGACGCAACGCCGCACTTTGCGCGGTAGGGGCCGGCTCTTCGAAGATCTGGTAGGCGAAGAACGAGAGGTTCCGCTGCGCCGTAATCGCCGCATCTTTCTGCCGCAGTGATCCTGCAGCGGAGTTGCGAGGATTTGCGTACAGGGGAAGGTCCGCGGCCGCCCGCTCAGCATTCAGCGCTGCAAACGATGATTTGGGCATATAGATCTCCCCGCGCACCTCGCAACTCACGGGCTTCGTGAGCGTCGCGGGGATCGAGCGAATCGTCCGAACGTTTGCCGTGACATCTTCGCCGGTGGTGCCGTCTCCACGCGTTGCGGCTCGGACGAGAGTGCCGCGTTCGTAGATGAGGCTCACCGCGAGTCCGTCGATCTTTAGTTCGGCCACGAGTTCAGGTTCACGACCGCCGAGCCCCTTCGCCGCGCTGGCAGCGAAGTCTACGACCTCCTCGGGCGAGAAGGCGTTCGAGAGGCTCAGCATCGGACGTTCGTGACGGACCTCGGTCAACTTGACCGCTGGCTCCACGCGATCGTCGGCACTCGCCCCAACGCGCTGCGAAGGTGAGTCTGGCGTCACGAGCTCGGGATGGTTCGCCTCCAGCGCATTAAGTTCAACGCGGAGTGCGTCGTATTCGGCATCGGTGAGCGTCGGGGAGTCGTCAATGTAGTAGCGACGATCCGCTTCGGTAATTGCCGCAACGAGTTCGCGATAGCGAGCCGCGGGTGCGAAAGCCTTCGCGTTCATCCCTGCACCTCCAGATTTGCAATGCTCGCCGCAAGTGTCTTCACCCCCGACCCGGCAAAGGCGATCGTGACCTCCTCATCGTGGCGGGTCAGCTTTGACGTGACCACGATCCCTTCGCCGAACGTGGCATGCAGGACGCGGTCACCATCACGGAAGTAACGCTCACCTGGGATGCGCACGCGAACGGGCGCAGTGACGCGTGGCCGCAGTGGTGGGAGTACGGGCGTACCCGCCTCCGATTGCGGAGCACCTGCGGCGCCGCGGCCAGTAGCCCCCCAAGGGGGAATTCGCCCGACCGGCTGCAGCAGCTCTGGCGCCTCGCCAATGAACTCGTCGTCGTCCGGCGCCTCGTCGATCCCTTCGTCATGCGGAACGCGGAGTGAACCAGAGCGCGCGCCGGCGCTGTAGGCACGTCGCCGCGCCTCTAAGTCCCGATCCGGGCGAAATGCACCGCTCGGCGCGCCAGGAGTGCCGCTCCCCTCGCGCCATGACTCGCCACCAGCAAATCCGGCACGCGCAGAGCGGAAACCACGGCCAAATCGCGTCTCACCATCGGCGCGTGGATCGTCGTCGTTCGCCACATCGAGA
>RFPZ01000039.1 GCA_009925905.1 Candidatus Aquidulcis frankliniae
AGCAACAGCGTGCTGCTCGGCAATGCCAACGTCATAGAAACGATCGGGGTAGGCGGCGGCGAATTTGTCGAGGCCCGTCCCTGTTGGCATACCTGCGGTGATGGCAACGATTCGATTGTCGGACGCAGCTGCGGCAACCACCTCAGCGGCGAAGAAAGCAGTGTAATTCGGCACCTTAGCCGGTGTTGCGATCGGGTCGGCTCCAGCCTTCCCATAGCTATCAGTTGCCCCAACCTCCATCTTTGGCAGCGCAGCGCCGTGGAAGGTAATCGGATCGGCCTCTGCTGGGCGGTACCCACGACCCTTCTGGGTGCGCACATGCACGATCACCGGGCCATTCATGGTGAAGGCCTTTGCGAACGCCTCCTCAAGTTGCATTCGATTGTGCCCATCGAGCACGCCCACATAGGTGATACCGAGATCCTCAAAGAGACGCCCTGGCTCTTGTACCAACGCGACGACAGAACGCCGCACGCTCTTTGACCATGCGGCGAGGTGCTTCCCAACGAGTGGTACGCGGGATATTGTGCGGTCATACCACCCTTTGCTTTCGCGCCAACGTCCTGAAAGCTTCACCTTGGAGAGATAGGTAGAAATCGCGCCGACCGTTGGCGAAATTGACATCTCGTTGTCATTTAGAACGATTAGGAGTGGCGTGCCGCGATGACCGATGTCGTTGAGTGCTTCCAGGCTGAGACCGCTCATCAGTGCGGCGTCACCAACGACCACGGCAACTTTCTCGTTGCTGCCACGAACATCACGCGCCAACGCGAGTCCTTGGCCGATGGAGATACCAGTGCCAGCATGACCGCCATCGAAGACGTCGTGTGGCGACTCCGTTCGACGGGGGAATCCGCCGATACCGCCGAGCTGGCGGAGTGAACCGAATCGAGCGAGTCGACCGGTGAGCAACTTGTGCGGATACGCTTGGTGGCCCGTGTCAAAGACGATGCGATCCACCGGCGAATTCATCACGCGATGAAGGGCGACGGTGAGCTCAACGACGCCAAGGCTTGGCCCGAGGTGCCCGCCCGTTACCGCGGTTGTGGCGATGATCGCAGTGCGAAGTTGCTCAGCGATCTGGTCAAGTTCCGCGCTGGAGAGCGTCTTTAGGCCAGCGGGGCCGTCAAGGCGAGCGAGTAGCGAGTCGGCACCAACGGCGCGCAGCGCGACTCCTTCGTCAGGCATCCTCGTCCTCCTCTTCGTCGTCGATCAGCGATGTTGATCCGTCTGGGAGCAACTCTTCTACTCGCAGGCGTGCCGCCTCAAGCTGAGCCTCGGCGTGCTTTTGGAGCGCAATACCCCTCTCGTACTGCTCTACTGCGGCCTCAAGATCCGCATCCTGAGTCTCGAGATCATCAACGATGGAGCGGAGTTCCGCAACGGTCGCCTCGAAGGTGGTTGGGAGTGTCGCGTCGCCCGCTTCGCGGCGGGTGGCGCGTGCCTGGGTGACCTTACGCTTCGCCATCAGCCACCTCCTTCACTCGCTCTGTCACGGTTGCCCGAACGGCACCCTGCGAGAAGCGGATCTGTAGTGTCGCTCCAATAGGGGCATCGCGCCATGAGCGTAGCGCCCTTCCCCCATCCCCCGCCACGATCGCGTATCCACGTGCGAGAACCCGCTGGGGTGAGAGGGCACCGAGCAGGAGGTTCAGCTCCCCGAGTCCGGTCGCGGCAACCTGAAGGCGTGAAAGCGCCGCGCGGACCAGATCGTCGGAGAGCTGCGCCACCCGCTCTCCCGCTCGTTCAAGTCGTTCGAGCGGGCCAACATCATCTAGGGCGCGCGCCAACTCCTGCAGACGGCGCTCCGCTTTGTCCAGAGCAAACGCCAGCACGCGGGCACCGCGTTCTCGAAGGCGTGCCACATCATGCCTCGACTGCAAGAGATCGCTTGAAAGCGCAGCGGCACCGATGCTCGGTGTGCCCGCGCGCAGGTCTGCCACCAGGTCGGCAAACGTTACATCTGACTCATGCCCAACTGCGGAGATCAATGGGGTTGAAGTCGCGGCAATCGCGCGGAGTACAACCTCAGCGTTGAATGCACCGAGATCGTCACTGGAACCGCCGCCGCGCGCCAGAAGGAGCACGCTTATTGCGTCTACGCGGCCACTGCGTCGCTCTTTTGCTGCGCAGGCGTCGATGCGCGTAATTGCCTTTGCGATCTCTTCGGGGGAACCAGCACCCTGTACAGCTGTATGTACTACGACCAGTCGAGCGAGCGGGGCCTCACGGCGCAGCACCCGCAACACGTCGTGCAGCACGGCACCAGAGGTTGAGGTGATCAAGCCGATGCCGCGAGGCGCCGTCGGGATTGGGCGCTTACGTGCAGTGTCGAAGAGGCCCTCCGCCTGCAGCTTTCGCTTGAGCGCCTCGAGCTCTCGCGAGAGGAGGCCCATTCCACCGGCGCGCTCCACGGTCGTAGCAACCAGCTGATAGCGGCTGCGAGGGCTGTACAGATCGATGCGGCCACGGACAACGACGATTTCGCCCACTGCTGGAGTCTCTTCGCCCGGACGAATCGCGCCGCGGAAGCGCACGACGTCGAGCGTTGCCTCTTCATCGCGGAGCGTGAGGTACTCGTGGCCCGCAGAGCTACGCATGGCGCTCTGCACCTCGCCCGCAACGGTGCAGTCGGTTAACGAATGGTCAGTGCTTATGCGCTCCTTGATGCGAGCGGCGACGTCAGAGACACTCAGTGCCTCGACGGGAGCGTCAAGCTGGTTCAGACGCGCGTCTGGTACTCGCCCGTTCGTGTATCAACGCGAATGACATCACCCACGCTTACGAAGAGCGGTACCTGGACAACCAAGCCAGTCTCGAGGGTTGCTGGTTTGCGCGTCCCAGTCGCCGTGTCGCCAGCGAACCCAGGATCAGTCTCCGTGACCGTAAGGTCAAGGTTGATCGGAAGTTCAACGCCCAGCGTCTCTCCCTCGTAGCTCACGCGATCGAGCAGTAGGCCATCCTTAATGTAGTCCTTCGCATCGCCAAGCTGCTCTGCGGTGATCACGAACTGATCGTAGGTTTCGGTGTCCATGAAGGTGTAGTCGTCGCCCTCAGAAAAGAGGAACTGCGCCGTTCGGCGTTCCATCGTGGCGCGTGGGAATTTTTCGCCCGCCTGGAAAGTCTTCTCAACGATGGACTGCTTACGGACGTTGCGGAACTTGATGCGCACCTGCGCAGAGCCACGTCCCATCTTGATGTGGTGGTAGTCAAGGATCTGCCAGAGGTCGCCCTCAAGCTCAATAACGACACCCTTCTTCAGTTCACCGGTCGAGATCATGTGGGGCTCTCCTCTATTGGGCCGTACGCTGCGGCGACGTGTGCATCAGGGGCATTCTAGCCGTCAGCCGACGATTATGGGGTCCGACGGAAAGCGTGTGAGCACCTCTAGCGTTCCCTTCATGGCATCAACGGCAACGAGGTCTTCAATGCGAATCCCGATCTGATCCTCGAGGTAGATCCCTGGCTCAACGCTAAAAACCGTTGGCGATGGGAGCGGGTCCGTGCTCGCGGCACGAGAGAGGCTCGGTGCCTCATGTGTCTGAAGACCGATGCCGTGCCCTAGCCCGTGGTCATAGATGCCGACCCCTGCGCCCATTACCCGCCGAGTCTCTTCGTCGCAGCTGCGGCCTGAGGGCATCGTGGCTGTTGGTGCTGCAATCGCGCGTCGCAAATGGTCAAATGTCGCCGCCTGCCCGCGGTGGACCTGTTCGTACAGAGCTAGGTCAGAATCGCTCGCGGCCCCCACGAAGAGGGTTCGGGTCATGTCACTGCGGTAGCCGGCGACCTGCGCGCCAAAATCGAAGAGAATCACTTCACCGCGCACGAGCTCACGTGCGCTCGGACTCCCATGCGGCAGTGCGGCATTGCCGCCAGCGAGGGCGGCCACATCAAAGGCGAGCGCCTCTGCACCATCCTCACGCATGCTGCGCTCCAGTGACCATGCCAGCGCTGATTCGGTGACGCCTGGACGAATCTGGGGCAAGAGTCGCGCCAGCGCGCGGTCCGCGACGGCACACGCGGCCGTAATTCGCTCAATCTCTGCTGGCTCTTTGCGCGCGCGCTGTACACCGCCGAACCCCTTTACCGGTACCAGCTCTATACCCGTCGCTGTCGCTGCGATGCGCTCCCAGACGGCGTGTCGCACCGCCTGTGGATCTAAACCACAACGTCGTACGCCATGGGCAACCAACCAGCGACCGATCGCCTCGCCCGCATCGCTCCCGTAGTCGAGCGCCGTGGCAAACGGTGCCTCGCGTCGCGCCTGCACCGTGTAGCGCGAGTCCACGAGTACGGCAAGATCCTCGCCGCTGACCAAGAGCCAGCCACTGGAGCCAGCAACGGGCTCCTCATTCGGTCCGAACTCCATTCCCGAAAAGTAGCGGGCATCAGCATGCGAGGTAAGCAGCAGCGCGTCGAGACGCTCCACTGCAGCTCGTGCTCGGAGAGTGGCAAGCCGATACGGTCGCGCCGCATGGTCGGCCGCGCGCCATCGCGCAACATCATCTGCTGTCGGCGCCGGAGCGAACTCTTCAGGCAACGGCAGCGAGGTGCGCACAGGCATTATTTCCAGCCGTACTTTCGAGCCTTCGCCTCATGTTCAGCGAGGGTTTTACTGAAGTCATGACGACCGCCGCTATCTGGGATCAAGACAAAGTAGAGCTCCTTGCGACTGGAATCTGGCTCTCGCGCCGCAATGATGGAGGCAAGCGTTGGAGAGCAAAGCGGCGCAGGCGGGATTCCGCCACGAACGAAGGTGTTCCATGGGACGAGGTCAGCGGGGACGCGCGGCGGGATCAAACCGGAATACGGTTTTGCTGGGAACTTCCAGAACTCGTAGCTGGCCCACTTTGCAAGCGTAAGTTTCCGAAGCGAAGCAGAGTCAGCAACCCAAATGATCGTGGGATCGGCGAAGAGACCTTGCCCAAGCTGAAGACGATACGTATACACGCCGGCCATGCGCGGCCGCTCATCATCCACTGCCGCCTCCTTCTCCACGATTGAGGCGAGGGTCAAGATCTGATTGAACGAATATCCGCCAAAACTGCCTCGATACTGCTCCGGTACCTGCTCTGCAAAACGATCAAGCAGGATGCGCACGAACGTCTCAGCAGTTGCCGAGACCGGCACGCTCAGGGAGCCAGATCCCAGGCGACCTTCAAGGGTTCCCCCCTTCGGTAGGTCAAGCCATGGGTAGTCGGCGATCAACTCGGCGCTCGGTTCGCGCAGGATGCTCAGTACATCGGCCGGCTCAAATGGGAGTTCAAGTGTGGTCAACTTCGCAACGATCTGCTCAATTCGAAGTCCGGCGCGAATGTCCACACCGATCGTTGGTTCGCGGTACGGATCCGTCAGCGCCGTCGCAACCTCGGTGGGGGTCATAGAGGCTGCAACCTTGAAGGTGCCTGCCTGCAGTTTTCCATCAAGGCCAGCTGCACGCACCGCGTAGATGAAGCCGATCTCATCGGCGATCAGCCCCGCTTCGCGCAGCTGACTGGCGATCGCCGCGGTCCCCGTTCCTGGAGCAACCTCCACCGTCACGAGGGTGGTATCGGTTCCAGCAGGCTCGGTTGTGCGAGTGCCGATACGCTCCAGAATGATGTCGCTGATGATCGGAAGTGCCGCGATTCCTGGGGAGCGCACACCAGCGCTCACGAGCGTGTCTCCGATGAGCGGCGGGGCCGCGAGGCGGAACAGCACCGCAGCGATGAGAACTCCAGCGATCGCGCGCACGATGGTTGTTCGATTCATCTGGCCGACTCCCGCAGGTCAACCTTCAACGTCGTAGGATCGATGAGAAGTTCTGGGTTTAGCGCATCTTCAAGAATCAGCCGTGCAGCTTCACGATCAACAGCGGCACGTCGCGCCTCTCGTCGGGCCGGCCCAGGTGCGCTTCCATTACTCCCTCGGGGCGCGCGACCGAGTGATGCCTCCGCACGCTGCGACGAATAACGCTCGTCAACGAAGGTCACCGGGAGTTGTAGCGCCCAGCCAACCTCTGTCGCCCAGTGAAGCGTGGCGGTCGCTTGTGGGCTTAGGCGTCCATCGCTGTGGAGTGGAAGTCCCACCACAAGTTCCGTCACATGCCCCTCGGCAACAATGGTGCGAAGTCGCTCGCTATCCGCCGCAGGCGTAAGGCGACGCATCATCGTTGGCAGTCCACGCGGAGCGGTAGAGCCGTCGCGAAGGGCTAGCCCGATGCGGCGTTCGCCAAGATCGATGCCAAGTAAGCGGCGTGGTGGCGCACTGCTCACAAACGAGTCACCGCTACGCCGAGAGCCTTCGCGAGTACGTTGGCCGCCTCATCAGCGCTGCTGCCCACCGCCCCGCGACCTTGGCCCATCGCGGGACGTCCGCCTCCGCGTCCACCAAGTGCAGTCGCAGCTGCGGCAGCAAGTGCGCCAGCGTCATGCTCCGCGCTCCCCTCTACGGAGACGAAGATCTCTGGGCTTTCGGCGGGACGCACGAGCGCAAGGACGCCAGCACCCATTTTCTTGCGGAGCTGCTTCGCCGCCTCCTTCATGGCCTCGTCATCCTCCAAATCCAGCGTCGTCACAAGGAGTGAGACTGGGCCATGCTTCTTCGCCTGCGCTGCGAGGGCGGCAAGGTCAATGCGAGCCGATCCGCCCGCCTTCGCTCGGCGCTTCGCCTCCTTTAGCTCCGCCTGCAGGGCTGCGATGCGTTGCGGCACGGTGTGGGGATCTTGGGCACCCGCCGCTTCAGCACTCGCCTCAAGGGTTCGCGACTGCTGGCGCAGGTATTCGTCAGCAGCGGCTCCTGTGAGTGCCTCGATGCGACGCAGGCCAGAGCCAATGCTTCGCTCGCTGGTGATTACGAAACTGCCGATCTGACCGGTAGCGCGACAGTGGGTGCCACCACAGAGTTCGTGCGAGTACTCCTCCATGCGCACGGTGCGCACAACTTCACCATACTTTTCATCGAAAAAAGCATCGGCGCCGGCCTTCACCGCGTCGCCCATGCTCATGTGTGTAACGACGACTGCCATGTCCTCACGAATTGCACGGCGCACCTCGGCCTCCGTCTGGTCCCGCTCGTCACGGGTCAACGGCCGCTCGAGTGGGTAGTCAAACCGGAGATAGTCAGGATGTACGAGCGAGCCCCGCTGCTTTGCGTCCGCACCCGCAACGATTCGGATCGCTCGGTGCAGCACGTGTGTCGCAGTGTGATTGCGCATCGTGGCGGCGCGACGCACCGGATCTACTCGCATGACGACGGCATCGCCCACCTTCATGGTCTCGGCTACGCGGATCGTATGAATGGTGAGTGCGCCGACGGGTCGCTGTGTGTCGCTTATCTCGGCCACTAGCTTCCCGTTGGCATTGAGGACTTGCCCAGCGTCGCCCACCTGTCCGCCGCGCTCGGAGTAGAACGGAGTGCGGCCAACTATCAGTTGGCCCTCCTCGCCCGCCGTCAGCGCAGGGACCTCGGCACCGTCGCGAAGTAGCCCAACGATGCTGCTTTCCGTCTCTAGATGCTCGTACCCGGTGAAGTCTGTCTCACCCACACGTCGCAAGATTTCTTCGTAGAGTGCGTTCGTCACGGCGATCTCCGCCAGAGCGGCCTTCTTGCCACCGCGGCTGCGCTCGCGCTGCTCGGCAAGGGCGCGCTCAAATCCCGCTCGGTCAACGGCGACGCCACGCTCCGCGGCGAGTTCAATTGTGAGATCGATTGGGAAGCCATACGTGTCGTGCAGCTTGAAGGCAATTTCGCCACTCAATGTTGGGCTTGTGGTTGGCAAATCGTCAGCGCGACGGCCAACGACGCTCTCCCCTGCCCCGATCTCGGTGAGGGCACCGCCGAGCAGGCTCGAACCGGCATCCAGCGTTCGTGCAAACTGCGCCTCCTCGCGCTCAATTCCTTCAATGATCGCCGACTCCGCATCGCGCAGGTACGGATATGACGGCCCCATGATTGCCACAACTTCGCGAGCGATGGTGCCGAGGAATGGCTTGGTGATGCCAAGGAGTCGCGCATGGCGAACCGCTCGGCGGATGATGCGGCGCAAGACATAGCCACGCCCTTCATTCCCTGGTCGCACGCCGTCGGCGAGCAAGAAGGTTACGGCGCGCGAGTGATCGGCAATGACCTGGTAGCTGAAGCGCTGCGCATCAAACTCGGCCATGGAGTGCTTGGTGATTTTGCGCATCGCGGCGTGGATTGGCAGAAAGAGGTCGGTGTCGTAATTGGAGAGTACCTGCTGCGAAACGCTGGCGAGGCGCTCCAGGCCCATGCCGGTATCAACACTCTTGAACGGGAGTTCGGTGCGTCGGCCATCAGGGTGCTGCTCGTACTGCATAAAGACGAGATTCCACACCTCTAGCCAACGTGGGCAGTGTTCGGAGTGATCCGGAAGGCAGTCGGCACCACAGGAGAGATCTGCGCCGCGATCAAAGTGGATCTCTGAGCAGGGACCACATGGACCCGTCTCGGCCATACGCCAGAAGTTCGCGTCGTTCCCCTTGTCGACGTCACCCCAGCGCGCAAGTCGATCGGCAGGAACGCCGACCTCCTTCAGCCAGATGTCGGCGGACTCTTGATCGTCGCTGTAAACCGTAACGGCGAGGCGATCAGCTGGGATCCCCACCTCGACGGTGAGGAACTCCCAGGCCCACAGGATTGCGTCACGCTTGAAGTAGTCGCCGAAGGACCAAGAGCCGAGCATCTCGAAGAGAGTGTGGTGTCGTGGTGTTCGGCCGACCTCTTCAAAGTCGTTGTGCTTCCCGGCAACGCGGAGGCAACGCTGGTAGTCAACGGCGCGGCGATACGAGCGGGTCTCCGCACCGCTAAAGAGCTCTTTGAACTGCACCATGCCCGAGTTGGTGAACAGGAGGGTGGCGTCGCCAGCGGGAACGAGCGAGGCGCTTGGTACCTGGGTGTGTCCGCGCGCCTCAAAGAACGCCACAAACCGAGACCGAAGGTCGGCGGCGCTGTGCGTTGGGATTCGAGGATCGCGTTCCACGCTCGGAGTGTACCCGAGGGGGTCCCAGCCTTAGGGTCGTTGCCCTCGCTCCCAATCGGTGGCAATCCGTGCGGTCAGCCGCTCACCGAGGAGCGCGCCGACCAGCGGGGCCGGCCACGCCGTGCCACCCACCGGGTAGAGCCCGCCCAGCAGACGCTCTGCGGCAACCTGAAACAGCAGGGCGCCAAGTACAGCGCCGAGCAGCCCAATCGGAAGCGAGGCACGTGCAGACAGGAGTCGCCCAGCCAGCAGTGCCACCCCAACGGAGAGGGCGATGAGTAGCGGCGCTGGTTCAATCATGCGGACTGCTGCGGTCGGGCAAGTTGCGGTCGGGCAATGCGGGCACCGGCCACCAGAGTTTCGCCGTCGTAGAGCACTACCGTCTGCCCTGGCGATGGTGCCCAGAGCGGATCGTTCAGCGCGAGTGTGGCAGCGCCATCACCGATCCCTGTCACCGTGCCCTGCGCAAGTGCACCGCGATGTCGAATGCGCGCCAGGCCCTGCACCTGCCTGCCGCTCGCAATTGGCCCCTCTGGAGTTGCCGCATCTACGAGTGCAATGTTCCGCACGTCGAGTGCTGAACGTGGCGCAATGGTTATCCGATTGGTCACGGGGTCAACCGAGCTGACGTAGCGAGCAGAAACACCACTCCCTGGGAGACCCCTACGCTGTCCAACGGTGAATCCCTCGCTTCCGGTATGCGTTCCAACCACGGCGCCAGATTCGTCAACAACTTCTCCCTCGCCGCGCACGGCCCCACGTTCGCGCAACAGGCTGCGGTAATCGCCGTCGGGGACGAAGCAGATCTCTTGACTCTCGGGCTTCTCTGCCGTCACGAGGCCACGCGTGCGTGCGATCTCGCGCACCTCAGGCTTCGTCAGGCCTCCCAGCGGGAATCGCGCGCGTGCAATCGCAGCGCTGTCGAGTCCGTGCAGGAAGTACGTCTGGTCCTTCTCGGTATCGACAGCGGCACGCAGCCGCCACGAACGACCGTCGTCCGAGATGGCGCGCCGTGCATAGTGCCCGGTCGCAACGGCATCACAACCGAAAAGAGCACTCCCCTTACCGACGAGTGCGCCAAATTTCACCGCGGTATTGCATCCAACACAAGGGCTCGGCGTTTCGCCGCTCTGGTATGCCGCCAAAAATGGTTCCAACACGGCGTCGGCGAACTCCTGCTCGAGATTCTGAATGTGGAACGGGATGCCGAGATGATCTGCAACGCGACGGGCATCGTCGGCAGCATCAAGCGTGCAGCAGCTCTTGCGGTGACCGTCGCGCTGATCGGCGGCGCTATGGAGTCGCATCCAGACTCCAACGACTTCGTGACCGGCCTCAACCAGGAGCGCGGCAGCAACCGAAGAGTCAACCCCGCCAGAGAGCGCGACGAGCACGCGCTCTGGACTGTTTGCCTCAGGCGCAGCCTGCCAGCCAATGGGTAAACCGCCGAGCGGAGTTACTGTGAGCGTCATGCTGGCACCGCAGTACGCACGCGTTCGAGAACTACGCGCATGATTGATGCAGCGTGACGCGCCTCCTCGATCGTTGATGTGCGCCCAAAGGTAAGGCGCAGGCCGCCGCGGGATTCTCCAGCGGTGTGCCCCATCGCTCGAAGTGCCTCCGACGGCTCACGTGATCCGCTGATACAGGCCGAACCCGTCGAAACGGCGATCCCTGCGTGATCAAGTGCCGCAACAAGATCATCGCCGAGCGCCCAATCTACTGCATAAGAACGATGCCCAGCGAGGCGAGTCTCGCTCGTAAAGGGTGCGCCGGTCGGCACTAACCCGAGAGAGGTGAGCGAACCTAGGGCATCGTCAAACACGTTGGTGAGCGCAACCAGATGCTGGCGTGTTTGTTCAGCCCGCAAACGGTGTGCGCGATACGCGGCGGCGAATCCGGCTGCAAGAACAACCGCCTCTGTTCCGCCACGACGACCGCGTTCCTGACCGCCGCCAACCACAAGTGGTCGCACTTTCGTTTCTGGTGCGCTGATCAGGGCGGCAATGCCGAATGGACCACCGATCTTCGCGGAGCCGACGGCAAGGTGTGAAGCGCCTATTGTCCGAACGTCGAGAGGGCGGTGGTACGCCGCCTGCACTGCATCGACCACAAGTGCGCCACCGCCGGACGAGCGCCACGCCGTGGCGAAGGTCGTCCACGGCTGGATAGTGCCAACCTCTCCTGACGCGAGAGCGAACAGCCCCACGGCTCCAGAGAGATCAGCACGTAGCGATGCAACCTGCATTACGCCCAGCCGGTCCAGATCCAGAAGCTCAACAGATCCGCCTGAGGAAGCGTGCCGCGCCGCAAGGGCGCGGGATCCGCGGTGCTCCCCCGCGGTGGTCACCAGGGAGCCGTTCGGCGAGACAGCAGAGTTCAGACCAAGGGCGAGCGCCTCAGAGGCGGTAGCCGTGAAGGTGATCTGACGCGGCTCCACGCCAAAGTCCTCGGCAAGGCTGGCCCGAGCGTCATCAAGGATCGCTCGTGCACGCCGGGCCTCGGTATGACCACCATTTGGATTGCCAATTCCGGCACGCTGCAAATCCGACATTAGTTCCACGATCTCTGGAGGTGTCGGCGAACCCGCGGCGTGATCCAAGAAGATGCGAGGTGGCGTCATCGAACGAAGGCTACTGGGACTCCCGCATCTCGGCGCGGCGGCCCGCGTCTCGGCGTCGGTCATTCTCGTTCAAGAGGCGCTTGCGTAGGCGCAGCGCTGAAGGGGTGACTTCAATGAGTTCGTCAGGACCGATGAACTCCAATGCGTTCTCCAACGCCATGCGGCGTGGAGGCGTTAGTCGAATCGCCTCATCATGTGAGTGGGTACGCATGTTCGTGAGCTTCTTCTCGCGCACGGCATTCACATCCATGTCGCCAGGCTTCGCGCTCTCGCCGATGATCTGCCCCTCATAGGTCTGCTCGCCCTCATTCACGAAGAGCTCGCCACGCTCCTGAATGCCGTAGAGCGCGTATCCGGTAGTGACGCCCGTTCGGTCAGAGATGAGACAACCATTAGTGCGGTGCGGGATCTCACCAACCCATGGCTTGTAGCCGGCAGAGAGCTGATGGATCAG
>RFPZ01000040.1 GCA_009925905.1 Candidatus Aquidulcis frankliniae
CCGTGGCGGCATTGTGCCTTAAATCGCCACTCCGTGCGCACGCATTGCAATTCGGTAGCGAGAGAGAGTGGTGGCTCTGTTACATTCCCCGTGCGGCGAGCCAAGCATCAAGTGCCTTCCTGAGACGAACTTTGGTTCCCTGCTCAGCAAAGGCAACGTCGTAGCCCGCCTGCGCGAGGGCGATCAGATCGGTCACGGGAAGGTTTAACCGACGGTGAACGTGGAGGTACTCCTCGGAGAGGGTGACATCGCTTACTACGAGGTCGTCGGTATTGAGAGTGATCGGCACGCCTCGCCGTCGGAGCTCGGCGATCGGAAAATCGCCATAGCCAGCAACGATGGCGGCCTGCGTATTGCTCGTGGGGCAGAGGTCGAGCGAGACATTGCGGGCAGCGAGCTCAGCGCAAAGCGAGGGATCGTCGACGGCAACACCGCCATGGGCGATGCGTGCAGGCTGCACCTCTAGGGCACGGCGAACCTGCGCAGCCCCGCCCCATTCACCAGCGTGGAGCGTGATGGCGAGCCCGCCGGTGCGCGCAATGTCAAAGGACTCCTTAAACATTAGGGGGTCTGGGAAGGCGGCCTCGCGACCGGCCAGATCGAATGCAACGACACCGAGGTCTTGCGCAGCGACGGCGGCTGTTGCGAGATTGCGATTTTCTTCGAGTGAATGTGAGCGGAGGGCGGTAACGATCAAGCGCACCTCGATTCCAGTTGACGCTGCGGCACGGCGAGATCCCGCCGCCACGGCGGCGATCACCTGCGACTGTGTGAGGCCCTTTGCGGTATGCAGATGTGGCCCCCACCGCATCTCAAGGTAGGCAACGTTTTCTGCCGCTTTCGCGCGCACCAGCTGTTCGGCGGCGCGGTCGAGCGCCTCGGCATCTTGTAGCAGGGCAATCGGCAGGTCAAACGCGCGAAGGAGATCGGCCTGATCGGCGCAACGTTCAGGGGCGACGAGGGCGGCGCGCATCCCAGCCCAGTCCCGCGGGGCATCAACCTTGCGCGTAGCGGCAAGTTCGAGGGCGAGGGCAGGATCAAGTGAGCCATCGAGGTGAAGGTGCAACTCCGGCTTCGGCATCTCGAAAAAGAGGCGACGAGCATCGTCGGCGCGCTGGAACTCCACAGCTCCCCTCCCCGTCTACTGTCTCGCAGGTTGCACACCCACGTGCGCATCTCAGCGAGAGAGAGGATACTCGCACCATATGACGTCATCGCTACCCGTTGCCACAGATTCACGAGCGCTCGGGGCCTGGCTCCGTGATGCCACCCCGGTTGACCGTATTGGCATCGAAGAGCGTGTCGCCACCCTCAAAACTCGCTCGATTAAGAAGTCCTCAAAGGTCTGGGCACTCCGCCTTGCACTGAGCATGTGCGATATCACTACCCTCGAAGGGAAGGACACGCCAGGAAAGATCCGCCAGCTGGCGACGAAGGCGATGCGCCCGCTGCCTGGAGACCCTTCAATGCCATCGGTCGCGGCGCTATGCTGTTACCCCGATCTCGTGGGAGTAGCGAAGGAGTCACTGAGGGGGAGCACCGTTAAGGTTGCCGCCGTTGCCACCGCCTTTCCGAGCGGCCGCTCGTGGATTGACTTGAAGATCGCTGAAACAAAACATGCCGTTGCCGCTGGCGCTGACGAGATCGACATGGTGATTGACCGCGGCGCATTCCTTGCCGGCAACTATGCCAAGGTGTGGGACGAGATTGTGGCTGTCAAAGAGGCCTGCGGCCCTGCACATTTGAAGGTCATCCTGGAGACGGGCGAACTCGGAACCTATGACGATGTGCGCCGCGCATCGGCATTGGCGATTGCGGCCGGAGGCGATTTCATTAAGACATCCACGGGGAAGGTCACACCAGCGGCGACCCTCCCAGTGACCCTCGTCATGCTGGAGACGATTCGCGAGCATTGGAACCGCACTGGCAAGGTGGTGGGCATGAAACCTGCAGGCGGCATTCGCACGGCGAAAGAGGCGATTCAGTACTTGGTCGTTGTACACGAGACCCTCGGCCCGGACTGGTTGACCCCCGACCGTTTCCGGTTCGGCGCATCGAGCCTAGTTAACGACCTGCTGATGCAACTTGAAAAAGAGGCGACGGGTGCGTACGCCGATCCAGACGATTTCACGCTCGACTAGAGCGTATCGCTAGGGTGCGCCTCACCGGCGCGGTTGCATCGGCTATGAGCCGATCGGGTGCCAGACGGTCTTCATTTCAAGGAAGGCAGTAATGCCGTCAATGCGCTCGCCGCGCTCACCATCAAATGCATCGGCGCGATCCTTTACGCCATAAGGACGTCGCGCAACGCGGGCGACATGCTCGGCGGCACCCTGCTCCGCCTCAGCAAGAAGCTCGTCGGGGCAGCCCCACAGGTCATAGCCATCGATGTCGGCGTGGCGCACCAGGTGCGGGAGCAGTTCTGCGCGGCGCGCAGTGATGATGTTGACGACACCAGCTGGAACATCGCTCACTGCGAGTGTTTCGGCCAGGGTCACGGCGGGGAGTGGTGCCGATTCGCTCGCAAGGACGATCGCCACATTTCCGCCCGCGAGGATGCCGCCGAGGCGCGAGACAAGACCGAGGAGAGGCGATGATTCCGGCGCCATGCAGGCGATGACACCGGTCGGCTCTGGCAGGGTGAAGACGAAGTGCGACGAGGCGACTGGGTTCGTGCCACCCAGCACCGCTGACAGTTTATCGGGCCAGCCTGCGTACCAGACCATTCGGTCAATTGCCGCAGATACCTCGGTGGCCGCATCGGACTTAGACGAGCCGTGGTTGATCAGGTCATCGCGGAATTGCGCTGCGCGTCCCTCCATCAGCTCCGCAACGCGATAGAGAATCTGTCCGCGCACCATGGCGGTACGAGCGGCCCACGGCTCGGCGGCAATACGCGCGACGCGAACCGCCTCGCGGAGGTCCTTGCGCGAACCGCCAGCAATATTTGCGACGCCACCTTTTGCAAGTTTGACTTCACGGCTGCGACCAGATTCGCTGCGTGGGAACGCACCACCGATGTAGAGCTTGGCGGTGCGGCGCACCTCAAGGCGCTCGGAGGCCTCAGTTGGTTCAAGTGCCAGCGGGAGGTTGAGCTTCTCGGCGCGCTTCGACTTCTTCCCCATGATTAGGAGCTCCTCAGGTAGGCGTGCAAGCCTTGCATGCCGCCTTCGCGTCCATAACCAGACTCTTTGTAGCCACCGAACGGCGCGGTTGGATCGAATCGGTTGAACGTATTGGCCCAGACGACACCCGCCTTGAGCGCGCTAGCGACTTGCAGAATGCGACTCCCCTTCTCCGTCCAGATGCCCGCGGAGAGACCGTAGGCCGTGTTATTCGCCTTCTCAATTGCCTCAGCAACCGTGCGGAACGTGATCGTCGCCAAGACCGGTCCGAATATCTCTTCGCGAGCAATACGGTGGCTTTGCGCCACGTTGATGAAAAGCGTTGGACGGAAGAACCAGCCGCGCGTTGGCAGATCACAGGCGGGCTGCCAGATCTCCGCACCCTCGGCAACGCCACTCGCAACGAGCTCACCAATGGTCTCCATCTGAGCTTTCGAGTTGATCGCGCCGATATCGGTGTTCTTATCCATTGGATCGCCGATGCGTAACATCGACATTCGATCACGAAGGCGGGCGAGGAACTCGTCGGCGATGGACTCCTGCACAAGGAGGCGGCTGCCGGCGCAGCAGACTTCGCCCTGGTTAAAGAAGATGCCGTTGACGACGCCTTCGACCGCCTGATCGAGCGCCGCATCTTCGAAGACGATGTTGGCCGCCTTGCCACCGAGTTCAAGGGTGAGACCCTTCCCCTGTCCGGCGATCCCCTTCGCAATGGTTACGCCGACCGAGGTGCTGCCAGTAAAGGCGACTTTCGCGACGCGCGGGTCGGTGACGATTGACATGCCGGTGCTGCCTGGGCCGGTGACGATATTGACAACGCCATCGGGAAGTTCGGCCTGGCGGCAGACATCGGCGAAAAGGAGCGCGGTGAGCGGCGTCGTCGAGGCAGGCTTCAAGACGACTGTGTTCCCAGCCGCGAGTGCTGGCGCGATCTTCCACGCCAACATGAGGAGTGGAAAGTTCCACGGGATGACCTGTCCGACGACACCATGGGCCTCCGGTCGGCGGCCTGGGACGGCGTACTCAAGCTTGTCGGCCCAGCCGGCGTAATACCAAAAGTGCGCGGCAGCGAGCGGCACATCCACGTCGCGCGACTCGCGGATCGGCTTCCCTGCGTCCATCGTTTCGGTGACAGCAAACTCGCGGCTGCGCTCCTGCAGAATTCGGCTGATGCGGTAGAGGTACTTAGCGCGCTCGCGTGGGTGGAGCTTCGACCAGACCTTGCGATAGGCGCGGTCGGCGGCCTCGATGGCACGGTCAGCGTCGGCAGGGGTTCCCTTCGCGATCTCAGCCAGAGGCTCCTCGGTGGCTGGGTTGTACGTGATAGTGACCTCGCCGCCTGAAGGGGCGCGCTCCTTCCCGTCGATGAAGAGGCCGTAGCGCTGACGAATCGTGACGATCTCGCGGGATTCCGGGGCTGGGGCGTATGCCCAGGGGCTGCTGCCCGCGAGGCCCGAGCTTGCGGGTGCCACGGTCGCGTTGGGTGCGGGGGACGCCTCGATGGCAGCGCGCGCAGACGTTCGTCGCGGTGCTGCGCCCTTCGGAGTCTGCTCACTTGGCATGGGTGCATCCTAGCGCGCCGACCACTTCCAGCGACGCGGCGTATCGCCTACCCTTCGCGCATGGCAACCCAACCTCAGAAACCAGTCCCACCATTCACCCCGACAATGCTGATTGACGGCGCATCGCGCGGGGCGACCGGCGGCGGCACCTTTACCCTGCGTCATCCAGCGAGCGGCGTGGCAATCGGTGAGATCCCACACGCCACCCCAGCCGACGTTGACGCCGCCATCAGTGCGGCGCGACGTGCGTTTGACTCTGGCGGGTGGCGCACCGCCCTCCCCGCTGAACGGGCGCGACTTCTCCTTGCGCTTGCCGACGCCGTCGAGCGCGAGGCCGATCACTTTGCCGACCTGGAGGTTTGGCAGACGGGTACTGCCCGTAAGTTACGACGCGATGGCGACATTCCCGCTGTCATTGACCATTTGCGCTACTTCGCTGGCATTCTGCGCGCTCCCGAAGGGATTGCCGCCGGTGAATACACGGGCAACCACACGTCGATGATTCGGCGAGAGCCGATTGGCGTTGCGGCACTCATTGCGCCGTGGAATTATCCGCTCGCCATGGCGGTCTGGCAGGCGGCGCCGGCTCTCGCAGCGGGAAACACCGTGATTATGAAGCCAGCCAGCGCCACACCACTTGCTGCACTCCGACTTGTCGAATTAGCGCGAGACGTTGGATTTCCTGCTGGCGTCATCAATGTCATCACTGGGCCAGGCGCGCAGATCGGTGCGCAATTCGCCGCAGACCCGCGAATCGACATCATCTCCCTCACTGGAGACAGCGCAACCGGTCGCGAGCTGATGGCCGCGGGCGCTCCGACACTCAAGCGGCTGCATCTTGAGCTTGGCGGCAAGGCGCCGTTCGTGGTCTTTGCAGATGCCGACCTTGAGGCGGCAGCGCGCGGGGCAGTGGCCGGAGCCTTCGTCAATGGCGGGCAAGACTGCACGGCGGCCACACGCCTCTATGCGCAGGTAGACATCTTTGATCGCCTGGTAGCACGCATTGCTGAGCTCACCGCGCAGGTACGCATCGGTGACCCATTCAGCCCAACGACCGATCTAGGGTCGCTCATCTCGCGCGCGCACCGTGATCGAGTTGCTGGCTTTGTTGACCGCGCTGTTGCTGCAGGAGCGCAGATCTTGATCGGCGGTAGCGCGCGTCCAAACGGCGTCCCAGCTGAGGGGGCCTACTTTGCGCCAACCCTCATCGTCGGCGCACAGCAATCTAGCGAGATCGTGCAGCAGGAGGTTTTCGGGCCGGTGCTTGTCGCCCTGCCATTCACCGACGAGGCGGAGGCAATCGCTCTGGCCAACGACACGCCATATGGCCTCGCTTCAAGCTGCTGGACGAGCGACGTCGCACGCGCTCACCGCATGGCAGCGGCACTCAACTTTGGCGCTGTGTTGATCAACGACCATCTACCATTCCTCAGCGAGATGCCACATGGCGGCTTCAAGCAGTCAGGTTTTGGCAAAGATCTCAGCCGCTACTCGTTTGAGGAATACACGCAGATCAAGCACGTAGCGATTGAAATCACAGGCGACGCCGAGAAAGCGTGGCACTGGACAATCTTTGGAGAGCCGAAGCAGTAGCTCCCCTAGCTTCCAAGTAGTAGATCAAGCCACGCGTCAAGTGGCGAGCGCGTCGGAGCCTCCGGGCTGATCCGCCGTGCCCCCGACCCTGGCGCGTCCTCAGGGAGTGGCGGGGCATCAGCCGCCAAGACGAACGGGCGCTCCACTGTGGATCCGAGGCTGTACCCACGAGCGACCAACTCGAGGAACGCCGCATCGTCAAGAAGCACGCGCTCTGCCGTCAGGGCATCAGCTCGTGCCTGGAGTGCGGCCGTCTCGTCGCGAAGCTGGGCCAAGCGCGCATTGACCTGAATGACCCCGATCAAATTTCGTCCAAACTCCACGACGAAGAGCGAGACGATCAGCGCCTGCCCGAGGAAGATCAGTGCGCCACGCGTGGTACTCGTACGTCGACGGATTAGGGTCTTCATGAACTCAGTTTCCGCGCCTCACCGAATCGCGTCAAGCAGGGGCACAGTGCGGGGTGCTAGCCTTCGCGGCATGTACTTCTATGAGCTTCACGAGGCAGATGACGAACTCACGTTTGGGCTGACCCTCGCTCATGACGAGGCCTTTGCGCCGAGTGAATTTTTGGCCATGGTTGAGACCGCCCGCAGCCGGGTGATCGAGACCTTTACCGAAGAGACCCTCATTGAGGCGATCGCTGCAGAGCTTGAGCGCGAGCACGATTTTGCCGCCGCGGTGGACTCTCGCCTGGTTGCAGCGGTTGGCGTCTCTTCCGAAGAGGGCGAAACACGCCTCCTCATGCACGATAGAGCGGGTGCCCCTGGCGCTGACGAAGGCGAGGAGGAAGATCCCGATCTCGCCATCGCTGAAGCGCTGCTCTCGGGGCGCGAGCCGATCGGTCTGCGAACGGCGGTGGTGGATTTAGAGAAGAACGAGTCGCTCGACTCCTAGGGCGATCAGGCTCGGGCTACCAGCGCGGCAGGCCTTTCGAGCCCTTCCAAACACGATTCATGATCGGCACCCCGTCAGTGGCGATATCGACAAAGTTTGGTTGGGACTGCCTCAAGATTACCGTCGGCAACATGCGCGTGCTGACAAGACGCGAACCAATGAAGGTTGACTCAATGACGAGGCCCTGCGACGTCTCCACCGACCAGTTCTGATCGAAAATAAAGTTCCCCATTGAGTAGAAGACGGGTTTGTCGTTAATGATCTCCATTGCGCTAGCCCAATGCGAGTGCGATCCGAGAATCATGTCCGCTCCAGCCTCGATCGCCCGCTTAGCAAACCTGCGCTGTGAGGCGGTTGGCTGTGCCTGGAACTCCAAGCCCCAATGCGGGAAAACGATAACGACGTCGGCACCAGCGGCCCGAGCCGCCGCAATCGAGGCGCGCATCTCTAGGACGCCGATTGGCGCGCTCCCCGCACGATCTACCCGGGCATGGGTACTCGGGTTGACCTGATCAACAGCGACGATGCCAACAGTGACCCCGCCAACGCTGGTGAGCCACGGGCGCTGAGCTTCAGCGAGGTTGGCACCAGCGCCTCCGCTGCCCATGCCGGCAGCTTTCACCGCGGCAACCGTTTCCGGTATACGCGAGACGCCACCATCACCGATGTGATTGTTCGCCAACGAGAGGAAATCAATTCCCGCCTCTTTCAGAACGCGAAGAAGAGCAGGATTACCTGTGAACGTGGTTCCTGAATTGTGCTGTCGCCACTTCTTCGGTGTTGGTGATTCCAAGTTAGCAATTGAGAGATCTGCATTATGGAATAGCGAGCGCATCAATCCGTTGACGCCTCCGCCGCGCACATAGCGCGCGGCGACTCGGGGGACACCGAACTGGCTGCAGCAGGTCGTACCAGTGATGTCCGCAAAACCACCGTCAAAGAGTGAATCTGCACCACGAGTCGATCGCTTGGCATCTGCTGAGACCCCACGGTCGAGCAGGATGTCACCACCGGCTACAAGGGTCCATGCCGAGGCGGGATCGTAGGCGAGCGGACCTGAGATCCATTCAGCAGGTATCGATGCATCAACTGGGAGCTCAGCGCGTAGCGGCCAATCCGTGAGTGCGGCGACGCGATTCACGCCAACGATTGCAGCACCCTCCCACGTCAAGGTGCGAAGTGCTGGCTCAACCGCGGCGAGCCGCACGAACCCTGCCGCATTCTCATCGGCAGCAAGTGCCGCCTTGAGGGCGGTGCGGTCCGCGACGAGGGTTAATCGCGAAGCGATCGCGGTGGATGAGAGGCCGAGTGCCGCAAGGATGGGGGCGGCCTCCGCTGAGATGAGAACGAGCTTCGTGATCGGAAACTTTCCTCCCACCTCGCTGAGGCGCGCAATGCCCACACTGGTAAGCGCGGTGAGGGTACTGCGGTATCCAGCGACCGGAATCAGCGGGCTTCGGGTATCGCTGGCTGGCGAAAGATCTGGGCTGTCTGTAGGGCCACCAGCCAGCCCAGACGAAGCAGCTGATGTGCCACACGCTGCAGCAAGCAGGAGTGCAAGCGCGAGCGTGAAGATGCTGCGACGTCGCGGCAGCGATGAATTGGTAACAGCGGGCAGTTCCACACCGCTATCCTACCGCTATGCAGCAACACCTCCGTCTATCTGGTCCAACGCTCATTGCCGCCGCGCTCAGCGAGGAGCGTGCCGCCCTTGAGGCGCTCACCACCGATTTGGTTCCGCACGCACTTCCTGGACTTGCAGAGGGTGCGCTACTCATCGGTCACATTGACGGACACCCGGTCGCCCTACTGCGCTGTGGCGTTGGCAAGGTGGCCTCGGTGGTTGCCGTTACCGCCGCCCTGGCAGTTCGACCGCGGTGCGTCATCTCGGTTGGATCCGCCGGCGCGCTGCATGCGGGGTATCGCGTTGGCGACGTCCTGCTCGCCGATGGCGTTCTTCAGCATGATTTTGCCGCTGCGGAGGCTGATGGCTTTCGGCTCTTCGGATATGGCGCAGAGATTCCATCAAAAGGCGACCCACTCCTCCTTGCCGACCCCGAGCTCGTCACCGCGGCGTTTGATGCCGCCACACCGACGACGACACGCCTTGGAATCAACCTCCGTCGCGGCCGCATCGCCACCGGTGACTGGTTCGTAGCCGACCAGAAGGTGCGTGATGCGATCGCCATGCGCAGCGAAGCAGACCTTGTGGAGATGGAGGGGGCGGCGATTGCCTATGCCGCTCGAACGCACGGCATCCCGTGGCTCGTCATCCGCAGCGTGAGCGACGCTGGGGATGGTGAGGCAACACTCAGTTTCTGGGAGTATCTCGCGCTGGCCTCAAAGAACGCCGCCGAGATTGTGCGCGCCATCCTTCCAGCGCTGGAGCGCCGCTAGTCCCGCTTCGTCCCCAGCCTCATCTGCTGCGCGCGCGGTGCTGCCTCACCAAAGAGTCGGGCAGCAAGCGCATCCACGGCAACAGGATCCCCTGTCGTGAAGATCTGGTGCCCAGGGGCTACGGGCGCTGACGTGGGCGCGGTGTGCCCAAGATGGCCGGGGTCAGCCGCCGTTCCGCGGCTCGATCCAGGTGCTTCGAGTCCGTTCACCGAAATAATCTCCTGCAAGAAGCTCGCCGTTGCTGCAGCAGAATCGACCACAGCAATCGGGGCACCGAGCGCTGCATCAATCACGCCGCGAATCAGGGGGAAGTGCGTGCAGCCAAGTAGCAGGGTGTCGATGCGTTGGCTCGGCTCTCCAGCCAGAAACGGATCAATCGCCGCATGGATGGCGTCGCTCATCGCTTGCGTGTCCGTAAGCCCCGACTCAATCAGTGGTACGAGTTCTGAGGCGGCCCGCTCAATAACCAACGTGCCTGGGTTCTCATCTTTGATGGCGGCAAAGTAGGCGCGTGATCGAACGGTTGCAACCGTCGCCAGCACGCCGACCCGACCGGTGCGCGTCGCGAGCGCCGCTGCTGCCGCTCCCGGCCGAATGACGCCAATAATGGGCGTTGCAGGATGCCGCTCGCGAAGATGCTCTAATGCGACGGCCGTGGCGGTATTGCAGGCAACGATGATCGCTTTGACACCACGCGCGACCAACTCGTCACTAAGCTCCTCGGCAAAGGTGCGCACCTCAACATCGCTACGGGTGCCATATGGATGACGGGCGCTGTCGCCGATGTAGATCGTGGATTCGGCTGGGAGGCGCGCCTGCACCTCGCGGAGAACGGTGAGCCCACCGATCCCTGAATCGAAGAGGCCGATAGGACGTGGGTCACTCATGAGCAGACCGTAGCAGCCAGCGCAGCCGATCGTCGGCACCGACTCTCACGACCTGTAGCCCCGCAGCAGCAGCGAGGGATCGCACCTCATCTGGCTGCCATGCACGAATAGCGAATGGGGTGCGGTCTGGGTAGATGGCCGTCAGCTGACCATCGGCTCCCACCGACCGATGGCGAATCTCGAGGAGTACGGTGTTTGGTCGCCCAAGGGGATCGGTGGCGATGCGACTTTCGCGTCGCACCGTTGTGAAGTCGTTGTCGGCGCGCTCTAGGTCAATGCTCCATTCGCCCGCAACTTCATTCGCGATCAACTGTGGATCCATCAGCGTGGCGTCAATGCCCACCTGTCCTTTGGGCCCGCAGTGCATCGTCGCCGTTCGTAATAACGCCTCCAGATCGGTAGGCGCAGTGATGATCGAGAGCAGATCGCCGCTCAAGATCACCAGGCTGGCAGCGGTGCCGTGCCGACGCCAGGTACGTCCATCCGCGCAGATCCAATCAGCTTCAGGAGCGCGCTCCGCGGCGAGGCTGAGTGCGGCTGAGTCAAGATCAATGCCAATCAACTGCCGTTCACCCGAACCGAGCGAGGTCAAAACCCGTCCGGCGCCACAACCGATTTCGACGATCGGACCGGACGACTCCCCCGCCACCCTTTGCCAATACGCCAGGTCGCCGTCGGCGGCGAAAGTCAGGTCGCGTTCGTCGGCAAGCAGTCGACAACGAACCTCTTCTAGCGTTTCCCTTGACGTGGCTCCGCTCAGCGGGAGGGTTCCCAACGTATCGTTTCGCCGGACTCCTTGCGCTTCGCGAGCGCGCTAATCACCTCAAGCGCGGCACGGTTGGCGATCATTGCGGTTGATTCCGCCCAATCGTACGGCGGTGACACCTCAACAATGTCCATCCCAGCGATCGGAACCTGCGCCGCAATCTGTCGGAGCCCGCGAAGCAGTTCGCGCGAGAGCATCCCACCCGGCTCGGGTGTGCCAGTTCCTGGGGCAAGGCCGGGATCGACCACGTCAATATCAAGACTGATCCAGATCGCATCTGGCCCGTCGAGCGCTTCGGCAATGGCGGT
>RFPZ01000005.1 GCA_009925905.1 Candidatus Aquidulcis frankliniae
CTTGTCGCGGATCGTCTTACGAATCTCGCCACCGAGCGGCTCGCTCAGTGTTAGGTCAGGGTGCGCCGGAAGGGCAGGATTAGCAGGAATCGCTCCGAAGTGTCGTTCCACGGCGGCAATGATCTCCTCTTCATCAATGTCGCCAACAACAGTAAGCACGGCGTTGTTCGGTGCGTACCAGGTTGTGAAGAAGCTACGCACATCTTCGAGTGAGGCCGCATCAAGGTCTTCCATGGAGCCGATCGTGGGGTGATGGTACGGGTGCCCCTTCGGATACGCGAGGGCGAACAGCTCGATATAGGCGCTGCCGTACGGCTGGTTGTCGTAGCTGGAGCGCTTCTCGTTCTTCACCACGTCGCGTTGGTTGTCAAGGTTCGCCTGGTCCAACGCGCTCAGAAGTGTGCCGAGTCGATCGGCTTCCATCCAGAGGATCAGCTCCGCCCATTCAGCGGGAACTGTGGCGAAGTAGTTCGTGCGATCAAGCCAGGTAGTGGCATTCCCCTCTCCGCCGATCGATTCCACGAGTGTGAGGTGCTCCGCCTTGGTGACGTTCTCGGAGCCTTGGAACATGAGGTGCTCAAAGAGATGTGCGAATCCAGTTCGACCGGCGCGTTCATCTTTTGAGCCGACGTGATACCAGATGTTGACCGCGGCAATCGGCGCAGTGCGATCAACGATCAGGAAGAGGCGCAAACCATTCGCAAGCCGATTTTCACGGATCTTCAGCGGCGGCGTCGCCGCGCGCGTCGCCATCCTAGTTTTTTAGGGAGATCGGTAGAGCCAAAAAGAGAAGCGCA
Organism: Candidatus Aquidulcis frankliniae; assembly: GCA_009925905.1. Lineage (GTDB taxonomy): Bacteria > Chloroflexota > Limnocylindria > Limnocylindrales > Limnocylindraceae > Limnocylindrus > Limnocylindrus frankliniae. The sequence continues at coordinate 798 of RFPZ01000005.1, forward strand.
CCGCAGACACCGAGGGCGAGGCCCTGCGCTGCGATAACGAGTGCGGTTCGGCGATCGGCTGCGAGTGCAGCCTGGTCGCTGACGCGACTCATCTCGCCGATTTTGCCAAGGTTGAAGGTGCCTGCCAGGCCATACGCCATGCAGAAACGTCGACGCGCCTGAATCCAACCGATCGCTGCGCCGGTCAACGGCAACGCAACAAGAAGGCGAGCCAAGTCCCCGGGGGCCGAACCGAACGCGATCAGCGCGAGGGCAAGGCCGATGCTCGCGACGAGGCCCGCAACGGCGGCCTTGCGGCGGCGCGCGATCTCATCGGCTCCAATGTTGCATGCGCCTGGGGCGTAGGTCAGTTCCATGCGCCTATCGTAGCCCGCGCACGCCGATCGGGTTCAGCGATACGCCCGACATGCTTGCTCGCACCGAGAGCGCCTCTGCCGACGCTACCGCGGTCTCCATGGCCGTAAGGCAGAGCACGCCGTACTCAACGGCGGCGAGGCGGATCTCCAGCGCATCGCGCAGTGCCCCAGTTGCCATCGACGGCGTGTTGACGACGAGGGCGACGGCACCAGAGCGAATCAGGTCGGCGATCCCTGGCACGCCATCGCGCCCCTGATCGCCGAGTGGGTTCGCCGTGCCCGCCGTGATGCCCAGCGCCGCCAGGGCGCTGCGCGTGCCGGGCGTGGCGACCAACTCGTAGCCGGCGGCGAGCAGTGGCGTGGCGAGGCGCGCGAGGAGGTGCTTATCGCGGTCGGCGATGCTGAGGAGGGCGATGCGCTGCGGGTCGCGCGGCGGTGGTGGGAGCAGATTCGCTGCGATCAGCGCTTTACCGAGCGCCTCCTCTGCCGTCAGGCCGGTTCCGATCACTTCGCCCGTCGACTGCATGAATGGCCCAAGTGTTGGATCGACACCGCGCAGTTTTGCGGTGCTGAACGCTGGCGCCTTCACCGCCACGCCGCTCGGCGCAGAGGCGATTCCTGATCCGTAACCCTTTGATGCCAACGTGTCACCAAGTGCGATGTCAACGGCGAGTGGCACCATCGGGATCCCCGTCACCTTGCTCATGAACGGCACCGTTCGGCTTGCGCGCGGGTTCACCTCAATGAGGTAGATTCCTTCGTCGCGCACGATGAACTGCGCGTTGACGAGCCCACGAACGCCAATCTCGCGCACGAGGCGCATGAAGATCTCTGCTAGCTCGTGTTGCTTTGGTGCTGAGAGGCGCTGTGGTGGATAGACGGCGATGGAGTCACCCGAGTGCACCCCTGCAAGCTCGACGTGCTCCAGCAGGCCAGGGATTAGGACCGTCTCACCGTCAGTCACCGCATCAATGTCGATCTCGATCCCCTCAAGGAAGCGATCGATGCGCAATGGGCGAACCTCACCGATCTCGCCAATGCGATCAAGCTGGCGCTCAAGGTCAGGACGCGAATATGCGAAGTCAATGGCAAGGCCGCCAATCACATACGAAGGCCGGACGATCACCGGATAGCCGATGCGCTCCACCAGGTCGATCGCCTCTTGCCGACTGCGCGCCAAGCCGCCCTCGGGCTGCAAGATGCCGAGGCGATCAAGGAGTGCAGCGAAGCGCACGCGATCCTCGGTCTCGTCGATGGCCTCAAGCGAAGCCCCAAGCAGTGGCACACCAGCGGCAGCGAGCGGCGCTGCGAGATTTAGTGGCGTCTGCCCGCCGAACTGCACAAACGCCGGAAGGGTGGTCTCCCCCTCGGGCGATTCTGCGCGCACGATCTCCATGATGGACTCGGCATCGAGCGGTTCAAAATAGAGGCGCGTTGACGCGTCAAAGTCGGTTGAAACGGTCTCGGGATTGCTGTTCACCATTACCGCCGACCAGCCTCGCTCGGTGAGCCGCTCCGCGGCGCGCACGGCGCAGTAGTCAAACTCAATCCCCTGCCCAATGCGCACTGGCCCAGAGCCGATCACCATCGCCGCCTGTCGCGGCACTGGCGGCGACTCCGGCGGCGAGCCAGCCGCGGCGTACGTGGAGTAGAAGTACGGCGTGGCGGCGGCGAATTCCGCGGCGCAGGTATCGACCATCGCGTACCCCGGTGTCAGGCCAAGTTGCGAACGTCGCTGAGCGATGCGAGGCTCAGAAACTCCGCTCATCAGCGCAAGATCGCGGTCGCCGATCGCGGAACGCTTTGCCGTGGCGAGCAGTGAGACCGAGGCGGGGTCCGGGCCGATCAACGTCTGTCCCGCCTCACGCACTCGATGCTCGATGGCGATGAGGCGTTCAAACTCCGCGAGGAACCAGCGCGTGATCCCTGTTGCAGTGTGAATCTGGTCGGCCGACACGCCGCGGCGCATTGCGGCAAAGAGTCGCCAGAGTCGGGAGTCTGATGGGCGCAAGAAGTGGCGCAGTGCCGCGGCATCGCCCTTCGCGATGATCGGTGCGAGCTCCGCGCCCCACGAGGCCTCCTCTGCGGTCGGGCCGCTCCCCGACTGCTCCATCGAACGCAGAGCCTTGTTCAGTGCGGCACCAAAGGTTCGATCGATCGACATCACCTCGCCGGTCGCCTTCATCTGACTGCCGAGCAGGCGATCGGCACCAGGGAACTTGTCGAACGGGAAGCGCGGGAGCTTCACCACGATGTAGTCAAGGGCGGGCTCAAAGGCGGCAACCGTTGTGCGCGTAACGGCGTTGGGGATCTCGCGCAGCGTGCGACCGATGGCGATCTGCGCGGCAACGCGCGCGATCGGATACCCGGTCGCCTTGCTGGCGAGCGCCGAGCTGCGGCTGACGCGCGGGTTCACCTCGATCACCACGTACTCGGTGTAGTCGGGTGAGAGGGCTAGCTGCACGTTGCAGCCCCCCTCGACACCGAGGGCGCGAATGATGTCGAGCGAGGCGGTGCGGAGGCGCTGGTGTACTGGGTCGGGCAGCGTCTGCACGGGGGCAACCACGATGCTGTCGCCCGTATGGACGCCGAGCGGGTCGACATTCTCCATGGAGCAGACGGCGATGCAGGTGTCCTCGGCATCGCGCATCACCTCGTATTCGATCTCTTGCCAGCCAACGAGGCAGCGCTCGATCATCACCTGACGAATCGGGCTGGCGCGCAGGCCACTCTGCACGCGCTCCCAGTACTCCTCCTCGGTGGCAACGATGCCGCCGCCCGTGCCACCGAGCGTGAAGGCGGGGCGAATGATCGCGGGGAGGCCGATCTGCGCGAGCGCCGCCTTTGCAGCCAGCATGCGCTCGTCGTCGTTCGCCCCTTGCACCATGGCGCTTGGTGCTGTGGGCTGCCCGATGCGATCGCACATCGCACGGAAGAGCTCGCGATCCTCTGCCATTTTGATCGCCGCGAGTGGCGTGCCGAGGAGGCGAATTGGATGGCGTTTGAAGACGCCGGCTTCATCGAGCGCCACCGCCATGTTGAGTGCGGTCTGTCCACCGAGTCCCGCGAGCAGACCCTCAGGCTTCTCGCGCTCGATGATGCGCTCGATTACCTCGACCGTGAGAGGCTCCAGGTAGACAACATCGGCGACCGACGGGTCGGTCATGATCGTCGCCGGGTTGGAGTTCACCAGAATCGTGCGGATCCCTTCGGCACGCAGCGCACGACACGCCTGCGTTCCTGCGTAGTCGAACTCGGCCGCCTGCCCAATCACCACCGGCCCTGAACCAATGATCAGAACACTCGCTGGCTTGCTGCTCATCACTCGCTCCTCGCAATCGCGGTCATAAAGCGATCAAACACTGGCGTAGCGTCGAGTGGGCCAGGTGAACCTTCGGGGTGATACTGCACCGTCTCAATGGGTAGCTCACGGTGCCGCAGCCCCTCAACGGAGCCGTCATTCAAGTTGATTTGGCTCACCTCAAATCGTGAATCGATCGGGAGAGTTCCGCCAACCACCTCAACCTCATGATTCTGCGCCGTTACGTAGACGCGCCCACTTGGCAGATCACGAACCGGATGATTCGCGCCGTGATGACCAAACGCAAGTCGCTTCGTCTCGGCACCAGCGGCGCGCGCCACAATCTGATGCCCGAGGCAAATACCGAGAAGCGGTCGCCCCGTGGCGATGATTTCGCGCGCCAGTGCCACGGGCCCACTTAGTCGCGCTGGGTCCCCAGGACCAGGCGAGAGGACTACGCCGACCGGCCCCCCCTCTAGGAGGTCGCTGCTCGAAGTGTTGTGTGGGTGTACGCGCACGCGCAGGCCACGTGATCGCAGCGCACGAACGATGTTGGACTTGAGTCCGAAATCTACGACCACAACGAGCGGCTCGTTGGCATCGCCGTAGGTCTCAACGCGGGTTGGCGAGACCTGGGCGACAAAGTCTTCGTTCTCCCACGGGGTGATCAGCTTCGTTGCGGCAACGGCGGCCTCGAAGTCGCTCTCCCACGGCGCAGAGATGCGGGCACGTTGTGCGCCCGTCTCACGCAAACGTCGCGCGAGGCTACGCGTCTCGACACCGGCAATCGCGGGCACGTTGTGCGCGCGCAACAGGGCGGCGAGTTGTGCGGCGTCATCACTGATGGCGGCGGTGGCGTGCGCAACAACGAGTCCGCGCAGCCATGGTCGCGTGCTTTGATCGTCGGCGATCAGTCGACCGTAGTTGCCGATGAGCGGATAGGTCATCAGCACGACCTGTCCTGCGTAGCTTGGGTCGGTGCAGATCTCTTGGTAGCCAGATTGACTGGTGTTCATCACCAGATCTCCACCAGAGGCGATCGGTGCGCCCCACGAAACTCCAGGAAAGACGCTGCCATCTTCGAGGGTGAGGAGTGCCGGGCCGTTGTCGCCGATGCGCGCATCAACAACAGAGGCAGGCTCTGGGAGTGGAATAAGAGAGCGGCGATAGGGTGCGAGGCTTCGAATTGCGCGCTCGTTCACCTGTTCTCCTCTCCGGCCTCACAGGGCCATCTGCGATCTCTCTGGATCGTCACGAAAGGAACGCCAGTTTTCACTGGTGAGCCGGGTGGGATTCGAACCCACGACCTAGTGATTAAGAGTCACTTGCTCTACCGCTGAGCTACCGGCCCACGCGGAAGAATAGAGGAGCGGGGCGGAGCGTGCTACGGGGCTACCGGTGCGCGGCTCCGGGTCGCAGAGGCGATGCCCAGCAAAGGCGTCGGCAAGGTCGGCGACGCGCAGTCGCGAGTCACTCACGGTGGCAATCGCCCCACGGACGCGATTGGCGATGTCGCTTCCCCACTCAGCGAGCACCACAAGGTCGGCGTCAGAGATGCTGTCGTCGGGCGCGCGGAGGGCGGTGCATTCGTCGAGGCCGGGGGTGCCCGCCGCAGGGAGGGAATCGGCGTACATGACCACGATGACGACTGCGTTCGGGGCTTTGGCGAGCACAGTGCGGTAGAGGCGCACCAAGGTGCCACTGAGGGCCGCCGCCTGGGGCTTCATGCGCTCGCCTGCTGCGACGCATGCGGCCGCATCTTCGGTGCGGCAGGCGGCGAAGACCTCGGAGAAGCCGGCGTCGTTTCCGCCGATGCCAAGCATCACGATGTCGGTCTCAGCGCTGAGCGCCTGCACCTGCAGGATCTCGCCCGCGCGCATGCGGCGATCCACCAGGTCGGCAACCACGGCGCCGCTGCACGAGACGTGGGTCAGCGAGAGGCGCATGTTGGTTGGCATTAAGAGGCGCGGCCACGCTGGCCCACGGGCGCACACACTCGGCGCGCCAAGCACTTGCAGCGTGCCGCGATCAAACGGGAGCGCCGCCGAGGCGTAGCTATCTCCAAGTACGACAAGGTTCAATGTTGGCAGCGATGGATCGCTCGGACCAACCAGCATCGGCGCAGGGATCGGCGCATCGAATCGCAGCGCTGGTCCGCCGACGCCACCAAGTGCGGCAATGATCAGTCCGGCGAGGGCGCCAGCAGCGAGTCGCTTACGCATCGGGCGACTCGCTGATCCCAAAGAGTGCAGTAATTGAACCAGTCAGTGGCTGTTCCCCCGCAACAATCTGTTCGGCACGCGTGGTGAGTGCACCGCTCGCCGTTGCCTCGCGCACCTGCGCGTCGACATGTGATTCGGCGGCGGCCACCAGATGCGCCTCAACACGACGAATGCGACCACGAACGCCGCGGCCCGCACCAACCTCATCAATGGTGGCCAAGAGTTCACTGATTCCAGCGCCAACGGTGGCAGAGACGAGCACAAGCTCCGGCGCTCCGGCGCCAAGCGCGAGGCCGGTGCGCAGTCGGTCAAACGCCGCCTGGGCACCAGGTCGATCCGACTTATTCACAGCAACGATGTCGGCGACCTCGAGGATTCCTGCCTTCATCGCCTGCACCTCGTCACCCCCCTCGGGGCCTTCCACTACGAGCAGGACATCGGCGAGCCGCGCAATGCCGATCTCGGCCTGTCCAGCCCCAACGGTCTCCACAAAGATCAGATCAAAGCCTGCCGCCTCAACGAGAATTGTTGCCGCGGCGGCAACGTGGGCGAGCGACCGGCCGCTGCCGCGCGTGGCGATGGAGCGCGTGAAGCGACCATCGTCATCGGGATGTTCATCAATACGCACGCGATCGCCAAGGAGCGCACCACCGCTCTCATGCGAACTCGGATCAATCGCCAAGATGGCAACACGGCGACCACCAGCACGCGCCACATCGGCGAGTGCCGCGGCGAGTGAACTCTTCCCCGCCCCTGGTGCGCCAGTCAGGCCGACAACAAGGGCGTTGCGCGCGTCGGCTGCCGACGCGGCGAGTGCGTCTTGAATGCGTTGATTTGCCGCTGGGCCGGGACGCTCTACTGCACTGATCCCTTGCGCTAGCTCTCGGCGCGCCGCGAGGTGCTTAGCGTCGACGGGCATTCGCGCGCAGGAAGGTCGCAACCTCGGCGATCGTAGTTCCTGGTCCAAAGATTCCAGAGATGCCGGCCTGCTCCAACTCTGGGCGGTCGGCCTCGGGGATGATGCCACCGGCAACGACCAGCACGTCGCTCGCACCAGAGGCGCGAAGGCTTGAAACGAGCTTCGGCAGCAAGGTTGCATGTGCACCCGAAAGAATCGAGCAGCCGACCACATCCACGTCTTCTTCAATAGCTGCAGCAACGATCGCGTCAACGGTGCGGCGCAGGCCGGTGTAGATCACTTCGAAGCCTTCGTCGCGGAGTCCGCGCGCGAGCACCTTGGCGCCGCGGTCGTGGCCGTCGAGGCCGGGCTTGGCAATGAGTACGCGAATCGGCGAGGTTCGCTCAGCCATGGAGCCCCTCACGTCGCGCCACGCCGCGATCGTGCGCGCGCGACAGCGCTTCGCGCAACGCTGCGTCAGTGCGCAAGGATCCGCGCATCGCTTCGGTGGTCATTACCACGCCTGGCTGGCGAGCGCCACGCGCCGCGAGGCAGAGATGTTCGGCGCTGACCAGCACCCCAACGCCGGCAGGTGCGAGCGCGTCGTTGAGTGCGTCGGCGACCTGCGCGGTGAGGCGCTCTTGCACCTGCAGTCGTCGCGCAAACGCATCAACCAGGCGCGGGATCTTCGAGAGGCCGACGATGCGACCGCTCGGTACATAGCCAACGGTTGCCACGCCAGGGAATGGGAGGAGGTGGTGTTCGCAAAGGGCGTGGAACGGGATGCCTTCGACGACGACGAGATCTCCAGCAGGGGCGCCCGCCGGCTCCTCGAAGACGGTGCCGAGAATTTCGTACGGGTCGCTGGCGTATCCACTTGTGAGTTCAAGCAGCGCGCGAGCGACGCGGCCCGGGGTATTGACGAGTCCGTCGCGCGTTGGGTCTTCACCGATGGCGCGCAGAATTGTCTCGGCCGCCTCGGCAATCCGTGCTTCAGCGTCCGAGGCGGGCATCACTCTCTGTGAGGTGTCGTTCTTTACCTGCATTCCCTCATCCTACCCGCCCCGTCGTAGGATCTCTTCGTGGGACGCCCAGAAGAGTTTGAGCGCGTGGAGCAGTTCGCCGAGGAGGCACTGCGTGGGCTACCCGAACCCCTGCACTCCGCCGCCCAGGAGCTCCTGGTCACAGTGAGCCACGAGCCCGACGCTGACTTGTATGGCGAGTTCTACGGGTTACCGAAGGGCGCCGAAAGCGGCATCGGTGAACCCCCGCCGGAGGTAACCCTCTACGCCGCAACGTTGCTCGCTGACTTCCCCGATGCCGAAGAACTGCGGCGGGAGGTACGCCGAACGCTCATCCATGAAATTGGGCACTACCTCGGGCTGAGCGAGGAGGATCTGCACGCTCGAGGTCTGGAGTAGGTTCGCCGCCGCTCGCTATGATGGAGGTCACGGCGGAGGGAACGTTCCGCCACAAGTAGAGCGCAGGGGGAACCATGGCCGACATCAAGCACACCAGCGATGCAGCATTCCAGAAGGACGTCATGGAGTCGGGTCGCCCCGTCATCGTTGACTTTTGGGCGCCGTGGTGTGGTCCGTGCAAGCTGGTCGCTCCTGAGCTTGAGAAGCTCGCCGCGCAATACGACGGCAAGGTTGACATCGTTAAGGTGAACGTCGACGAGAATCCTGCCCTGCAGCAGGCATTCAACATCATGTCGATCCCAACGATCGCCTACTTCAAGGGAGCCGGTGCCCAGCCAGTTGGCGCCGTCGGCTTCCAGACCGCAGAGCAGCTTGAGGCGCGCTTCTCGCTGAAGGAGCTCGCCTAACCCTTACGGCGTAGCAACGGCCGCTCGGCCTTAACTCTTGCTGCGCCCCTTCAGTGCCCCTGCGATCCGCGCGACGATGCCGACCAGGATCACTCCATAGACCAAGAGGGCAAACGCCCACTTAATTGATGAGGATGTTGAGGCAATAAGCGCGGTTGACGAAGAGATCGTCCCGTCTGCAAGGTACTGGCTCGCCACGCTGGATACGCCAACGTTCTCCAACCAATCGAAGAGAACCTGTCCAAATGGCAGCAGATTCAACATCCCGACCTTTTCCGAATACGGCTTTAGCAATACCGACACCCAAGCCACATACATCACTCCGTAGATCACGCCATAGAGCGAGTCCCACACCTGATTGAAGGTGATGTACGCAGAAATCTGTTGAACAGAACGCTCTTCAAAGAAGGCCAGAATCTCTGCCTGACCAAAGCCCAGCGAGGTTCCTAGCGACTTAACAGTGCTGTTCGCAACTTCAAACGCCTTCCCCTGTCCACTTAGAACGAGGAGCGTATAGCTGGCAAAGGCGGCGGTGGCGACCAACGCGGTAACCAGGGTTGACTTCGCGTAGAAAAACTCCGACGCGCGACGTAGGAGCCCAGACTTGCTAGACGTCATTGTATCGACCTTTCTTTCTCACTTATTTCAACGCCGCCGCATATGCGGCGAGACGTTCGGCAATGAGTGCGTTCGAGATATCCGACGCGATAAGCGCGCGCACGCGATCCGCTTCGCCCGTATCAAAGAGCGTGATCACCTGACGATGATCACCATTCAGGAGCGTGAACTGCTTCCCTGGCCAGTTACCAACCTTGATGTCGACGATCTTCAGCCCTTGTGTCTTGCGGCCACCGCGCGCACCACGCTCAAAGGCATAGGCAAGATTGTCGAGGGTGAGCCCAGTCGCTGAGTAGACCACGAGCGAGTAGCCCGTCTTTCCTGGCAGCTCGAAGATCGCGCCAGCAGAGCGCAGCTCGCGGATCCCAGCGCCCCAGAGTGGGCCGAGGCGCAGCTGCGAACACTCACGTCCGGAATCGACCGTGACTGGAGTTGCATCCCAACCTGCGACCGGGAGTGCCGCTTCAAGGGCGGTGTCGAAACCTTCGGCACGCTGCTGATCGATTGTCTCGTTGCACGGAAGGGAGCCGTCGGGGGGCGTCGTTGGCGCGCAGGCACCCGCTGCAACCGCGAGAAGAAGTGCTGCAAGAACCGTTCGCATAAGTAGCATCATGACGCCTACTCCAACTCTCTGTTCGGGTCGAAGAGCGGCGCCGTAGGTCGCCTCGTACTGCCTCGTGGGGGATGCGGTGCGCCACGCTCTTCCAGATCATCGAGCACCACATTCGCCGCGCGCACCAGCTCCTGATCGCGGCGCACGTTATCGGCGCACCAGACGAGATAACCGGGGTCGCGCTTCGCGACGTCGCCCACCGTTGCGCCTTCGTAACGCCCGAAGGCGAACACGGTTGCGCTGGCTTCGCTCAGTGTTGGGCGGCGATAGTCAGGAGGGAGCGGTGCAAAGCTGCGCTCCACGGGGCCCGCCGGAGAACCTGGGAGCGGGCCAACGGGTCCGCGCGGCGCTCGCGGTGCCCATGGCTGCTCTGGTCGCCAGTTGATTGGCGCTGGGCGGCTGGTGCGCGCATTCGCCGCGGGGGCTGCATCAACGACTACGCTCGCCGTCACGGGGCGATCAGGCTTATGTCCGCCTTTTACTGGCACCTCGGCCGCTGCAACCCCATCAACGGCCCACGCCTCAGCAAGGAGTGCTTCGGCGGCGGCATTGATGAGCGCCATCTCGCGCGTTGCCGCATCGGCGCTCTTTTGATCGCCCATAAATCGATCAGGGTGATGCTCGCGCGCAAGCTGTCGACGCGCGGCACGAATCTCATCGGCGGTCGCGCCACGTGCGACTCCGAGCACCTCGTGTGGCGTGCGGCGTCGCGTCATCGCGAGGCGTCCTCATCGGCTGCGCTCACCGCGGCTGAGACGAGCGCATCTTCGGCGGAGATCGAATCCGCGTTACCACCGACAACACGAGCGCTCTCTGGAGCAGGGGCGCCGAGGCTGATGTAGTCAGTGATGGCCGCATCCAGGCCCACGTCGGCTCCGGCACGCTCGGAGAGGATCCACTTGTGCTCCAGCGCATCGCAGTAGGCCTGTAGAGCGTCGCGACCTGCGGCCAGGTGTGGGCGCAGGCGGACGAGTGTTGGCTCGAGCACCTCAGCGCGCCAGCGCGCCGCCACGAGACCCGTGGCGAGTCGCTCACCGCTCTGCACTTGCAGCCAAACCCCGTACTCGTGCAGATCATTCAACAAGAGCTGCGCCTGCCCCTCGAGCGCGTCGACGCCGGTGAGGCGAAGGAGTTGCTCGGCGTGGAAGCGACGTGAGGCTATTGCCAGCGAGACGCGCATCCCCTCACCACTCATCACATCGAGGCTCAACTCTTCCACAGCGAAGCCGAGTGCATTCAGATCGCGAATGCGGGTAGCGACGGCACGACGATCGTTGGCGCTGGCAACGAACGGGAGGTGTAGCTGGGCCCAGAGCGCGCTGTAGCGATCGCGCAGCGCGGCTGAGGCGCGCACCGCCGCATCGGTATCAACTTCACTACCGCCCAGGGCGGCGGCGGCATCGGCGAGGCCGAAGGCGACGTTCTCCACCAGGATGTCGAGGTCGTGCTGGCGCTGCCCATCACTGAGCCGCTCCTGATACTCGGCCGTCTCAGCGTCGACGAGGTAGGCCTGCAGTCGGTTTCCGTCCCGCTTCAAGAGCGCGTTCGCCAGTGAGCCGTCGCCCCACCAAACGCCATGACGGTGTAAGTCGACGAGCAAAACGGCCAGCGCATCGAGGAGTCGCCCAGAGAACTGGCCAGACGTTGCGGCACCGGGGGTGCTGAGGAGTCGTCGATACTGAATGCTCCCGCGCAGGTATTCGGTGATGATGAAGCCCTCGCCATCACCGCGGTCAACGGCGCCGACCGGGGTCACGGCTGGCATCCCCGCCGACTCAAGGCGGCGCAGGATGGCGAACTCGCGCTCGACCAGTGGCGCTGGGAGCTCTTTGATAGCCAGGAGTCGCCCAGCCACGCGCACAAAGCGCACCAAGTGACGTGACGGCCCCACTTCGAGTGGCACCAACTCCACCTCGGGGCTGGACCAGTCGCGTAGCGGCTTCGCCCATGGGAGCGACATTAGCGCCGGTTCTGGGCTGCGTAGCGTGACGTGTGGGGCGATTACAGACATAGAGACCAAGTGTAGCCCCCTCCCCTACGATGAGGGAGAACGAAGGAGGCTCCATGCGCAACCTATTGAAGGCAATTGAGATCTCGCGACCTCTGCTCTGGCTGAACACGTCAATGCCGCTGCTCTGGGGTGCGATTGGGTTGCGCGGCGAACTTGTTGCGAGTGACGTGGTCCTCTTCGCCTTCTTCCTCTTTCCGTACAACTACTTCTTGCACGCGCCGAATGACTACTTCGACTTTGAAACGGATGCGCGCAATCCGCGCGACTACACGCAGCCGGTAGCCCAAACCTGATTGATACGCCGGTGCTCGTCTTTGCCGCCTGGGGGATCGGCGCACATGCGCTCACCACCATCACCGATCGCGATGAAGACGCCGCCGCTGGCGTGCGCACCATCGCCGTACTGCTTGGCCGACGCAATACTGCGCTCTTCGCCGCCGCCTGGTTCGCGCTGGTTGGATTCGGCGTCGCCACCGTCACCGCAACGCCTGCAGCGGCGCTGCTCGCCCTCCCCTACCTCGCCCTCTGCTTCATCGGCCGCGATGCCCGCGGTGAGGCGGGGCGCCGCCTCTATCGCCTCTTCCTGATTGCGAACGTGGCGCTTGGTGCATCGATCACCATGCTGGTCTTGCTGAGCGTCAGCGTTGATGCGGCGATCCCTGCCGGCATCCTCGCCATGGCTGGCACCGCGATCGCCCTCGGCGTCTCGGTCGGCCGCGCCGTTCTACAGCGCCGATGAACGTCGCGCCAAAGCGCGTCGTTGTCGTTGGCGCCGGACTCGCCGGTCTTGCCACCGCCATTCGCCTCGCCGCCGAAGGGGTGCAGGTCACCGTAGTGGAGCGCGGCACGCGACCTGGCGGCAAGATGGGCCGCCGTGAAATTGGTCCATATCGCTGGGATAGCGGTCCAACGATCTTCACCCTCCCCGAACTTTTCGATCAGCTCTGGAGCGCCGCTGGCGCAAAGCGCAGCGACGATCTGACACTTCTCAAAGTAGAACCGGCATCGCGCACCTTCTTCGCCGACGGCAGTGTGCTCGAAACGTCGAGCGACCTTGCCAAACTCGCCGCAAGTTTCGGTGCACTCGATCCGCGCGATGCGGCGGGGATCCCCGCCTTCATGCGCCGCGGCGAGAAGCTCTGGCGCGAACTTGATCAGACCTTCTTCCGTCAGTCGCTCAGCCCACTCAGTCTGTTGGCACCAATGTCGTGGCTCGCGGGGATTCGCCTTGATGCCGCAACGCCGTATAGCCGCCGCATCAACAGCACCTTCCATGACGAGCGCATTCGCCACGTGATGCGATACAAGTCCATCTACCTGGGCTCAACGCCCCAGAGCGTGCCGGGCGCATTCCTTTCGATTCCGTACATCGAGGCGAAGTTCGGCACCTGGCATCCGCAGGGGGGCATGCACGAAGCACCGCTCGCCATGGAGCGGCTCGCCCGTCGCCTCGGCGTGGAGTTCCGCTACGGCACCGACGCGATCGGCAGCATCATCAGCAAGAAGCGAATCAGCGCAGTCCGCGTCGCGCCGCGCAGCGACACGCGCGCGCTCAGCAGCGGCCCCGCCGCACCGAACCAGCCGGGCGAGGAGCGACTCGAGGCCGATGCGGTGCTCTTCAACGCCGACATCGTGCACGCCCATCGCGACCTGATCGGCGACGAGCACCTGGGCCTCATCAGCCGCCGCCGCTTCAAGCACTTCACCCCGTCGTCGAGCGCGTACATCCTGCACCTGGGGGTCAAGCGCACTTTCCCCGATCTCGCCCATCACACCGTCTGGCACCCCGAGAACCCGAACGAGGAGCTCGATCGCATCATTGATTCACCGGTGCCGAGCGGCGACCCAACGCTCTACATCCAGCACGTTGCCGCCACCGACCCAACCGCCAAGCTCGACGACCGCAGCGCCATCTACGTGCTGACCCCAGTGCCACCGCTCAAGGATCGCAACTGGTGGGTAGAGCATCGCAACGAGTACCGCGCCGCCACGATTAAGCGCGTCTGCGAGCGCACCGGCCTGAAGCCCGAAGAGATCGAAGAGGTCGCCGATTGGACGCCGCTCGAATTCGAGAACGAGCAGCGCTGCCACGACGGCTCCATCTTTGCCCTCGCCGCGAGCTTCTTCCAGAGCGCGTATTTCCGCCCAGCGAATCGCTCCAGCGACCTACGCAATGCCTACTTCGCCGGCGGCGGCACGCAGCCAGGCGGCGGCATTCCGCTGGTCATGCTCTCGGGCTACATCGCCAGCCGCCAGATCCTGCGCGATCTTGGGTACACCTTGCCGCCAAGTGAGGCGGGACACATCGCCTAGCTCTCGTACCCAACAAAAGAGAGCCGACCCCCGAAGGGGCCGGCTCTCTCCTCATCCACGAGGGTGAACGCTTGACTCAGACGGCAATGATGCCGAGCTTCACCAAGAAGTACACAACGAATGCGGCGACCGAGACCCAGAAGAGGGGCTTCACGTCGCGAGCCTTCCCTGACGTCACCTTCAAGATGGCGTAGGTCAGGAATCCAACACCGATACCGTCGGTGATCGAGTACGAGAGCGGCATAACGATCAACGTTGCGAGCACTGGGAAGCCGTCGACGGCGTCCTTCCACTGCACATCGCGAATCGCCTCAAACATGAGGTAGCCAATGATCACGAGCGCAGGTGCCGTCGCCGCAGCAGGAACGATCCCTGCAATTGGAGAGAGCAGCACTGCGGCAAGGAAGAGGAGCCCCGTCACCACGCTGGTGAGACCGGTGCGACCACCCTCCTTGATGCCGGCGGCCGACTCGATGTACGTGGTGTTGGAGGAGACGCCCAGTGCGCCACCAGCCATCGCCGCGATCGAGTCAACAAGCAGCACGCGATTTGCCCCTGGCAGCTCACCCTTGCTGTTCAAGAGTCCGGCGCGTGCGCCGAGGCCAACCATCGTGCCGGCCGTGTCAAAGAAGTCGCTCAGCATGATCGAGAAGACGGCGAGGGCAATCGCGAGGAAGCCTGCACCGCTCGACCAGACGCTGAACATTGAGCCGAATGCCTGACCGATACCAACAAAGTTGGATGCATCAAGCGGGCTGACAAAGCTTGTTGGAATCTTGGACACGCCAAGCACAAGCGCAACAGCCGTACCGACTGCGATCGAGACCAAGATGCCGCCAGGTCGGCGGATCAGGGCGAGCGCGGTCAGAAGGCCGGCTCCGAAGATTGCCAAGGTTGGCAAATCCGCCTGCGCGATTTCGAGACCCGCAAAGCCCTTCCCTGAGAAGAGTCCGAGCGGCACGGTATCTGCGAATGACTTCACGATCACGTTAGCCTCAAAGAGGCCGATCAACAGCAGGAAGAGTCCGATACCAACGGCAATCGCACGCTTCAGGTTGAGCGGGATCGCCTCGAGGATCGCCTTGCGGAATCCGGTGAGCATCAAGATCGTAATGAAGATGCCCTCCCAGACGATGACCGCCATCGCCTCGGACCAGGAAAGCTTCAGCGTGCTAACAAGGGTGTACGCGACCACCGCATTTAGTCCCATCCCTGCAGCGAGGGCGAACGGATAGTTCGACACAACACCCATGAGGATTGTGAGCAGGCCAGCGCCCAGCGCGGTGACGGCGGCAATTGCTGCAGCACTTGGTGCCGCTTCTTGAGCTGGAAGTACGAGGCAATCGTTGCCATGGTTTCCTCCCCTAGGCCGAATGGACGGTCGGCCGACCGGAACCCCACCTCCGGACAGCCTCCGCGCTGCCTGGAGCGGTCACCTGCGTGACCAGCGGCGTGTCGTGCTCAACCTACGGCACAGCAGCGGGCTGCAGATCCCCAAAACTGGGCAAAATGACCCGATCTTGGGAGTTCTTTTCGTGCAGATGCACAAGTTATGCATGCCAAGGGATCCCGCGGGCAGCGCCCGCAGGGATTTCGGCAGATCAGTGGATTAGCCCCACTCTCAGGCAAACCCTCTGGCCCTCTCCTAGCCCGTAGGCTGCCGTTTACCACGAGCGTGGGCTAGGGGGTCACCGCTCCTGGGCAGTGTCGAAGATCAACCGAATCGATGCCATCGCTCAAAGCCTCTTCACTGACGCCTAGTGTTGGGTTGGTAGACGTCTTTGTACCTGAGCGGTAGACGTAATTCGGCCCGTCAATGTCATAGAAGCAGATAACTACGTAGCTACCGAGAAAAGCATTAGCGCCCAGGAACGTGACGTTTTTTGAAAGTCCGATTGACGAACTTAGCAATTCCACCTTGAAATTGCATTCATAGTCAACAACCTCGCTAACGCAATCCGCGTATAGGGCTTCCGCAGCTGCCTGAAGAGAGACGAGAGCTGCAGCGCTATCTGGGGTCGGACTCGCAGCCGGCTCACTTGTCGAAGGTTTCGGCGTGGGCGACACATTAGAAGTTGACCCGCCGCACGCCGAAACTGAGAGTGCCAATGCCAGCACAAATCCACGAAATACTTTTGGTCTCCTTGACATTCTTCTCTCCTCTCTAAATGTTCCAACTTCGCGCTCTTGAGTTCAAGCGCAATCTGTAGCCTCACAGTGAAAGCAAAAAGGTGCCTTGCTTTTGTGAGTCTGATTCAATAATAGCACCGTAGTATTGGTTCGCAAAGTTGTTTGATGGAATTGCGGGGAGGAAGCCAAGTTGGCCGTCCTCGGATCCCATCACTGCTTTACAGGAATTTTGCCTGGCGCTCGATTACGATTGATATTCGATCTAACGAACGTCTTAACCCTGTCCTCTGAGTGCCGGTCTCACCGAATGTCGCTTAATAGCCCTAGCGGAAATCCCCTTGGCCCCGATCAGCCTCGTCATCTTCCTCATCCGGCTGGTACGGAGTCTGCCTTGTGTGCCGACCGCCATCAAGTACTTTTTCATCGTGCAAGTCTCTAAAGTCAAAGGAAATGTCGGCGGGTTGACGATTAGGTGGTCGATCGGGTTGGTGAGAAAGTGACCAATTCTGCATCTCTAACAGAAGTGCTGCATCGTCTAATTTCAGCAATGATGTTGAGTCCCATAGGCCCAGGTCTGAGTGCTCTACTACGAATGAGCGCAATTGACTTCGGTTGTACGCCAACAGAAATAGCAATTCTCTCTTCACATCTTTGAGCGCTGACATCCTTGCGTTTATCCAAAGTTGTCGAAATACTTCAACGTTGTCGTAATTGCGGCTTTCGGATTGCGATCACATTGATCACAAGCTGTGCCACAAGAGCAGCGACGACGAGAATCGTGAGGCCTGAAGAATCATCGGAGGACGGCACAGGCGTGGCTGGCTCCGGCTGCCTTAGCTGTGCAAAGAAAGTTTCAGGGATGCAAACGGAGTAGGTGACGTCTGCCAGTTTGTAGTCGTCAAAGTTTGCGCCAGGATATGGGAATGGATCCGGCGTGGCGGAATACGGCGCTTTTCCGCTGATCTCCAGTATTGGTCCGTCGCACGAGTCAGGCGTGAAGTCAATCGGCATACGTGAAACTGTATCAGGAGTTGGACGGATGGGGTAGGGTCCCAGATCCTGGACCCCCTGGTCCTGATGAAGAACCTCGACCACACCCGCATGACCTCGCGCCGCCTCTCCTACATCCTGCAGCAGCAGGTGCACCTCTACACCCCCGAAGCGAACAAGCTCCGCGATGAGATCGACCTGTACGTCGAGGCGGAGCGCCAGATCGAGGGCGAGATGGCCCGGCGGAAGATCCGCGCCTAACCCCTAGCCGTTCGCGGCGGGAGCAAAGGTCACGCCACTCCCCGGCATCTCATCGTTCAGCACCCAGCGGCACTCCTCGTCGAGTTCGAGGCCGGTGAACGGATCACCAATGAGGCCGATCGGCCCGTCGAGGTCGAGGAACTCTGCTGCCCCCGCAACGGCGGCGGCTCCGGCAGTGCCGAGCTTCGTCTCCACCATGGAGCCGAACATGCGACGGAGGCCGAGCGCCTCAGCCTGACGGAAGCCACGCAGTGATGGGCCGAGTCCGCCGATCTTGACCTGCTTCACGTTCACACCGTCGACGAGTCCAACCAGCTCTGCGATGTCGTCGTACTCAATGCAATCTTCGTCGGCGATCACCGGGATCTCGGTTGCCGCGGCGAGTGCCGCCATGTTCTTGATCTTTCCTGGCTGGAGCGGCTGCTCGAGCAGTTCAACGTTGCTGCGCTCGATTAGCGGAAGAAGTTCCAGCGCTCGCTCCAAGCTCCAGCCGCAGTTCGCATCGAGGCGCAGTGGGCCGTGATACACCTCGCGAACGCGACGCAGTAGCTCCTCTTCGCCGCCGAGGCCAACCTTCAACTTGAGGCTTGGATACTTCGTTGCCGCGGCGGCGCGCTCCACCATGGTGTCGATCGGCGCGATACCGATCGTGAGGTTCGTGTGCCCAATGCTCTCTGGCGCGCCAAGGAAGCGGCGCAGCGAGGTGTTCGCTGAACGTGCAAGCAGATCTTGCAACGCCTGTTCAATTGCCGACTTCGCGGCACCGTGATTACCGAGGGCGATATCCATCGCATCGCTCATTGGTGCGAGTGCATCGGCGGAGCGGCCGCTGATGCCGGCGAGGCCACGGGCCACTGCGTAGCCGCTACCGGTTGTTGCTCCACCAGCCTCGGCGAGCGCCGCTTCGATTGCCGGCAGCGCTACCGAGAAGAGAAGCGGTGCAACCGCAGCGATCGTCTCTGGGGTGTCGCCGTAATACGGGTCGGCACAGCCTTCGCCCCACCCTTCAAGGCCAGTGGCACCGTCGGTGATGTGCACGAATGCGGTGCGCGAGCTCTCCTCGTTCGGATCAGGCCGCGCGATGCGGAACGGCACCAGGTACGGAATGTCCCAAAGGTGTACTTCAACATCGAGACCGCCCGCGCTGAATGCGGCGAGGCGCGAGTGCGTTGGCGCTACGGCCACGCGCCCCCCTCAGGGTCGCCACCGAGCGCCAGGAGCGGATCGCCGTTGTTCATCGCGAGTGTGGTCACCAAGAAGATGACTACGCCATCAATTGGTGCCGTTGGTGTTTGCAGCACATCGCCAAAGACGCCCTGCACCTCACCGAGCTTCTCCCCCTTCTTCACGACGGAGCCGACGCCAACGGCTGGATGCCAGTAGCCGGCAACATCGGCAGGAATCTCAGCGCGCAGCCACGCCTCACTGTTCAGGCGAGTGCTGGCACCTGGCTTGAGCGGTCCGACTTCGCGTTCAATGGGGCTCTGCGGAAAGCTTCCCATCCCCATCTCGGCGAACACGCCGCGCACGCCGGCGGCATGGCGCGCCACGAACTCGGGCTCAACGTGCCCCTGCCCGCCGAACTCGCACAGGATGCCGATCGCGCCGAGCTGTTCGGCGGTCGAGGTGGTGGTACCTGGGCTTGCGCCAATCAGCAGCCACTCCGCGCCAACGGCACGGCCGAGTGCCACGGCGCGCGCATCGCGCGCAGCATCGCCTGTCTGCTCAATGCCAACGAACGGCGAGAGCGCCTCGTTAATGTCGCCCGCGTGCAGGTCCATGTAGACGTCGGCACCTGCCATGAGCTGCGTGGCAATGGCGTGGGCGATCCGCTCGCTGGCAGTCCCTGTCGCTGAGCCCGGATAGACGCGGTTCAGATTCTTGCCGTCTTGTGGGTTGACGTAGATCGAGCGCGCCTTGAAGGCTGCAGGGCTCGTAGCGAGCGTGGCGACGATTGAGCCCTTGAGGTTGCTGAGCGTTGCTGGGTCGCCAGCTTCGGGCGAGAGCAGCAGCGATCGCAGGGCAGCAGGGCCGGTGTACTCGCCGCCATGTATGCCCGCGGTAATGGCAAGGCGTGGGCCAGGCTGGCCGCCGTTGATCACCACGACGGGGATCTGCGTCTGCTCGCCTGGTGCCGTCTCCACGGCCAGCCAGCCAATGGCGCGACTCCCAGGTGCGGCGATGGCGGTTCCGAGCTGCACGTTCATGCGCGCATCATGACAGGGGGTGGCGGCTGTTGCCGTGCAAAGGAGTGGTAGCGCATACCGGATTCGAACCGGTGGTCTCTGCCTTGAGAGGGCAGTGTCCTAGGCCGCTAGACGAATGCGCCCCGAGTGCGGGCCGTGCCCGAATGCAGATGATACCGATCGGGGCGTGATGCGTCCAACCAGGAGGCGCGGGGCTCATTCTGACCCTGCGTGTAGGGTTAGAGCATGAAGAGTCGATCCGCCCTCGTTGCCTCCCTGGTTCTGGTGCTGGCAG
The DNA here is from genome assembly GCA_009925905.1 of Candidatus Aquidulcis frankliniae. Lineage (GTDB taxonomy): Bacteria > Chloroflexota > Limnocylindria > Limnocylindrales > Limnocylindraceae > Limnocylindrus > Limnocylindrus frankliniae. The sequence goes on from RFPZ01000005.1 coordinate 20,820, forward strand.
GCTGCGGCTCAGGGCTCGATGCGATCCACGGGTCGCCCAAGGAGACCCCCACCGACTTCGCTGGGCTCACCAAGCGTTTCGCCAAATTCAACCTCACCGTCGACACGGTCGTGAGCGGCGATGCAGGGTGCACCGATCAGGGGCTCGCCCCGATGGCGATCTCCTTCACGATTGCTGGTCTTGGCGAGGCGACTCCCCTCCCAGCCCGCCTTTACCGCTTCCGTAACGACGATTCGTATACAAAGCTGCGCGCGACCGTTGATGCGTGTGCCGCTGAGTGGGTTAAGGATCCAGCGAGCCTGCTCATGATTGACGCTTCACCGTACGTGTTGGTGATGGAGGGGGCGACTGATCAGGCCTTCATCGATGCGCTGCGCACTTCGCTCTACGACGCAGCGGGAAACTAGACATCTTCCTTAAGCGTGCGCGGCGAGGTGCCCGCACTGCGCGGCACCGCCACCTTGGCTGCACCCTTCACGAAGCTTGCCTTGATCGAATTCGCGGCGGCGATCTCCTGCTCCTCTACTGAAAGAATGCCGTGCCGGCCTAGGGCGGCGAGCTCGTCGCGAATGTAGGTCTGCAGCATCTCGGGGCCGTCGGTGCCGATCACGTAGCGCACCTTGTTCTTGCGTAGCGCATCGAAGATCTGGCGGAACTCATCCCAGTCCTTCACCACCTGCGTCATCAGGTTTGAGGTTGGGCAGATCTCCAACACAATCTTGCGTTCAGCCAGGGCCTTCAGCGTCTTTGGATCGTGCGCCGACTTGACGCCGTGGCCGATGCGGTCGGGCTCAAGGTTCTTGATCACGTCGAGCACTTCGCTCACCGGGCCCGATTCCCCGGTGTGCACGGTGATGCCGAGGCCGGCGAGGCGCGCGCGACGGAAGAGCTTCTTGTATTCGGCGACCTTGAAGGTGTTCGACTCGGGTCCGGCAACGTCAATGCCAACGATGCCGCGGCTCTTCCAGGCGATTGCCTTCTCCACGATGATCTCGTTCTGCGCGTAGGTAAAGCCGCGGTCGAGGCAGAGAATCAGCCCTGGCATCACCGGGTACTCCAGCGCGGCACGGTCGGCGCCGCGGATAGCGGCGGCAATGATGTGATCAAGGTCCTGCTCACCGTTCCGATTGCGCTTCATCGGATTGAAGCGCAGCTCCATGGTGGTGATGTGGTTCTTGCGATAGGCACCGGCAACCACCTCATACACTGAGCGCTCCACCGCAATAGGCGATGACTGAATCAACTCGGTCCAGTGGAAGAGGTCGAGGTAGCCATTGAAACTGCGCGTGCGCTTCGCGCCTGCGGTGATCATCTTGCGGAAGGCCCAGTAGTCCTTCGACGGGAGGCGAATCCCCTGGGAGTGCGCGATCCCCCACATGATCGCTGGCGTCACGGAGCCACCCAGGTGGCAGTGCAACTCAGCCAGCGGAATGCGCGGGCTCAGAGTGGTGGCGCGGCTCATGCGCTCGCTCGCTCGGCGCGGCGACCGCGCAGCGCTGGCGAGCCGGCCGGCACCTGGTCACGAGCGTGATACGAGCTGCGCACCAGCGGGCCCGACTCCACGTGCTTAAAGCCGAGCGCCAGCGCCTCGTCACGCATCTCGTTGAACTCTGCCGGCGTGTAGTAGCGCACCAGCGGCAGGTGTTCGGCGGTTGGTCGCAGGTATTGGCCAATCGTCAGCACGTCGCAGTCAACGGCGCGCAGCGCCTTGAACGCCTCGGTCAGCTCGGCGCGCTCCTCGCCAAGGCCGACCATCAGCGAGCTCTTGGTGTGCACGGGATTGCCAAGCTCGGCTGCCATCTCTTTTGCGCGACGAATCACTTCAAGCGAGCGCTCCCAGCGGGCGCGCTTGCGCACCGGCTTCTGTAGGCGCTGCACCGTCTCAAGGTTGTGGTCGACGATGTCGGGCGCCGCCTCCATCACTGCACGCAGCGGCTCCTCGCGGCCGTCAAAGTCAGGGATCAACACCTCAACGCCCGTGTCGGGGGCAAGGAGGCGAAGCTCGCGAATCGTGGCGGCGAAGATTGCCGCGCCACCGTCGGCGAGGTCGTCGCGGGCGACGCTTGTTACCACCACGTGGTCAAGGTTCAGCGAGGCGAGTGCTTCAGCGACGCGGCGCGGCTCGTCGAGGTCGAGGCCATCTGGTCGGCCGGTCTTTACGGCGCAGAAGCCGCAGGCGCGCGTGCACGTGTCGCCAAGAATCATGACGGTCGCAGTCCCCTGCTCCCAGCACTCCCCAATGTTTGGGCAGTGTGCCTCTTCACACACGGTGTTCAACGTCTTCGTACGCATCAGCGTCTGCAGTTCGCGGTAGCGCGCACCACCTGGGGCCTTCGAGCGAATCCACTCGGGGTGCTTCGAGGCAACGAGAATCTCTTCGGTGTGGCTCGGCGCAGCGCCAAGCATTGGAAGCTGTCGCCCGATCAGCGGCGATCCTGCCACTAGAAGTTCACCGAGCGGCCGAGCGAGACGAGCGCCGCCTCGCCAAGCACTTCACTCAGCGTTGGATGCGGATGCGTGGTGCCGCCCACCTGTTCGGCGGTTGTACCAAGTTCAAGGGCGAGGCTTGCCTCGGCGATGAGGTCGGTGACCTTTGGCCCCACCATATGTACGCCGAGCAGTGCGCCACTCTCCGCATGTCGGAGCACCTTGCAGAAACCGTCGCTGTCGCCACCGATGTGCGCCTTGGCAATCGCGGCAAACGGCATCACGCCAGCAACAAACGGCACGCCGTCGCGCTCTAGTTCTTGCGTGGTAGCGCCAACCGAGGCGACCTCGGGGCGGCAGTAGGTCGCGCGTGGCTGCTTCGTGTAGTTCATGGCGTGAATCGGCTGACCGGCAATCGCGTGGGCGGCGATCAGACCTTCGTGTGCGGCAACGTGTGCCAGCTGCAGTCCACCGATCACGTCGCCCACGGCGTAGAGGTGCTCCTGCGTGGTGCGCATCTGGGCGTCGACGGTAATGAAGCCGCGATCCAAAGTGGCTGCGGTGTTCTCGAGGCCGATGTTGCCGCTGTTCGGCACGCGACCGGCGGCAACGACGAGCAGGTCTGCGCTCAACGGCGTCGCGGTGCCTGTGCCGTCGATTGGCTCAATGCTGAGCGATACGCCATCGGCGCTGCGTACGAGGCTCCCTTCGGCAATACGGTGGGCCACATGAATCGCGATGCCGCGCTTGGTGAAGGCGCGCGCGAGCTCCTTCGATACGTCGCGATCTTCAAGTGGCACGAGTGCGGGGAGCATCTCAACAATGGTGGTCTCGGCGCCAAGGTCGCGGAAGTACGAGGCGAACTCGCAGCCAACGGCGCCACCGCCAACCACGATCACGCGCTTCGGATGCAGCGCTCCTGTGACGATGTCGTCACTGCTCACGACAACCTTGCCGTCGGTCTCAAGGCCCGGAATGCTGCGGACGCTTGAGCCAGTCGCAATCACGATGTCGGTCGCGGTGATGGTGCGCTCTTCGCCAGTTGGCTTACCAGCTTCATCCACCAGGAGGGTCTTGATGCTGCCCGGTGCTGTGATGCTGGCGCGGGCGGCAATCAGCTCGACGTTGTTCTTCTTGAAGAGGCTCTTGAGACCCGCGTGCATCTTCGCCACGATCTTGTCACGTCGCGCACCGACGACTGCCGTGTCGATGCTAGTGGCGGGGGTGATCTGAATGCCGAAGTCAGCCGCCTTGCCGATCTTGGCCAGTAGGTCGCCACTCTCGAGCATCGCCTTGGCCGGGATGCAGCCCCAGTGGAGGCAGGTTCCGCCCACTTTCGACTGCTCAACCAGCGCCACGCGCTTGCCGAGTTGGGCGGCGCGAAAGGCGGCGGCATAGCCACCAGTTCCACCGCCGAGAACGAGGATGTCGTAGTCGGGCATACGGGAATCCTACGCCGCACTGCTATCCTCCGCCGCCATGGACATTCGACTCGTACTCGCAGCCACGCTCAGTGCCTATCTGGCGGGCTCGATCCCCTTCGGCCTGATCGTGGCGCGCCTCACTGGAGGCGCCGATCCCCGCTCCGTCGGCTCGGGTCGCACGGGGGGCACCAACGCCTTGCGCGCGCTCGGACGTCGCCGCGCCGCAGTCGTCGCCACGGCCGATGTACTGAAAGGAACCCTCCCAGTTCTCGCCGTACGAAACCTTGCCGCCTCGACGGGCGACGGCGCCGGAGCCTGGTGGGAGGTTGTTGCGGCCCTGTTTGCAGTGATCGGCTCTACTCGCTCGGTATGGGTCGGCTTCAAGGGCGGGCGAGGCATCGCCACTGGCTTTGGCACAGCGCTCGCCATTGCGCCAGCTGCCCTCGCTGGCGCCGCACCATTCTTCTTTGTGCTGATCTGGCGCACTCGGCTCGTATCTCTCGGATCAATTACCGCTGCAGCTGCATTCACACCAATCTTGATCATCGCCAGCGCATTTTCGCCAACCGGCCTTGACCCTGCGATCGCAATCTACGCCGTGATTGGACCCGCACTGGTGTGGCTCGCTCATGCAGACAACATCGCGCGGCTGCGCGCCGGGACCGAGCGGACCTTTGATGCGGGGATGCTGCAGCGTGACTAACGGTTTATCGCGAACGAACTAGCTGCACCACGATGTAGATCGTTGCCAGCACCAGAACTATTGCGACAATCGGCAGACTACGTACCGCAGAACCGATCGGCGGTACGAGCGCGCTGATCTCCTGCAGGATCAGGACGGCGGCACCTGCAGCGAGCGCCGCAATCGTTGCGGAGCGGAACGGACTTTTGGGTTGGCTCACTGCGCCAGGGTGTCGGCGTCGCGCGGAAGGTCGAGTGGCGCAACGAGGAGTTCGCCAACAAGCGTGCGCGAAGCCTCGGTGAGGAGCGTGATCAGCGGACGGTGCAGAGTCACAGTGACATCGGCTCCAGGTGCGCCGCGACGACGGTTCCCCGTATCCGGGTTCAGTCCAACGGGTGCGGTGATCGCGAGGCACGGAACGCCAGCAGCGCGTGCGCGAATCACCAAATCGATCCCAGCCTGTGTTGGTACGGGCGGCACGATCGCATCGGTCGAGCCGCCGAGCGCCTCCATCACCAGGACGACATCTTCAATACCTGCACGAAAGTGCGCCGCTTCCCGCATATCAGGGACCCGGAAGCGCCGCGCATTTGTGAGCGACTCAAGTCGATCCCAAGCGGCCGATGCTGCAGCATGTTCTGGTCGAGCGCGAGTGCCGCAGAGGGCCACAACAATCGGCGTCCCAGCTGCTCCGATGCGCAGGCCAGCTTCGAGGGCGAGGGCCGACTCTGCGCCAGAGCCAGCGAGAATGAAGACAGGCGCGCCAGACGCGGCGGCGCCCGATGTGATGCGACCCTTGGTGAGCACGAGCGCGAGTTCAGCGATTGCGTCTCCGCCACTCGCTAGCAATTGTTCGGATGTGTGCCCGAGTCGCAGCGCTTTCGCCTCAATGCCCCGCATCGCCGCCATTGAGACTGGAGCAAGGGCACGCTGCTTCTTCCAGCGCGAGGCAAGGGGTGCAACCCACGCCGATATCTGCTCAGGGCTCAGGGCGCCGCGCACGATGGGTCGGGAGGGTCGCTTCAACATGAGTAGAGGATAGACGTGCGGCTAGCCGGTGTTCCGCAGGCCGGCGGCGACCCCGCTGACCGTGAGGCGCACAAGGTGTGAGAGTTCGGCGCGCTGATCTTCGTCGGAGGCACTGCGCAGCGCGCGAAGGAGCTGCACCTGCACGCGCGAGAGGGCATTCACCTCAGGGGCACGACCCTCAATAGAGGCTCGTAGTTCTGGGTCCCCCGCGAGCAGCTCGGCTGAGCCTGCAATCCGTCGTAGCGCCTCACCTGCGGCGGCGCGCTCCGCAACGATCGTTGACCAGACTCTCGTCGCGTCGGTGTCACTTCCGGCACCGCCAAGCGCCGCAAACTCTTCGGCCACTTCAGGTGAAGACTTCGCCAGAATCATCGACGCGTTGTCGACAATCGACTGGAAGAAGGGCCAGCGTTGGTACGCCTCACGGAGCGTGGCCGTTGCCGCGGCGTCGTCGAGTGTGGCGCGTAGCGCACCGAGTCCGTACCAGCCCGGGAGATTCACTCGCGCCTGACTCCACGAGAAGACCCACGGAATCGCTCGCAAGCTGGCGAGGCCCGAGCCGCCCTTCGCCACTCCCCCACGCACGGCGGGGCGCGAGCCGAGATTCAACCCGCCCAGCTCCGCGATCGGCGTGGCGGCACGGAAGAACGTCTCGAATGCAGGGTCATTAGGGATCAGCTGCTGATAGGTCTCGCGTGCGCGTTGCGCCACGGCGCCAACTGCGGGAGCAAACTCCCCCTCCCACTCCGCGCGTCGCTGCTCGGCGAGCGGACTGCGCATGGTGAGCAGCGCCGAGATGATCTGCTCCGCCTCGCTAAATGCAATCGCAGGGTCGGCGTAGCGTGAGGCGATTACCTCGCCTTGCTCTGTGATTTTGAAGCCGCCGAAGAGTCCGGCCGGGTGCTGCCCCAAGATCGCGCGATGCGTTGGACCACCGCCACGACCAATAGCGCCGCCGCGTCCGTGGAAGAGGGTGAGCTTCAGGTTGTGTGCGTTGGCGCGATCCACCAGCGCCGCCTCCGCCAGGTGCAGTAACCAGACGCTCGATAGGTAGCCCGACTCCTTATTGGTATCGGAGTAGCCGAGCATTACCTCGAGGCGCCGGTCGCGCTCGACGAGACGCGCCTGCAGAGCCGCGTTCGCAGCGATCTCATTAACCAGTTCAGCGGCGCGCTCAAGCACGCGCGCGGATTCCAGCAGCGGCACGATATCAACCTTCGGTGCGCCCGCTGCAGCGCCAGACGTTTGCTCAGAGCCGATACGCTGATCCTCCGCCCAGGCAAAGAGCGCCAAGAGCTCGTGCAGATCATCGACTCCTTCAAATCCACTAATCACGTATCGGCCGAGGCTCTCCTCACCGTGCGTGCGCTGGATTTCGGCGGCAACGCGAATCGTCGCCAGCACCTCACCAACGGTCACACCGGGAACGACTTCATGGGCGAGTGCGCTCGTCATCTTGGCTGGCTCTAGAGCGGCAGAATCCCCTGGATTACCTAGTTCCGCCGTGAGATGCGTCGCTGCTGCATGATGCGCTCCGCGCGACTGACGGATCTCCATCATGGCGAAATGGAAGCCGAAAGCCTCAACTTGCCACTCGAATTCCAGCAATTCGCCGTACGCCGAACGTTCCAGTCCGTCGGCGGCAAGGCTCGCACGAAGTTCACGCAGTTCGTTGATGAGTTCCTGCGGAGTTGAATAGCCGCCCACTTCGTTGCTTCCGTCGATGCGTGCTCGACGGGTTCGTGCAATGCGCTGTGCGATGGCGCCGAGGCGGCGTCGATACGGCTCATCTGGGAAGCGCTGCGAGAGGGTGCGTTCAACCTCGCCAAGATCCTTCGCGTCACGAACCAGTGATGCACCGAGCGCGCCATCAATTTCGCCTCCATCAACGGTTGCGGCGATTGACATCATGAGGCGCGAGGCAACCGCTTCTAGCGCGCGCAACGCATGGTCGGCCTGAATTCGCATCGCTTCGCGAGTGGTTTCGGCAGTTACGTTTGGGTTCCCATCACGATCGCCACCGATCCATGTGCCCCAGCGCAGGACGGGCAGCGAAAGCGGCGCGCGGAGGCCCGACTGTGCGGTGGTCTTTTCAAGGCGACCGAGCGCATCGTCAAGGCTGCGCAACAGTCGGGGCACGAGGCGGAAAATCGTTCCGTCGAAGTGCACCAACGCTGAGCGGACCTCGTCAAGGGCGGTGACGCGTCGGGTGCGAATGCCGCCCATGCGCCAGAGGTTGGTCATCTCTTCGCGCAGGCGCAGATCTACCTCAGCGGCAAAGGTGCCGCCTAGCGCACGTCGATCGAGAAGTGTTCGCATGCGGCTGAGGGCCGCGATCAGCGTGCGACGGCGTGCCTCGGTTGGGTGAGCCGTAAGGACGGGCAGGTAGCTGACCCCTGCGGCGGCTGCGCGAATCTCCGCTGGGGACATACCCGCGGCGGAAAGATCGGCGAGTGCCGCGTCGAAGCTGCCGGGCCCCGGGGCCCGG
>RFPZ01000041.1 GCA_009925905.1 Candidatus Aquidulcis frankliniae
GATGCGCTGGAGTGGGCCGCACTTGATGCCGCTGATCGTCGTGGCGTTCCCGTATTTGGCATCTGTCGCGGACTTCAGTTCCTCAACGTGCACCGCGGCGGTTCGCTGCTGCAACATGTTGAGGGTCAGGTCGGCGCGGCGTATCCAGCATCACCCGCACTCTCGCACCCGCTCGACGTGCAAAGCGGTACCAAGCTGGCACAGATTCTCGGTGATCGCACGACGCCACTCGCAGTAAACAGCTATCACCATCAGGCGGTGAGCCCAGAGCGACTCGCGCCCACGTTGCGGGCCTCAGCCTTTACCGACTCACCGCGCGGCGTCCTTATTGAGGGGCTTGAGGAGCCAGGTGAGCGATTTGTGTTGGGTGTGCAGTGCCACCCTGAGCGCACAGAGAGCAGCCCCGCCGACTTGGAGCGGGTCTGGGCCGCATTCATCGAGGCGGCCCGCCAGCGCTAAACCTGAGGGGTACTCCCAACTGGGAGTGGAGTGGCACAATCTGAGCCATGAGCAGCCACCCGCCTGAGGGCGACACCGACTTCCAGAAGAGCGATCGGAGCGCCCGACTCCTGCGCACCCTTCGCTATGTTGAGGCCGCCGGTGAGGCAGGGATACGCCCAGAAGATCTTGCGAAGAAGCTCGGCGTCAGCCGGCGCACCGCCTATCGCGACCTACAGGCGCTGGAAGCGACTGTCGGCGTACCAGTGTGGAACAGCCTCGGCCGATGGGGCGTCTCACAAGAGGGGCTCTTGCCAGAACTTCGATTCAGTAAAGACGAAGCGATCTCGGTAGTGCTTGCAGCGCGACTTCTCGCGAAGTTTTCCACCGGCTACGACCCTGAGCTTGGAGCCGCGCTGATGAAACTTGGCAGCCTGCTTGAGGATCCGTTGCGCAGCGCAGTAGAGCGAACGGTGACACAGCTCAGCCAACTCATCACCGATAGTGATGCACGTGACCGACTGCGCCTGCTCACAACTGCGTGGGTGACCGGACGGGTCGTTGAGTTTGACTACGCACCAGCATGGAGTAATCCGGGGAGCAGTCGGCGGGCACGAGTTCATCCGTATTTGATGGAGCCGTCGGCGGCAACACACACCACCTACCTGATCGGACACGACGAGACGCGCAGCGCGCTGCGCACCTTCCGTGTCGATCGCATCAGCAACGTGCGCATCACCACAGCAACGTTTGAGCTGCCGAAAGAGGTTGAACTTGAACGCACCCTTGCCTCGGCGTGGGACATCGTTGCCGACCAGCCGCTTGAAGAGATCGTCATTCGTTTCAGCAAGGAGTCAGCAGCCCGCGCGAAGGAAACGCGCTGGCATCCATCGCAGTCTATTGAAGAGCAATCGGACGGGTCACTGATCTGGCGCGCTCGCATCTCGGGACTTCTTGAGATTCGCGCCTGGGTGCTGACCTGGGGTGAAGGTGCCGAGGTGCTCCGACCAGAGACGCTGCGCGATGACATGGCGCGCACCCACCAGGCTGCCGCCGCGCGATACGGCGCAAACACGAAGTCGAACGCCTAGCTATGGACGCGGAGCAGTTCAAGGCGGTCAACTTAATCAGCGACCCGATCCACGGCTATATCGAGCTCACCAAGCGCCTCACTCCCGAAGGCGCCGCAGCCACTGGCCACGCTGAAGAAGATGCCGCCGAAGAGGATCTGCTCGACAGCCCCTGGCTCCAGCGGCTACGCCGGATCAGCCAACTACAGAGCGCCCGCTGGGTCTTCCCCACCGCCGAGCACAGCCGCTTCGCGCACGGTCTTGGCGTAATGCATGAGGCAGGCCTCTGGGCACGACACCTTTATCCGTCCCTCGCAACCCGACTGACCAACGACGGTGAAACGCCACCAAGCGAAGGGCTCGTTGTCGAAACGCTCCGTGTGGCGGGACTCCTGCACGACGTTGGTCACGGACCGTTCGCGCACTTCTTCGATCACGCCGTTCTAGAGGCGTTCCCTGCGCCAGCCGACCCGCGCCGACCAGCAGGAAAGCGCCTCGCCCATGAGGATCTCTCCGCGCTGATCATTGAAAAGGAGCTCGCGCCGATCATCACAAAGCTGCGTCGCGCACCGGGCGACTCCGCTGCTCGTGACGCCTTCAACGCCACAGAATCAATTGATCCGCGCTGGGTAAGCTTCCTCATTTCAAAACCGCCACTGGAAGATCCAGCGATCCCGTCTTGGGTGCGCATCATGCAGCCGCTCCTCTCGGGCGTCTTCACCGTTGACAACCTTGACTATGTTCGACGCGATGCCTACATGACGGGCGTGCGCATCGCGGCGGTTGATGTGGAACGCCTTCGCCACTACAGCTTCATTGGCGCGCGTGGCCTTACACTGTACGAACCGGCCGTCGGTGCACTCGAGTCATTCCTCGGCGCGCGACAATTCCTCTACCAACAGGTCTACCTGCATCGCACCGTTCGCGGCATTGACCTCGACATGAAGGAGGCGTTTGCGCCAGGGATTCGCGCGATCTTCGGCGACACCTCGCCGGCCGACGATCTTGCCGCCTACCTCGAACTGGACGAGTACACCCTGCTGCATCAGGCGGCGCGCTGGTCGCGCGGCCAAGATCTTTCACTCAATCCACAACCAAAAGACGGCACCGTCACCCCCGCCGTGGCCGACGCCTGGCGCGCCGTTCTCTTCCGCAGCCCGCGATGGCAGATGGAGGAGGAGTTCCGCGCCGATTACTTCGACGAGTCAATGCCAGAGAGTTTCCATGCAGAACTTGGCGCACCAGTCCCTGGGGAGGTCGAGATCGATGTGGCCTACTGCGACCCTCGCCACGTCGAGGGTGATGCTGCCGACCGACTTCTCGCTGTGGAGGGTTCCAACGGCCGTGAGGCACGCCCAATCTCAAGCCTATTACTGAAGCTCCCCTTGTACTCGGTAGTCGCTAGGCGGTATCGTCGCCGCTAAGGGGCCGCCCAACCCTCATTCGAGGATTGCCTCCCCGCAACAAGGGAGGCTCACCATGAATCAGTACCCCGCCCGGTCAGCACGACGCGCTCTGATCGCTATCGCACTCATCTCCGCAGCACTCGTGACGCCGTCACCTGTCGCCGCAACCTCCAAGGCCGGACTGTTCTCAGGCGCGAAGCGAATTGAGAGCAGCGTACTGTTGCGTGGGGCGGACAAACGCGGCAATTTGCATCTCCTCGTCACCCTGCGCACTCCAGGTATCGGCGTACTGCGGGCCGCTGGCGGGGCGGCAGAGTCCTACGCATTTCGTGGCGCGCAGATTCGCGAGCGCATGGGTGCACGCGCGTTCGTCGCTGCACTGGGTGGCACCGTCCATGGTGAATATCAATACATTCTCAACGGGCTCCGTGTCCAAATTCCCGCGTCACAACTTGAGGCTCTCCGGGCAAATCCGAATGTTGTCGATGTTCAGCTAGTCACCCGATATCAACGATCGTCTGTCACTGGCGGTGTAGTAACGGGCCGAGGGGGAGCACTCCCTTCAAACGCAAGCGCAGCAGTTGAGGTACAGGCAAAGAACGTCTGGGCGCAGACCTTGACCTCGAGAGCTGGCACTGGCTTCGGAATTAAGGTTGCGGTCATTGACTCGGGCATCGACTACAGCCACGACCTGTTTGTTCGGGACGGTGACACCACCTTCCCAACAGCCAAGGTCCCCCTTGGGTACGACCTCGTCGGCGACGACTACGCTCCGGGCAACGGCGGCTTGAGTGAGTTGCCCCAGCCCGACAGTGACCCAATGGACTGTGACATTTCTGCTGGTGGCGGTCACGGCACACACGTAGCAGGCACGATTGCGGGCTACGGCATCAAGGCAAATGGCGACACCTATGGCATCTCGAGCTCAGAGCGCTATACCAGTTCGCTTGATGTCTCGAACTTCAAGATTGCCCCTGGAATGGCGCCTCTCGCTACGCTCATCGCCATCCGTGTCTTTGGCTGCCAAGGTGGAACGGAGCTGGCAGCTGACGGTATTGAGAAGGCCGTGGCGCTCGGTGCCAACGTCATCAACCTCTCGCTAGGCTCGCCATACGGCATTAAAGGGGGCGCCGAGCAGACGGCCATTAACGCCGCAGAGAAGGCTGGGGTCACCGTCGTCGTTGCCGCGGGCAATGACGGCGAGCAGCCGTTCTTGGTCGGCACTCCTTCAACCGAAGATGGTGCAATCTCGGTAGCTGCGCTCAATGACCGCGCCACCTATCCCGCAGCCACCGTCTCGTATCTATGGGGTGGCGTCCCAACGCTTGTTGGTGGTGGAACTGGGGCGGGATTCTTGAACACCAATCTCTATGACTTAAGTACTCCACTGCAAAAAAACATCCACAGCCTGAAGCAGGTTGCGGATTCCAGCCTCTATTCGCTCGGCTGCCCAGCCACTGGTGATGGCGGTAACACGTACACGCCTGACTGGGATGTGGCGGGTGAGAACCTCACGGACAAGATCGTGATCCTCCGCCGCGGCGAATGCACCTTCAAGGAGAAGGTGGATGCGATGATCGCGAAGGGGGCGGCAGCTGTGGTCATCTTGCAGAACTCGACCATCCTCTCTGGCGGAGATACGACCTCGTATCCGCCATTCCAGGGCCCCGACACGCCAACGGCGAGCATCCCTGTGCTTATGGCGAATGGCGAAGCAGAGACAGCGCTGCAAACTGCCTTGACAACTTACGATCTTGAAGGCCATCAAGCGACGCTCGGCAGCCGCACATTCGGTATTGCGAACTCCGACTACCACACCGTTGCCGAGTTTTCGTCGGGCGGGCCGCGCTGGGGCGACCTGGCGCTCAAACCTGAGCTTGCAGCGCCGGGTGTCGACATTGTCTCTGCCGCATCGGGAAGTTCAAGCGGTGAGGCGGCATGGTTCAGCGGCACGTCAATGGCGACCCCTGTCGTCGCTGGCGTTGCTGCACTCGTGAAGCAGGCGAACCCCAAGTGGACGCCTGCGCTTATCAAATCGGCACTTATCAACACCTCCAAGTCAGTTGGAAACTCAATTCAGCTCCGAACCGTTGGTGCGGGGCGCGTCAACGCGTTGAATGCGGTGAAAGCGAAAGTGACGATTGATGCTGGGCCGAATGCCACCCTGAGCTTTGGCATGGTTTATGGAGATTCGTCGGCGACGCTCACACGAACGAAAACCTTCGTGGTAAAAAACAACGGCACGACTACTACTGGGTACAAGTTCACCGCAGGAGCGGCGGCGGGATTCACGATTCCTTCTGGAGTTACGGTAAGTCTCTACTCAGGCTCGATACTTCTAAAGAGCACAACTGTGGTGTACCTCTCTCCGGGGCAGTACAAGACGCTCAGTGTGCGTCTTACGGCAACCGTCGACGCTCAGCGCAGTTTCGATCCTGGCTACTACAACGATGGCGCTGATGGGGACGGCACTGTCTTGGGAGGCATGCTGAACGTCATCGTAAGCGGTACTTCCGCTGGGAAGCCGACGCTGCGACTCCCTGTCATTGCGATCCTAAGGCACACGGAACGATTCTCCTTCGGCATCACCGACAGCACTGCGCCGTACGACATTGAAGTGAACGTGCTCACTGGAGCCCAAGATGCAAAGACGAGTGCGGGGGCGCCATTTGGCAATGTCGATCTCTGGCCCTATGCGTGGCTCGCGCGCGACGGCCGCGAGCGTATTGGTAATGGCGCCGACATCAAGAACATCGGTGCGGGGGCATATTGGATGCCCGAGGACTGGGCTACAACGGGCAGCAGTAACGGCATTTTTGAGATCGTGATTACGACATGGGAGAGCTTCTATAACGGAGCCCTTCACGAGTGGGTCGTTGAGCTTGATGCGGACAATGATGGGTCAAGCGACCAAGTCATCGTCGTGGCCGACAGCGGTGCATTGGCCTCTGGTTATCCCTCAGGTGTGCTTGGCTGCCTCTATGTCGATACGCTCGGATGGAACGGTGACCCAGGTGCAATGTATGAGCTAGAGGAAGCTGATTGTTTCATCTACGCAGAGCCCGTCAGCTCAGTGATGTATATCTCCTTAAAGCAGGGATACTTCTGGGACACAATCGATGGAGCGAAATTCCGCGTCAGCACCTACAACGGTGGAGGCTGGGATTCGGATAGCTCGGGAAGTTCGTGGCTCTATGTGAAGTTTGACGAGCTTGTCGGTGATAGTTGGAACCCGAGTGTGCAGATTGCTACGAGTTCAACAGGAATTTCTGCCCCAGATCGGCTATTCACCCTCGGTCATCCAGCGGTTTCCGGCGGTGCAACACCAAGCCTTGGCTGGATCTTCTGGAACCAGTGGCATAGCGGCCCAAGCACAGAGATCTACGAGGTGCTCATCCCAGTAACAGATTGATCAGAGTCCTCGATGTCTGGAGTTGGCGCGCCAATCGTTCGGGTTGGCGCGCCGCTCTGTTTTCTACCTTGAATGATGAATCATCGATTCGCGCGGAGCCAGGCAAGCACGAGTGACATCGATCGGCAGTCGGCCGCGTTGTACTCGGTGCCAGCGCGGAAGTAGTCGTAGTCGGCGAGTCGTTTCCCTTCCACGGCGGCGCGAGCATCGGCGGTGTATGCCGCAGCCATGGCGCCCATACCGTCGGCAGGACCATCACCCCATGAGACATCGATGAGCCCCTCAGCGCGCATCGCCTTGGCAATATCCTTGAGTCCAAAGCCATACGCGCCGCGCACGCTCACGGGAACCTTGTAAACGAGCTCGTCAAACGCGTCGAACCAGCCGATCTCATCGGGGAGCGACCAGGTTGGATGGCGGCCGGCGGCGGAGTCGGCAGCGGTGAAGAGCAGATTTCGCTCTGCCGGTGACCAGTGCACGATGCGAGTGGAACCCCAGGCAAGATCTAGTGAACGTCGCCATGCGTCCATGAAGGCGACCCAGGCGTCGAGCACCGCGCGCTCCGAAGTGGCGTTCAGGCGATCTCCGCTCCACTGCCCAAAAGCAGGGAACCAAGATGCGTCTTCGGTACGTGGGGTGAAGAGTCGTTCCCCCACGCTGGCACCGGCGGCGGTTGCTGCAGCAATTTCACTCGCGGTTGGTTCACGGCCATCGACTGAAACTAGGCAGCCAATCTGGAAGATGCACGACGCACCGCCAACGTTCGGCAGCTTGGTGAAGTCGTCGTTCAGATTCCCTGAGTTCTCAAAGTCGACATGGAACTCAATACGGGCGGGGGTACGCCAATGTGCATCGTCACGAAGTTCAATTCGATCTGGAAGCACTTTTGAATTGGCGTCGGCTGTGGCAGGCACATAGTTAGCGGCGAGCACGGCGGCGAGCCGGCGGGGTCGCGCATCGCCAGTGACGCCGAGTCGATCAGGGCTGAGCCCAGGCTCGTCGCGGCGCTTGATGCCGGCGGCAATGGCAGCATCGCGCAGGTCTGGACCAACGCCTGGTAAGAAGGTGAGTTCGCCGATCTCGCGGGCGATCTTGCGTTTCGCCTCGCTCCACGGCTGATCCTGATCGGCGTTCATGTTTGGGTAGAGCTCTGGACGCGTCGGTCGCGGCAGCGCATCCCAGGTGGCGCCGTCGCGACGCACCATACGGATCCACTCCAGAGCACGGCCAACCTCCACGGCCAGTGGAACCTCGTCGTCACGGGTGCTCTCGCGCTCCACCGGCACACGAGCCAGCCGTTCCAGTGCGCCACTCCCCCGCCCTTTGCTGCTCATCCAGGTGCGACCGAGCAGGAAGGCATCAGCCGGGCAGTACCCCTGCAGCCGAGCGATCGCGGCGGTGTACACAAGGACCTGGCCGGCATAGTGCCGATGCGAGCTGCCCGCGAACCCGCTCACTGAAAGGTCGAGCGTTGAGAACTTCACGTCGACCACCACGTAGTGCCACGGTGGCGCATCGCCACCCTCTGGAGCCAGGGCGGGCGCGGAGATCGACGCCTCGCTCGGGCTAATCACTCCAGGGATGAGCCGCTCCAGCGCATCGCTGCGCACCAACAGGTCAATTGCGCCATAGGTGCGATCTTCGGGATTTCGCACCACCGCCTGTTCGATCAGCTCAATCCCCTCGCGCATCGCGGCGAAGGTTGCCTCGGCCGCGGCCAGCGTTCGCGTCGCCTGCCAGCCGTCAGAAATCTTTCGGTGCGAAGCAACCTTCGGCTCAAGGATCTCAAAGATGCGTTCTTCAAACCGATTCCCCTGCGCAAAGAGCAGTTCGCGCAGATCGTAAGGGCTCGGTGGATCGGCATCGGCACCGACATCTTTAGCGAAGCCCTTGCTGGTGCCGTGTACCTCGAGCCAATCTAGGAGTGGATCGCGTCGCAGCCAGTTGCGGGTCTTTGATGCCGAGACCCACTCGCGCCAAGCGGCACGGTCCGTTGGATCTGGGTTGCGGACTTCGCCGTTGTCGCTGGTGGTAATTGCGGCGACCCCCGTGACCGGGGGCGGGGTGGCGCGATAGCGTCGAAGGTCGTCCATTCCCCCTACGATCGCACGCGGCGTGGCTTTGTGCCGCTCGAGGACTCAAACGAGATCAGCGCCACGCCACCAAGTAATAGGAGTGCTCCGAAAGCGAGACCGGCATCAATGGCCTCGTTCAACACACTGACGCCGAGTGCCGCGGCGACAAGCGGTTGGAGGAAGAGGACGCCAGCGGCGAGTCGGGGTGGTGCTGCCGCGTAGCCGCGATACCAACTGCTCCAGCCGATCGCTGTCGAGCCAATGCCTAGGTACGCAATCGCTAGGAGCGTGACTGGGGTGGAGGCAGCGGCAAGATTGATGCCGACGAGCGTAACCTCAGCGGCCGAGAACGGGGCGAGGAACGGGATGGAAACGAGCGCGCACAGCGTCACTGCGGTTCTGGCGCCAACAGCCGCCACAACAGGTCGCCCAAAGCTGGAGAAGAGAGCCCAGGTTGCGCCAGCGCCAATCAGCATGACGACCCCAATAAGCCGCGCAATTGCATCCTCGGATTCACCACCGGTACTTAGGTTGGCCGAACGTAGTCCAAGGGCGACGACACCCGCAGTGGCGAGCGCAATGCCTCCCCACGCCTGTCGCGGCACTGCAACGCCCTCGATGAGGCGTCCAAAGAGCAGCACGAAAACTGGGGTGGCCATGGTGACCACGGACCCCTCAACTGCAGAGGTCAGCGCCGTGCCACCAAATTGCAGGAGCATCGACGCTGCAACCGCTGCCCCCGCTAGGAGCATGGGGCGCTTCGGGGCTCGGCTCCAGCCGAGAGACTCACCTCGTGCCGCTGCGACCAACACAAGTATCACTACGCCAATGACGAGACGGATCAGGCTTAGTGTTGCTGGTGGCACGGCGGCAAAGGTTTCAGCCGAGACCACGTACATCCCGCCCCACAAGGCTGCTGCAAGGGCCAGGTCAAAGGTTGCCGCTCTTGTTATCCGACGCTCGGGCATGCGGAGGAGTGTAGCCGCGAACCCTCGTATTCGGTCTACGATAGGAAGATGGCGCTACGACTCGACGAACAGCTGCGGAGACCGGCTTTCACCCCATCGGGTGATCAGCGTGCGGCATACGAAACCCACGGGACATCGTTTCTGCAATACCTCGCACGTCGTGCGGCAAAGAGCCGCATCTTGCTGCCGTTGCGCGACCTCTTGGCGGTGAAGCGGCAAGGTGGCCCCGAATACGCTGCGGCTCTCGCCTGTTTCGCCTACTACGCAGTTGCGGCCGCTACGACATACGGCAAGGGGTACCGCCAGCCTGAGTTCACCGGCGAGCGACAGGCAGAGGAGCGCGACTGCCAAACGGGTGCGCTCATTACCTCCCGTAGTGTGGGGGACGGTCGAAGTATTGCGGCTGAGGTTGATTTGAACCTGCCTGATGTCGGCCAATTTCGTGGCAGTGAGCGCATTCTTGGCACCACCGTTGGGCTCCGTGGCCTCGGCATGGCGGCGCCATCAAACTTCTCGTTTGCGATAGACGACTCCGGGCACCGCGCCGGTCTCGCAGCTTGGTGGGGGGAGGCGCGCGGCACCATCACCACAGAGCTTGCCCCCTCCCTCCGTGGCACCACCATTCGCGCCTACGGGGAGCTTGCCCTGACCGGATCGGATGGCAGCCGCGGGCGGGCAGTCCTGAATCGTGATGGAGACCTCAAAGTAGAAGTAACTGGGCCTGCTGGGGATCTCTACCGCCTCAACGCCCCGCTCAAGTAGCGCGACGGCGTGGCACCATAGCGACATGATCATTGCGAAGCGCCCCGCCCCGCTCGACCCGACCGCCATTGCGGCGGTGCGTCGCCCGTTTGACGAGGCAGACATGTTCCCGCCGCAGGTGTTCCATGACCAGGCGATCTTCGACTGGGAGTCGCAGGAGATCTTCCGTCACGAGTGGCGCTGCGTCGGCCGCGAAGAGGAGACGCCAAACGTTGGCTCCTACCGACTCCTGGAGTTCGCCGGCGAGCAGGTGATCATCTCGCGCGGCGAAGACAACAAGCTGCACGCCTTCATCAACGCCTGCCGACACCGTGGCGCCACACTCATCGAAGGGCCAGCGGATGGCAAGCCAGACTGCGGCGAGGCGAAGAAGATCGTCTGCCCGTATCACGCGTGGGTCTACGGCCCCGATGGCAAGCTGCAGAAGGCGAAGCACACCGAAGATTTGAAACGCTTCAACCCCGGGGACTACGACCTGGTACCACTGCGTTGCGATACGTGGCAGGGATTTGTCTTTCTAACCCTCGACAAGGAGGCCGAGCCGCTCCTTACGTACCTTGACGACCTCGTCGAGGTGTTTGCGCGGTTTGACTTTGCGCCGCTACGACTCGCCAAGCGCGAGACCTACGACGTCGCAGCGAATTGGAAGATCCTCGTCGAGAACTACTCCGAGTGCTATCACTGCCCAGGGGTGCATCCGCAGCTGAATGCCCTCACGCCGTACGACCTTGGCGAAGACATTCCGGCGCGCGGCTGGTGGAAGGGTGGCTGGCAGCCGCTCGTCGGCGAGGCGCTCACCATGGGCCTCGACAAGGGTTTGCATGCGCGCCCGTGGCTCAAAGGCATGACCGAGACCGACGCGAAGCGCATCCAGTACTTCGCCGTGTGGCCGAACCTGCTCCTTTCGCTCCACCCCGACTATCTAATGGTGCACATGATTGAGCCCCTCGGTCCAGGTCGATCGCGCGTTGTCTGCGACTGGTATCTGCACCCTGACACCATGAAGCTCCCCGACTACGACTTCTCAGATGCGCATGGCTTCTGGGACATGACAAACCGCCAGGACTGGCATGTGTGCGAACTACAGCAGCGCGGCACCGCATCAAGCATGTTGCCCCCTGGCCGCTACAGCGAGCTTGAGGCGAGCGTGCAGGCCTTCGACCTGATGG
>RFPZ01000042.1 GCA_009925905.1 Candidatus Aquidulcis frankliniae
CGCTCCCCATGACGACATTCAGGCCCGATTCACGGCTGATTCGTGCCAGACCTTCGGGGTCACGACCATTGCCCTTGTCGGCGCACGCTTCAAGGATGGTTCGGCCACCCTGTGCGGCGAATCGCTTCACCTCGCTGATAGCGGACTCGATGTCGTCGAGGGCGCAGTTGTCCTTGTTCAAAAACGGATCGTGTCGGAGCTCCCAGATGTTGGTGATGGAGACCTTCTCGTCCACAAGCTCCTTCGAGCGGGCGGAGTCGTCGTAGGGTGGATGCCACCACGGGGTGACGATGTTGAAGAGGTGCTCGTGGGTGAGGGTGAGCCCCATCTCGGCGCTCTCGATTGGGCCGGTGACCGTTTGAACCGTTGTCACCGAGTCAGCTCGCCGATTCGAAGAGTCGGCGCGGGTTCGCGGTCATCATGCTGATCCCCTGCTCGAGCGGCACCCCGTGCCGAGCGAGTCGTGGCAAGAAGAATTCGACCATGTGACCGTAACCTGGGCCACCGTACGAGCGCAGCAGCGTCTTCAAGAAGATGTCTTGCGACATCAGAACCTTCTCGCCGAACCCATCTCGCACAAGGCGAGCGATATTGCGCGCGTCATCTTCGTCGCTCGTGCACGACGCCTGCTGGTCGGCGTAGAAGACCTGCATGCCGATCATGTCGTACTGCAGATAGGCACCGCGGCGTAGGAGACGCGTCTGATACTCGTGATCATCGCCGCTCGGGTTGGAGTGGCAGAGCACGATGCTCTCCATCGGCACGCCGTGCGCTGCACAAAAGTCGAGCACCTCGTCGCCGTAGCGGAACCAGGCAGGCATGTGCACCTGCATTGGTAGGTGGGTCTCACGCTGCGCGATGCAGGCGCCAGCGAGTGACTTGCGCTCACGCGCAGTGAACTCACTACCGACACCGATTTCGCCGATGATCCCCGACTTGACCTTAGTGCGTCGCGCACCTTCAGTGATGTCACGAATCAACTCATTGGCAATGTCGTGTTCACTCTTGGCGTCGTTCTCTGCTGGTTGTGAGGAGTCCAGGTAGTAGCCCGTACCCATGATGATGTTCAGGCCAGTGCGCTTGCTGATGGTGGCGAGCCCTTCAGGATTGCGACCATTGCCGTCGGCGCTCGTCTCGATGATCGTCTTGCCACCCTGATCAACGAACCGCTGGACCTCTCTGATCGCCAATTCGATGTCTTGCATGCTGCAGTTGTCTTTGTTGATGAAAGGGTCGTGCTTCAACTCCCAGATGTTGGCGATCGAGACCTTTTCATCGACAAGTTCGCGTGAGCGCGGCGAATCGTCAAGTGGCGGATGCCACCAGGAGAGGACGTCATTCAGCAGATGTTCGTGAGTCAACGTCAGACCGAGGTCCGCGGTGCTGATCGGGCCAAGGACGCTCTCCACCTGCTTCATGTGCGAAGACTAACGCTCACTGGGCTCTCCTGGAGGGAGGCGGCGCACTGCTACAACTCCAAGCGTGAGAAGCAGCACCGATCCGAAAAAGACTGGGGTAAGAGCGAGTTCATCGCCCGGTCGTGACGTGCCAGCGGCAGCTGCTGCTGAGGAGATCAGCGGTCCAACGACGGCACCCGCGTAGAGGGGGAAGAGCGAAAGACTGAGGGCGGCGGTGCGAAGGTTCTCACTCACCGAGTTGGCCAGCCAAGTGAAGACCATCGCCTGTAGCAGCGCTGCAGCGGCGGCAAGAAGCGTGTTTGCAAGGGCAAGGCCGAGCGCCGTACCAACGACGATCATCGCGCTTGCCGCAACCGCTGCAGCTACGAAGCCACCCGCCATCACTCGCGGAATGCCGAAGCGCGGAACGAGGCGTGAAGCGAGGAGTGGTGCAGCAGCCGCGCCCCCAAGTGCCGAGAGCCCGGTTAACAGGCCAACGGCTCCAGCAACTCCAGGGGCGGCGAGGGGCTCAGCGATTCCCAAAATTGAGGGGCCGATCACCACCTCGGCAATCCGGAGCGGGAAGACAGGGCGAAGCATGCGCTCCCCGGCAATCGCGAGGCCGAGCACCAGATACCCCGCGCGAATCCTGTGATCGGCGAAGACTTCGCGGAGGCCACGACGGGCCACCTCAAGGACGCCACCCGTGGGCGGGTTGTGTGGACGCACATCGGGGATCGCCACGATGTTGGCGACGATCAGTGCAGCGTTCAGGATTGCCGCAATCATGATCGGTGCAGCGAGCGAGAGGCCGAGCCCATCGATCATTGCACCAGCAAGGAGTGGCCCAAGGGCGAACCCCATCGGTGCCGCTGCACTAAAGAGGGCGATGGACCTGGTGCGCGCATGCTCTGGCGATACCTCGCGAATCGTTGCCAGCATGACCCCGGTGTTGCCGAGCCAAAAACCGAGCGCCAGAGTGGCCCCGATCAGCTGCCACGCCTCTCGGGCGAAAGCGAAGGCGATGAGCGCAGCAAGAGCAATGAGGCCGCTGCGCACAACGACGAGTCGACGCGATCGCAACTCCGCAATCGCCAGCCAGATCGGCACCTGCGGCGCACCGACAATGAAGATGCCCGCGGTCGCTGCACCAGAGACCGTGGCGATATCTCGGAGTGGTACCCCAGCCCCTTCGAGCGCGAGCGGTAAGTAGGCGTAGATCATGGCAACGCCGAAGATCTCGGCGAACTGCACCAGCACGTAGATGGTGACAATTCGCTGCCAGGGAAGAGCGACTGTGAGACTCACAGTTCTCCCGCCTTGGCGCGACTGCGCACATCAGCTGCACGAACCAAGATCTCCTTGCGCGTGTTCTCGGGGCGACCAGCCCACGAGCGCACCTGTGTTGCCATGCGTGGGTTCTTCGCAAATCTTTCGGAGTGGCGATCAATGAATTCCCAATACATGGTCGTGAACGGACAAGCCGTCTCCCCCACTGATTCGGTCGGCTTATAGAAGCACGAAGTACAGTCGTCGCCCATGCGCGAGATGTAGGCGCCACCACAAATGTAGGGCTTACTGGTGATTCGACCAAGATCTGCAAATTGGCTCATGGCGACGACGTTCGGAGTCACCACCCACGGAAGCGCGTCGACAAATGCCTCCAAGAACCAGGAGTCAACCTGCTGCGGCTGCACACCAAAGAGGAGTGCGAAGTTGCCAAGCACCATCAAGCGCTCAATGTGATGAGCGTGGCCCGTTCGCTGCAGCGTAGTGACAATACGCGACATGCACGCCATCTTCGTGTCGCCCGACCAGTAGAGTTCCGGCAGGTCCTCGTGCGCGTCAAGCCCATTGTCGGTCTGCCATTCGCGCCAGTACTCGCGATATGCATGGCGCATGAACTCCCGCCAACCAAGGATCTGACGGATGAACCCTTCAATGCTCGAGAGCGGGATTACGCTGGGTCGAGCGGCATAGGTTTCTAGCGCGCGCTCACAAACTTCGTTAGGGGTGAGCAATCCAAGGTTGAGCGCCGGCGAAAGTAGTGAGTGAAAGAGGTGTTCATGCTCCTTTGACATTGCATCTTCGTAGGGGCCGAAGTTGGCCAATCGCTCGTCGCAAAACGCGTTGAGCGCAGCCAGCGCCTCGCGCCGAGTCGTTGGCCAGATCAGCGCGGTTGCATCGCCAAAGAGCCTGGTGCGATCAGCAAGCACCTCACCAATCACCGACTGCACGAGCGGTGTGACGCTCCCGTAGAGCGGTGCCGGCACGTTAGTACCTGGAGCGAGGCGCTTTCGATTCTCCTTGTCGAGATTCCATGTGCCTCCGATCGGCTCGCTTTTACCCGCATGCTCTTCCATTAGCCATCCGCGCGCGCTGCGCACGCGGCGATACCAGTACTCCATGCGGAGCTCTTTGCGGCCCACCTTGAACGCCTCCCACTCGGCCACACTAGTCAGCCAAAGCTGGTTATCGACGACTTCCACTGGTACTCCGTTCGCGGCCGACCATGCCTGAATCACCTCAAGATCCTGAGGTTGCGAAGGGTCCATCAGGGTGATCCCGATCGGTTTGTGCTGAGCCTGGGCGGCGGTGAGCGCTTCGCCCAGGGTGGAAGCCTGAACCACCTCGGTGCGGAACCCTCGCTCCTGGAGATCTGCCGCGAACGCGCGGAGCGCTGCGATCTGTAGCACCACGGCCTGCACGTGCCTCGCCTCGTGCCGAACGCTCGTGATCTCGAGAACAAGGATCGGTTCGGCAAATGCTGTTGTGCCATCAAGGAGTGCGCGAAGCGGGCCAACCTGATCGGTAAGTTGATCGCCCAATACGACGAGGTGGTTCACCTTACGAACGCCGACGTCGGCATGCGTCGCTGCAGTACTTCACCTCGTCCCAGACTCGCTCCCACCGCTTGCGCCACTGGAACGGACGACCACACACAACACAGATTTTCTCCGGGCGCTCGCTCGGTGGTCGGTGTGGCTGTCGAGTCTCGCGTCGCGCGCCGCCCACAACGATCAGCCGCGCTCTGGCTTCAGCGCCACGCTGTACGCCGCAAGCGTTCGTTGGCGCGCTTCGGCGTGATCGACGATCGGCTCGGGGTAGTCAACCCCAAGTGTGATCCCGACCTCTGAAAGCGCCTTTGGATGCGCCCACGGCGCATGGATCGCTGGTGTGTGGAGTGCTGCTAGCTCTGGCACCCAGCGGCGCACATACTCGCCATCAGGATCAAAATTTCCCGCCTGCGTCACCGGATTGAAAATGCGGAAATATGGCTGCGCGTCGGTGCCACTCCCCGCGCACCATTGCCAGCCACCATTGTTTGCGGCGATGTCACCGTCAACGAGATGTCGCAAGAAGTGGGCTTCGCCCTCGCGCCAGTCAATGAGTAGATCTTTTGTTAAGAATGATGCGGTGATCATCCGGGCGCGGTTATGCATGAATCCGGTTGCTACAAGTTGACGCATTCCTGCATCAACAATTGGGTAGCCTGTTGCGCCGTTCTTCCATGCTTCAAGCAGGCGCTGATCGTCGCTCCACTTGATCGCGTCATAGCTTGGCCGCCACGCGCCGTGCGCCGCGTGAGGTGCATGCCAGAGAACCTGTGTGTAGAAGTCGCGCCACGCGATTTGGCTCACCCAGAGACGCTCACCTGAACGCTCACCTTCCTGTACTGGCGGCAGTGGAAGTTCTCGCGCCACAAGTTCGCGCGGAGAGAGGAGCCCGATGTGCAACGCTGCCGAAAGATGACTTGTGCCGGCGGTATCGGCAAGAGTGTTGCGACGGCTCGCATACTCACTCACCAAGCGGCGCCACGCGTCTGCGTGTGCGCGCGCGGCGCGCTCCCCCGGTTTCGGAAGTTCATTAATCTGCGCTGTTGGCACAGCATGGGCGTCGAGAAGCGTCTGATCCACCGTGGACTTTGGGGTTGGTGTTGGCAGCGGTGGAAGCTTCTTTGGTGCTGGTAGCGGCGCGCTGGCATCGACCCGCTCGAGCCATCGGCGGAAGTACGGGGTGTACACACCGTATGGCGTGCCACCTCCGGTCAGCAGCTCCTCTGGTTCCACCACAACGAGGCCGCGCTTCGCATGCATTTGCACGCCGAGCGGTGCGAGGAGATCTGCAACGGCACGATCGCGCTTCCGCGCAAACGGTGTGTGGTCGCGCGTAAGGAAGAGTGCAATCTCATCGCTGCCCGCCGTGGCGCGCAACTCGCTGATCAGTCGAGGAAGTGCGGTGGCGGCTGGGCCTTGCAGTTCAACAAGGCTTGAGCCGAGTTCGCGCAGGCTCCCAGCGAGTTCCGTGACGCTTTCGCGCAGGAACCAAGTGCGGTTGGCACTAGATCGAGGACCGGCGATCAGGCCGGGTTCCCAGATGAAGATCGGCAGGAGTGACGCGCCGCGTTCCTTCGCGAACGCCGCCGCCGCCACAAGAGCGGGGTGGTCGGAGAGGCGAAGGTCTCGACGGAACCAAAGGATCACAGGGGGGTGCGACATTGTTGCCAGATCATCGCACCTCGCCCGCGCTGCGGGGCCCCCGAACTGAGCTGGGAGGGGGTACGATCCCCCCGCCGTGCGTTGCCCGGCAGCGTCCAAACAGCCGAGAGCGAGGGGCTATGCCTGCAAGCGTGATCGTCGGGCTCCAGTGGGGCGACGAAGGGAAGGGGAAGACGACCGACTTCCTCGCCGAGCAGGTCTCAACCGTCGTTCGGTACCAGGGCGGCGATAACGCGGGCCACACGATAGTCATCGGCGACGACACCTTCAAGCTGCACCTGGTCCCCTCGGGCGTGCTCTACGGACACATCACCCCAATCATCGGGCCAGGGGTGGTCGTGAACCCCGCCACGCTGATTAGGGAGTTCGATGGGCTGATCAGCCGCGGCATTGACATCTCAAAGGTGCGGGTCAGCCACGCCGCTCACCTGATCCTTCCATATCACGTGGCGCTCGACAAAGCCCGTGAGAGCGCGCTCGCTGGTGCAAAGGTGGGCACCACCCAGCGCGGTATCGGTCCCGCTTATGAGGATCGTGCCGCTCGGCTTGGCCTCCGGGTAGAGGACCTCCTAGATCCAGCATCGGCGGCAGCGCGACTGGCCCGTGTACTTCCAGAGAAGCGCGCGCTCCTCGCGGCACTTGGTGCCACAGACTTTGAAGATGCGGTTGACGCACAGGCGATTGCCGCGCTAATCGCCTCATGGGGCGAACGCCTTCGCCCACATATCGCCGACACAAACGACCTGGTACAGCGCGCTTATGCCCGCAAAGAACACCTCCTCTTCGAGGGCGCTCAGGGGGCGATGCTCGATCTCGACCACGGCTCGTATCCATATGTCACCTCATCACATCCGATTGCTGGCGGCGCCACCACTGGAGGTGGTATCGCCCCGCTACAGATTGACGAAGTGATGGGCGTCATGAAGGCGTACGCCACACGAGTTGGGTCGGGACCGTTCGTCACCGAACTCACCGACGCAATCGGAGAGCGCATCGCCGTCACCGGGCATGAAGTTGGCACGACCACAGGCCGTCGTCGCCGAGTCGGTTGGAACGACGCAGTTCCTCTTCGTTACGCCGTTGAGCTGAATGGTGTATCGAGCATCATGTTGAACAAGCTCGACGTGCTCTCAGGAATTCCAGAGATTCTGCTTTGCGTTGCGTATGAGATTGATGGGAAGCGTGTTGACCGATGGCCGACATCAAGTGCCGAGCTTGCACGTGCCAAAGCAATCTACGAAACGTTCCCGGGTTGGGATCAGGAGATCACTAACGTTCGCGCACTGGCCGACCTTCCTGAAAACGCGCGCCGCTATGTCACCGCGCTGGAGGAGATCGCTGGAGCACCGATCGTGCTCCTCTCGGTTGGTCCGGAGCGCACACAAACGATTGAACGTGCATGGCGACCGCTGCGCCACGCCAAGCGATGATTCCCCGATACGCCACGCCGTCAATGACGGCGGTCTGGAGCGATGAGGCGCGTTGGAGTGCAGCGCTGCAGGTAGAGCTGGCTGTGCTCGACGCGCAGGCTGCAACCGGCGAAGTGCCCGCCGACGCCGTTGCTGTGATCCGAGCTAAGGCGAAGGTAGATGTCGCGCGCATCAACGAGTTGGAGCGCACCACCGATCACGATGTCGTCGCCTTTGTGAACCAGCTCGCAGAAAGTGTTGGACCGGAGGGTCGCTGGATTCATCACGGCCTTACGAGCAGCGATGTCGTAGATACAGCACTCGCCCTGCAAATGCGTAATGCTGCTGCACTGATCGAAGAAGGTCTTGTTTCACTCCTGCGCACGATCATTCGCCGCGCTCGCGAAGAGCGCGGCACGATGATGATCGGACGAACACACGGCATGCACGCTGAGCCAACGACCATGGGTGCGAAAATGGCGAATTGGGCGTTTGAAGTTTCACGCGCGCGTGAGCGAATCGCCACTGCTGCCGCCGAAGCCGCAACGGGAAAGATCTCCGGTCCGGTCGGCACCTATAGCCAGATCAGCCCAGAGATTGAGCAGATCGCGTTAGCGGCACTTGGCCTGCGCGCCGATCAGGCGAGCACGCAGGTCGTGCAGCGCGACCGCCACGCTGCCTTCGTTGCTTCGATCGCCATTGCCGGCGGCACGCTCGAACGAATCGCCACCGAGATCCGCCACCTGCAGCGTTCCGAGGTAGACGAGATGCGCGAACCATTCCGAACTGGTCAAGCTGGAAGCTCTGCGATGCCACAGAAGCGAAATCCGATCAAGTGTGAACGAATCGCTGGCCTCGCACGCCTCTTGCGCGGGTATGCCACTGCAGCGATGGAGAACCAGCCGCTCTGGCACGAGCGCGATATCAGCCACAGTTCAGCCGAGCGCATCCTGCTCCCCGACTCGACCTCACTTCTAGCCTTCATGGTGGAGTCACTGAATGGCGTCATTGAAGGCGCAGAGATCCGCCGAGAGCGAATGCGGGTGAACCTCAGTGAAGGAAGAGGGCTGCATGCAGCCTCACGCCTCCTGACTGCTCTCATCGATGGGGGTATGGATCGGCAGGTGGCTTATTCACTCGTGCAATCCGCAGCAGCTCAGGCACAAGAGACGGAGGTACACCTCCGTGAGGCTTGCCTAAAAACGCCCGAGATCACATCGGCGATAGGTAGTGAAACGATTCGCCAACTGTTCGACGAGGAGCTGGCATTAAAGAACGCAGGGGTACTTGTTGATCGTTTGATGCAACTTGGTTAGCGCACCATGGCGCCACCACATGGCAGCCGTCAGTGGTTCGGCGCGTCGAGCAGCCCTTCGCATTACCGCTCTTAGCTTTGCAACGCTTGCTCTCCTTCAGGGAGAGCGGAGCACTGCCAAGAAGCTACGGCGCATCGCTACGATGCGCGGTGCGAAGTTTTCACGCGCCCTCTCCTTCTTTCTTGCACACCACCACACGCCCCTCTTTGCTCGCCTGGTAGAGCGTTCTACTCGTGCACAACTACTTCCAGGAAGTGAACTTGCACGAATTCGATCGTCAGCACTTAGTCAGATTGGGCCTGAAACGAGTTCGATCAACGTCGAAGTTGCACGTGTCTTGAGCACCAAGCAACTGAAGCCGAGCACAAGCACTGTTTGGCCATACCGCCCAGTAGCCGGAGGGCGAAGGTTCATCGTCGCACGCTCGGCAAAGAATCCGTATTACGGAATGATGTACTCCAAGCTTCATCACGTGGGTTTCAATGTTCAGTACGTCGCCACGTTCACTGAAATCTTGGAGGCGCTCACGCAGTCACAGAACAGTGGTGAGTCTCCGCATATACACATCGACCACTGGTTAAGCCACGACCAGGCTGTGCTACTCGTTGAACGAATGCAGCCCGATAGTACCCTCTCCGTTACGGCACATGACCTTGAACACAGTGGGGGGCAAGAAAAGACACACACTGGTATGGGTGTCTACCTACAGCGTGCGGCTGCCATCCATCTTTTGACCCGATCATCGCTGGAGCGCCTTGGTATTAGTGCGTCAACGGTAGAGGCGCGCGTTTTTCATGTTCCACATCCTGCCTATCTTGGTGAGCACGCGGGAGCCTACGCCCTACCTCGCGATCGGACTCTGGCACGCGCGGAACTTGGCCGGCAAGCCGATGAGTTTGCCGTTGGGATTGTCGGCAGGGTTTCTGACCGAAAGAACGTAGAGTTGCTCCTTGACGCCGCAGCACATCTCCTTACGGGCCCCCACGGCGCTGCACGCCCACCGCATTTCTACATCTCTGGAGCTTTGACTACAAAATTCGCGGAGAAGATCATTCGTCGGGCACATTCGCTCCGCAACGTCACGTTGATTGCAGAAGACCTCGATGATGCCACCGTTGGTCTGCATGTTTCGGCGCTTGATGTTGGTGTGGTTCCGTACCACGGATATCTCAATTCTGGCTGGATTCTACTTGCACTTTCAGCAGGGTTGCCAGTTATTGCGAGTCGAGAAAGCACTGCCAGCGAAGTGGTGCCGCGTGAAGCGTTGATTGATTTTTCTGAGGGGGACGCGCGGTCGCTCGCACGGGCTATCGCTGAATCAACACATCAGAATCAGGATGTGGCACGGGCAGCTGCGCTAGCCCGCGCGCGTGAGGTACATCCAGAAGTTATGGCGCTGCGCTTCGCTCAGGAGATTGCGGCGCGCGTACCTGTGAAATAAATCGAACGGCCGAGACCCCGAAGGGTCCCGGCCGTCCGGGTTGCTCTAAGAGCTGCTGGACTCAGCGCGCTGGGCGTCGGGTCGAGAAGCAGTTGTCGCAGTACACCGGCTTGCCGCTGGTAGGCAGGAAGGGGACCATGGTCTCCTTGCCGCAATCCGAGCAGGTCGCTGGGTGCAACTCGCGTGGTCCGCGAGGTGCGCGTGGGGCGCCGTAGCCGCCGGCGCTGTACGAGCTGCCACCGGTGTAGCCGCCGAAGCCACCACCCGCTGAACCACCCTCGCGCTGCGCCTTGCGGGCATTGCGGCATGGTGTGCAGCGCTTTGGCTCGGTGAAGCCGCGCTCAGCGTAGAACTCCTGGTCCCGCGCCGTGAATACGAACTCCTGGCTGCAATCCATGCAGACCAAGTTCTTGTCTGTGTACATTCCGTTCACTCCTAGTGCTGGCTCGCCTCGTGGTCCGATGCTGGTCTCGCGAGCCCTGGATGGGAACGGTTGACTGATCTCGGTCGCGTGCGTGCGTGCTTATGTCCACCGAAGCCCGGGGGACCTCCGTAGCATACGGCATCACGCTCAACTCTCATAGGGGCTGCCCTACAATCAGCCCCAACGGGGTGCCGCTGGCCCCCGAAAGTCTCGTGGAGGTCCCTAGACATGCCCAGTCGAACCCTCGTTGCCGCCCTCGTTGCTGAGGCCATCGGTACCTTCCTCTTCTTCGTGATCGGCGCAGGAGCAGTGATCATGAATGCCCAGACTGGGGGAGAGGTCGGCCTGATCGGCGTCGCCCTTGCCCACGGCCTCACCCTCGCCGCCCTCGGTACCGCGTTTGCCGCGGTA
>RFPZ01000043.1 GCA_009925905.1 Candidatus Aquidulcis frankliniae
TCAACCTCGATCGGGTCGATACCGGCGCGCTTCGAGGCTTCCGCAATGGCGAAACCACCGAGTTCAGCGGGCAACTGGAATACCGCCAGCCTGGACTGGGTGGTAATACAACAGAAATTAACAACGCGGGCCGCCTGTTCGCTCGCCTCAATCGCCTTACGCTCAACAGCAGCGCCGCACAAGAGGTGGAAAAATTGCTGCCGTTTATCAAACGTGGCTACCCGATCGTCATCGGTTCCCGAGAAATTCAGGGTGCTTCTCGGCAGAAAGAACCATTTTATCGCCATTCTCGTTGCGCACCATTTCCTGCGTAAACTTGAACATATTTGTACGTGTAAATACAACCAAAACGTATGTGGTGCGGTCGGGTGACACGCTTTATGACATTGCAATGTCGCTCGGGTTGGGGCCAGATGGCTACAAGCAGATTGCCGAACTCAACAACATTGCAGGCCCCGCCTATACGATCTCGCCCGGACAGGTACTCAAGCTTCCGTAACTCGAGGCCGGGTCAGGGGGGCTGTGGTAGTCTCCCCGAACGCGATCGAGAGATTGCGCCACCTGCATCTGCTGGCGGCGTCACCTCCTGAGCGCGAATACGTCGTAAGGAGAACTACCAACTTGAACGAAGAACTGACCCCTGGCGCCGCCGATATCGAGGCGGGTGCCGATGCTGGAGCAGCAGCTCCAGTCCGCAAGGCGAAAGCCCCTGCAAAGCCGAAGAGCGTCAAGGTGAAGGCTGCAGATTCGACGGAGACCACAGCGGTTGACCTCGACAGCGTCGCACCTACCGAGTCGGCCCCGCTAGCCACCGAGGCTCCCGTTGCCGCGCCAACCGCTGCACCAACGCCACGTGTGTGGACTGGCCCTGAGCCAACCACAATGGAAGAGCTGCTCGCCGGCGCAGGGATGCCAATTAAGAATTTGAAGCAGGGCGATGTCCTTGACGGAATCGTTGTGCGCGTCGACAAGGACGAGGTCCTCGTTGACATTGGTGCAAAGAGCGAAGGTGTTGTCTCGAGCCGCGAGCTTCACGGCCGTAACGGCGAAGAGGGCCCTGCCCTTACTGTCGGCGACACCGTACTCGTCTACGTCATGCAGCCAGAGTCGGAAGATGGGCACGTTGTGCTCTCAATCCGCCGCGCCGGCATGGAGCGCAAGTGGCGCACGATGCAGGAGCAGCTTGACGCAGGCACCATCATTGAGGCCGCCGTTATTGATCACAACAAGGGCGGACTCATTGTTGACTGTGGCATTCGCGGCTTCGTGCCGATCAGCCAGATCGTCGACTTCCCGCGCCGCCCAGCTGGCGACGCACCGCGCGACGCAATCCAGGAGATTGCCGAGAAGCTGCAGCCGTATGTTGGTCGCAAGCTGCGCATGAAGATCTTGGAGGTGAACCGCAAGGGGAACCGCCTCATCCTCTCTGAGAAGGTTGCTCACTATGAGGAGCGCCGCGGTAAGCGCGACGAACTCTTCAGCACACTTTCGGTTGGCCAGCGCGTTGCCGGTGTTGTGCGATCGATTGCACCATTCGGACTCTTCGTTGACCTTGGCGGCATCGACGGACTCATCCATAAGAGTGAGATCAGCTGGTCGAAAGTCGCGAATCCAGAGGCCGGCTACAACGTTGGCGACTCGGTTGACGCCGAAGTCATCGACATCAACACGGAGCGCGGACGCATCAGCCTCTCGATCCGCAAGTTGCAGCCAGATCCATGGAACGCCGCAATCGCTGACATCAAGATTGGCGATTTCGTTGAGGGAACCATCACCAAGCTGGTGAACTTCGGTGCCTTCGTGCGCGTGCGTGATGGACTCGAGGGACTCATCCATATCAGCGAGCTCTCGCACAATCGCGTCACCCATCCGGGCGACGTGGTGAAGGACGAGCAGACGCTGAAGCTGAAGGTGATCAGCCTCGACTCTGAGCGACACCGTCTCGGACTCAGCCTCAAGCAGGCCGAAGAGACTCCAGTGCGAGAAACGCCAGCCGCCGAGCCGAAGCGCGAGACGCGTCGAGCTCGCCCTGAGCGAAGCTTCTCCATGGATGACGCCGTACAAGAGCCAGAGGGTGGTATCGACACCACGCTCGCGGCGGCCTTTGCCGGCATCCGCGAGAAGATCGCCGAGACGGCCGACGACGCTGCTGGAAGCGACGGCGAGACGAAGAAGAGGCGTGCCCCAAAGAAGGCCGATGACGGCGAGAGTGCGACTGAGGCCATTGAAGAGGCCCTCGCCGACGCCGCCCCAGAGGCCCCTGCCGATCAGGCGTAGCCGCGCGGGGGCGTTGAGCCCCCTCGTGAAGCGCCGAAGCGGAGTGGTAGACTTCCTCTCCGCACAACTACCTGGCGACCTACGCCTGGGAGCGGGGATCGGAGGAGCGCATGGCCACGGCTGACCGCTTCGATCGCTTCACGGATCGCGCCCGCAAGGTGCTGACGCTCGCCCAAGACGAGGCGCAGCGCTTCAACCACAACTACATCGGCACGGAGCACCTGCTGCTCGGCCTTGTCCGTGAGGGCGAAGGCGTTGCGGCGAAGGTGCTGGAGAACCTCAACGTTGAGCTGGCCAAGGTGCGCCAGGCGGTGGAGTTCATCATCGGTCGGGGTGAGCGTCCCGTCGTTGGTGAGATCGGCCTGACTCCCCGCGCGAAGAAGGTAATCGAGCTCGCAATCGATGAAGCCCGTCGGCTTGGCCACAACTACATTGGCACGGAGCACCTCCTCCTTGGCCTCGTGCGCGAAGAGGGTGGGATCGCCTCCGGCGTGCTGGAGTCGCTTGGCGTCAGCCTGGAAAAGGTCCGCCACGAGGTGGTGCGCGTGCTCAGCCAGTCATCGACGCCAACCGCGCAGCCGACCGAGCGCCGCAGTGGCTCGAAGACCCCAACCCTCGATGCCCTCGGTATCGACCTCACTGAGGCCGCCCGATCGGGTCGTCTCGATCCCGTGATTGGTCGTGAGAAAGAGATCGAGCGCGTCATTCAGGTGCTGGCACGCCGCACCAAGAACAACCCAGCACTCATCGGTGAGCCTGGTGTTGGTAAAACAGCAATTGCCGAGGGGCTCGCCCAGCGCATCGTGAAGGGTGATGTTCCAGCGCCGCTCCTCGACAAGCGCGTCGTTACTCTCGATATGGGCTCACTCGTTGCCGGTACAAAGTACCGCGGCGAGTTTGAAGAGCGATTGAAGAAGGTGCTGGAAGAGTTGCGCGCCTCGCGCGACGCGATTCTCTTCGTTGACGAGCTGCACACACTTGTCGGCGCTGGCGCGGCCGAAGGCGCGATCGACGCGGCAAATATCTTGAAGCCACCTCTCGCGCGCGGCGAGATCCAATGCATTGGCGCAACTACGCTTGACGAATATCGCAAGCACATTGAGAAAGACCCAGCGCTTGAGCGCCGCTTCGCGCAGGTGTTGGTGGCAGAACCGTCTTCTGATGAGACGATCGAGATTCTGAAGGGACTACGTCCGCGTTACGAGGCACACCACAAGGTTCGAATCTCTGATGAGGCACTCGCCTCGGCGGTCGAACTTTCTGTTCGCTACATCAGCGATCGGCAGCTTCCAGATAAGGCAATTGATGTGATTGATGAGGCGTCAAGTCGGGTGATGTTGCGGCATTCGTCACCGCCAGCTGACTTGCGCTCGGCCCGCCGCGAGGCAGATGCCGTTGAGCGCGACCAGCGCGATGCGGAGGCGGCCGGCGCATTCGACCGCGCGCTCTCGTTGCGCAATCAAGGTGAAGGGCTAAAGAGCCGAATCGAAGAGCTCGATCGCGCCTGGCGCATGAGCTTGAATCTTCCACCTGCCCCAGGCTCATCTGCGCCCGTCGCTGCGACCACGGCGGCTGCCGGGGATGCACCGATTGCACTACCTGCGCCAACTGCACCAGAGCCGCGCGAAGACACGCGCCCCGTAGTTACCGAAGAAGAGATCGCTGCAGTGGTTTCGATGTGGACGGGCATCCCAGTAATGCGTCTGGCTGAGGCAGAAACGGCACGTCTTCTCAAGATGGAAGAGACGCTGAGCGCTCGCGTCGTTGGCCAAGAGCAAGCCATTTCTACGCTCAGCCGCGCCGTGCGACGAGCACGTGCGGGGCTAAAGGATCCAAAGCGCCCGATCGGTAGTTTCTTGTTCCTTGGGCCGACCGGCGTGGGTAAGACCGAGCTTGCGAAGGCGCTCGCAGAATTTATGTTTGGTACCGAAGACGCACTCGTCAAAATTGACATGAGCGAATTCATGGAGCGCCACAATACGAGTCGGCTCGTCGGCGCACCTCCAGGCTACGTGGGCTTTGACGATGGTGGCCAACTCACCGAAGCAATCCGTCGACGCCCATACTCCGTCGTTCTTCTCGATGAGATCGAAAAGGCACATAGCGAGGTCTTTAACATCTTGCTCCAGATCCTTGAAGATGGCCAACTCACTGATGCGAAGGGGCGTCGTGTTGACTTCCGCAACGTCATTTTGATCATGACCTCGAATCTCGGCGCTCGGCAGATTCAGACACCGTCGTCACTCGGCTTCCGGTCGCGTGGCGAGGGCGAGGCGGCACGTGCGGCAGACGAGTACACGCTGATCAGTGAGAAGGTTGATGAGGAGTTGAAGAAGGCGTTCCGCCCTGAGTTCCTCAACCGCGTTGACTCACGCATCGTCTTCCGACCGCTTAGCCAGGAGGAGATGCGTCGCATCGTTGATCTGCTTGTGAAGCGCGTTGTGGCGCAGCTGCGCACGCAGGGTCACGACCTCCTCATCACCGACGTGGCGAAAGACCATCTCATCAAGGTCGGATACGACGTGTCGTATGGTGCACGACCGCTGCGCCGCACTATCCAGACGCTCATCGAGGATCCTCTCGCCGAGCGACTCCTGCAGGGTGCTGATCCGATCGGCGCATCGTATGTGGTGGACCTTGTCGATGGCGCGATCACGGTCATGATTCGCGAAGAGGGGGTAGCTTCGCCCGCCGCTGTGCCGGCAGAGCCGGTCGGCGCAGCCGACTAGCGCGTTCGCCGAATGGCGAAGAGTAAGAGCGTCTGGCTCTGTCAAACCTGCGCCTTTGAGGCGCCTGCCCTCGAGAATCCGTGCCGGAGTTGCGGCTCATGGAACTCCCTGGTTGAGACGGTCCGCGATCGGCCCTCGGCGCGTACGCGTGCCGCTGGTGGACGCACCACCGCAGCCCCATTGCAGCCACAGCCGCTGCGAGCTGCCAGCGCAGATCGAGCGCCACGCCTCCCACTCGGCGTCCCAGAGCTTGATCGTGTCCTCGGTGGTGGCGCTGTGCCTGGCTCCATCATCTTGCTCGGCGGCGAACCGGGGATCGGCAAGAGCACGATGCTCCTACAAGCTGCTGCGGGGATCTCACTCTCGGGCGGGCGAGTTCTGTACGCATCAGGCGAAGAGTCAGCAGCGCAAATCGCCGATCGCGCCGAACGACTCGGCCTCATGGGAACGGTTGCAGCTGACACGGTAGAAATTCTCGCCGAGAGCGAAGTCGGCGCAATCGCTGAGGCGACACACAGTGGCCACCCAACGTTGCTGATCGTTGACTCAATTCAGACTGCGACTCTCGCCGAGCTCGAGGGACCTGCAGGCAGTGTCGGCCAGGTTCGGGGGAGTGCAGAGTTACTCGCCGGCGTTGCGCGGGCGACCGGAGCCGCAGTGATCCTAGTCGGGCACGTCACCAAAGAGGGGAGCATCGCTGGACCAAAGACGCTTGAGCATCTCGTTGACGCGGTGATCATGCTGGATGGCGACCGACACGGCACACTGCGCACGTTGCGCGCCGCAAAGAATCGCTTCGGCTCCACCGATGAGCTCGGTCTGCTTGAGATGGGCGAGAAGGGCCTCGCCGGCATCGAAGATCCAGGCCGCGCGTTCATTGATGATCGTGATGAGCGTGCGCCCGGAGCGGTTGTTGCCCCACTTCTTGAGGGGAGCCGCCCGATGCTGGTAGAGGTGCAGGCACTGGTAGCGGGTACGGCATACGGCACACCGCGTCGCACCGGTCGCGGGCTTGACACGGCACGTCTCTCCCTTCTGTCTGCGGTGCTCGCCCGTCGCGCTGGGATCGCGCTGAGCGACCGCGACATCTACGCAAACCTGGTTGGCGGCATTGTGCTCGATGAACCTGCCCTCGATCTGCCGCTTGCCCTAGCGCTCGCCTCGTCGCAGAGTGACCGCCCAATCAACCGCGCACTCGTTGCTGTCGGTGAGGTGGGACTACTTGGCGAACTGCGCCCAGTTTCGGGCCTCGCTCGACGCCTGCGTGAAGCATCGCGTCACGGGTTCACAACGGCGATCGTTCCCGCTCCGCGACGCGGCGCAGCGAGTGAGCCGATGCCCGAAGGAATGAAAGTCATTGCTGTGCGCACCTTACGTGAAGCGATCTCTGAGGCGCTCGGTGAGTAGCAGCACTTCGTTTGACGTCATCGTCGTCGCCGCGGGCTCAGGCATGCGCATGGGTGGCGTCGATAAATCACTCATCCCAATTGCGGGAATGCCAGCACTGCGTTGGTCACTTGAGTCATTCGCGGCAACCGCTGGCGTTCGGCGCATCGTTGTGGTCACAGCGCAGGATCGTGTCGCCACCTATGCCGCCCTGCCGTGGATCCCTGCGCCAGTTATCGCAGTTGTGCCGGGCGGCGCGACGCGATCGGCGTCGGTTGCCGCTGGACTGAATGCGCTACAGCGCGCTCCAGGTGAGGCGGGCGCGGTCCTACTGATTCACGATGCCGCGCGCCCCGGCGTTGATGCCGGCGTAACGCTCCGCGTTGTGACTGCCGCCCTTCAGCACGGTGCCGCTGCTCCAGTGATGCCGATCGCCGACACACTGAAGAGGGTCGCGCCAACCGTCGCAGGTGCGGACACCGCACACAGCTCAGGCAGTGTTGACCGCGCGGGCGTAGTCTCGGCGCAAACACCGCAGGGGATCGCCGCGCAACATGTTGCTGCTTTTGCCGCTGCGCTCGCGAGTGACACCGCGGCGACCGACGATACGAGCGTGCTGGAATCGATCGGTGTAGCCGTTGAACTCGTACAAGGATCGGCTCGGTTGCGCAAGCTCACCGAACCGGACGACATCCTTTCGGTTGGGGCCATGCTGCGACCATCGGATCCGACCGTCTCCTTCAGCGAGATTCTCGCCTCACTCCCTGGAAGCCGCATCCGCATTGGCTGGGGGGATGACGCGCATCCTGTCGGCACGAGTGGCACGCTGCACCTAGGCGGCCGCCCCTTCCCAGAAAGCCCAGCGTTGATCGGGCATTCCGATGGCGATGTGGTGCTTCATGCCGTGGCCGATGCCCTGATCGGTGCCGCGGGGCTTGGAGACCTCGGTCGACTCTTCCCTGCAACCGATGCAACACCGAAGGGGATCGCCAGTAGCAACCTCCTCGCTGAAAGTGTTCAGCGCGCCGCCGCCGTCGGCGTGCAGCCACTCTGGGTCGATCTGCTCATTACAGCGAGCGCCCCAAAGCTCGCCCCGTATCTCGACGAGATCGGTGCAAACGTGGCCCGCCTTCTTGGAATTCCAACCGATCGCGTCAGCGCAAAGGCGTCGAGCGGTAATCTGGTTGGCGATGAGGGTGCCGGTAAAGCAATTCGCTGTGCCGCCATCCTCGTAGCGCAGCGAAGGGGTACCGCCGAGTGAGCCTGCAGTTCCGCGACACGTTGAGCGGGGAGACTCGAACTTTCACGCCCCTCGACCCAAAGCAGATCGGTGTGTACTCGTGTGGACCAACGATTTACGGCCCAGCTCATATTGGCAACTTCCGCAGCTTCCTCTTCGCCGACACGCTCGTGCGCTGGCTCCGCGCGAGCGGCCGCACGGTGCGCTGGGTGGTGAACCTGACCGACATCGATGACAAGATCATTCGCGCCGCCGCCGCTGAGGACGTCGAGATTCGTGCACTTACCGATCGCTGGGAGGCGGTCTTCCGTGCTGACATGGCGGCGCTCCGCATGACAACCCCAGATGAGATGCCCCGGGCAACCGAGCACATCCCTGAACAGATCGCCCTAGTTCAGCAACTACTTGATCGTGGGCACGCGTATCGTACCGAGGACGGGTCGATCTTCTTCAAGATCTCGTCGTGGCCAGCCTACGGCAAGCTCGCACGACTTGATCCCGAGGCGATGCGCGTCGGCGAGCGCGTTGAGGCCGACGAATACAGCAAGGACGACGTGCGCGACTTTGTCTTGTGGAAGGCGGCGAAGCCTGGAGAGCCATCGTGGGATGGACCGCTCGGCCCAGGGCGCCCGGGATGGCATCTGGAATGCTCGGCGATGAGCATGCGGTACCTCGGCGAGTCGTTCGATTTGCACACTGGGGGCATTGATTTGGTCTTCCCGCATCACGAAGATGAGATCGCGCAGTCTGAGGCGGCAACAGGGAAACCGTTTGTTGGCACTTGGATGCACTGCGCGCACCTGCATGTCTCGGGCGACAAGATGTCAAAGTCACTGGGGAACATTTCACGTGTCAGTGACCTGCTCGCTGGTGGCGCTGAGCCCCGCGCCTTGCGCCTGGCGCTCATCTCGGCGCACTATCGCACCAGCCTCAACTACAACGACGATTCGCTCACCGCAGCTGCGTCGGCGATCGCACGAATCGATGCCTTTGTCGCCGCACTGAGTACACGTAGCGCGATCACCACCGGTGACTCGGAAGCCGATCAGCGTGCGACAACATTGGCCGAGACGAGCTGGAGCCGATTCGCTGCAGCGATGGATGACGACCTCGCCGTCCCCGAAGCACTCGCAGCACTCTTCGATCTGGTGCGCGATGGGAATCGCCTTCTTGATGCCAACTGCAGCGGCGCCGGTGCGCAGGCGCTGTTCACAGTTCTGGAAAAAATCAATGCCGTGCTCGCCGTGCTGCCAGATCGCGCCGTACTCCCAGCCGGTGCCGAGGCACTGCTTGCAGAGCGCATTGCCGCCCGTGCCGCTAAAGATTGGGCCCGCTCTGATGCGCTGCGGGACGAACTGGCGAGCCTGGGCGTCCTCATTGACGACAGTCGCGACGGTCAGCGCTGGCGTTTGGCTGGGCCACAGGGATGAACGACGAGCAGCGCCCCCGACCACCGCGCCCCAGCAGCTTCCGTCCCGGCGCCCCACGCCCAGGCGGGCATGGTGGTCCCGGTAGTTTCCGCCCTGGCACGGCACGCCCGACCTTTAGTGCCGGTGGCGCGAAGCAGTGGGCCTCGCGACGAGCGATCTCCCTTCAGGTGGCCGGAATGGTCGGCCCAGAGCACGAGGTCATCGCGGGGCGTCGACCTGTAGAGGAGGCTTTCGCCGCCCGTCGCGAAGCGGTCCGCCTCCTGGTGGTGCCGCAGCGACGCGACGCCCTTCAGCAGATGGTCCTGCATGCCACTGCCCTCCGCATCCCGATTATTGAGGTCGAAGGCGCCCTGATCGGCCAGCTGGCAGGGTTCGATGGGCACCAGGGTGTTGCCCTGGTCGTGAAGCGACGCCCCGAGGCCGCCCCCGAGGACCTGCTCGCCCGCGCCGTGGCGCGTGGGGAGGCTCCCTTCCTCCTCGCCCTCGACGGGGTAGAGGACCCCCAGAACTTCGGCAGCCTCATTCGCAGCGCCGAGGCGGTCGGGGTGCATGGGCTCCTGATTGGCAGCAAGGGGGCTGCGCCCCTCTCACCTGCCGCGATCAAGGCCAGCGCCGGGGCGGTCGAGCACCTCCTGGTCGCCCGCGTCGAAAACCTCGCCGACGAGCTCACCGCCCTGCGGCTGCGGGGCATTCGGGTGGTCGGCGCTGAGGCGGAGGCGGCTCAGGGCTATCGCGAGTCAGACCTGCGTGGACCGCTCTGCATCGTGATCGGAGCCGAGGGCCGGGGCCTCTCGCCAGCAGTCCGTCGACGGGTTGACCTCTTCGTCCGGATCCCCATGGCCGGAAAGGTCGCCAGCCTGAACGCCGCTGTGGCGGGGTCCATCCTGCTCTTTGAGGCACTTGGCCAACGACCTTCAGCGGCACAGCCTGTGCCAGCCTCCGGGGCCCCACTCGCGGCTTCCAGCGACCCGGTCGCGCGAGCCTCAGTTGACGTCGAAGCGCCGGCCGCCCCAGAAAGCGACGATCTCCCGCACGCGGGCGGTTGACCCCCACGCCCGTAGGGGGCTATGATCACGCCTCACCGACGGACCGCAAGGTATCCCGACGTGGGCGCCGACATAGCTCAATTGGTAGAGCAACGGTTTTGTAAACCGTAGGTTCCGGGTTCGAGTCCCGTTGTCGGCTCCAGCACTGGGTCACAAGGGTAGGTTGAGCAGGTGGTGAGCTCCGCTGACTGTAGATCAGCCGTCTTTGACTGTGGGGGTTCGATTCCCTTCCTGCCCACCAGCACTGGAGCAACAAGAGAAGCAATAGGATCGGAAATGGACTGGCCCACGTAGCTCAGTTGGTAGAGCACGTCATTGGTAATGACGAGGTCACCGGTTCAAGTCCGGTCGTGGGCTCCACCTTCGGGTGGGAGTAAAAAGCGGTAACCGTCAACGCTATTAACAAGTGACGGTAGTAGGAAATCGGAGAGAGAATCGAGATGGCAAAGGCAAAGTTCGAGCGGTCCAAGCCGCACGTCAACATCGGAACGATCGGGCATATCGACCACGGCAAGACGAGCCTGACCGCCGCGATCTCGAAGTACCTTGCCCTCAAGGGGAGCGCGGAGTATCGCGCCTTCGATTCGATCGACAACGCC
>RFPZ01000044.1 GCA_009925905.1 Candidatus Aquidulcis frankliniae
CGCGTGCATGACGTGCAGGAGAACAGTGACGCGGTGCGCGTCATTGATGCGGCGCTTCGTGCCACCGCTGATCAGCTCGATGACGCGATCGGACCAAATCCGAATCGCGCTGATCGACCACCTCGTGCGGGCCAACGCGATCGTATTTGCGTACGTAATGTGCGGTTTGATGCGGCACATGGCGTCTACCCAGAGGAGCATCAGAAGCCGCAGCCATTCTTTGTTGACGTGGAAGTAGATGCCGATCTTGGTCCAGCGGGGCGCGGCGATGCACTCGCCGCATCCGTTGACTACAGCGAGCTGGTCCGCGTCGCAGTAGAGCGTGTGGGAGCCGGCGGGCACGCAGATCTCATAGAGACACTTGCGGAGCGCATCGCCGACGCTGCCATGGAGGTCGTTGCAATTAGCGGAGCGACGGTTTACGAGGTGCGCGTTCGGGTACGCAAGCCTGAGGCTGCGGTAGCGGCGCCAATCGATTGGGCGGGCGTTGAGGTTGTGCGTACACCGTAGTACACGCGCCGCGAGAAATTATTCGTTCGGGCGGATTCCCAACTCTAGGGTGATCGTGATAGAAGATCCGTCTCGTAGCACTGTCAGTGTGATCGTCGTACCAGGTGCGTACTGCACGAGGAGATCCTGAAGTGGATGAGCCTCATCAATCGCCGTCTCATTAACGGCGGTGATGATGTCTCCGCTCCTTAGCCCAGCGGCCTCAGCTGGGCTGCCAGAAATGATCGGCGACGTCGTGCCATCAGCGATGATCCAAGCACCAGCACTTACCGAAAGATCGTTCTCTTTGGCGATACGTAGGTCGAGTGCTGTGTAGCGGATGCCAATCCACGGCCGCGAAAGTGGAACTCCTGCGAGCGCCTGCTCAAGGATTGGACGAGCAATATCGATCGGAATTGCAAAGCCAATACCAGCACCCTCAGTGGAAATTGCAGTGTTGATGCCGATCACAGCACCGCTGGAGTCAACGAGTGCACCACCAGAGTTTCCGGGGTTGATCGCAGCGTCGGTTTGAATGAGGCCGTTGATGGATCCACTCTCTGTGGTGATGTCGCGACCAAGTGCCGAAACAATGCCAGCGGTGACGGAGTTGGTATAGACACCTAGTGGTGAGCCGATCGCGATTGCAGTCTGTCCAACCTTGATCCCACTCGAGCGCCCGAGGGTTGCTGTTGGTAGGCCAGCAGCGTCAATCTTTACCACTGCAAGGTCGGTAAGGGTGTCAATCCCGTACACCGTTCCTGAAAAATCACGGCCATCCTTAAGGTGCACAACGATTGAGGTTTCATCAGCGATGACGTGCTTATTGGTCACGATCCAGCCATCAGCTGAGTAGATCACTCCGGAGCCGATGCCATCACCATCAGATGTTGTCACCTCAAGGGTGACAATGGCTGGTGATACGCGCTCGGCGACAGCGACAATCGCTGATTGCTCGGAGACCAGCGTCTGTCGAATTTGCGTGGTGATGTCGCCACCCGAGAGCCCATCAAGCAGCAGAATAGTTGCCGCTGCCCCGCCGCCTGCTCCAAAGAGCAACGAGAGGGCAAGCATGGCGGCGATAGCGCCGCGACTCAGCGAACCGGATCCTGCGCGCAGTGAGTTGCGTGCTGCCTGCAGCGGGCCACTCTCGCGGGTGATCCACGAGGTTGGTCCGCTGGCTGGCTCTGGCTCAAACCGAAGAGGTGAACGCCGCTTGGTGGGACTCTTCACAACTCGCTTTGGGGCTGCAGGCGTGCGCTTTGCTTTCTCAACCACGTGGCTTCTCCTTCGGTACGTCGTCGCTCTGCGGTGCCGCGCTCAATGAGGCGGGCATCTCGCTCACCGTAGAGGATGGCGGATCAGCACGTAGGACGCGGCGAAGGCGAAGTGAAGTTTTCGCAACCTCACCCAATAGCGCTGCGGCTCGTCGGCCGAAGCTCACGAGGGTGGCTGGACCTGCCGGAGCGACGGGGGCCTCGGGGAGTTCGTCGCCCAGCGCCTCAGGATCGGCTGGGAAGGTTAGGGCGAAGCTCGTCCCCTCGCCCGGGAGGCTCTCGACCACGATTCGACCGGCATGCATGTCCACGATGGATTTCACGATCGCCAGGCCGAGGCCGGAGCCTGTGGCGCGAGCAGCACGATTTGCGGCCGCAAGCCCTTCGGTGCCGCGGTAGAAGCGATCAAAGATGCGTGGCAGCTCGTCCGATGAGATTCCGACGCCAGTGTCGCGAACCGTCACCGTTGCAGCCCCAGTAGCGAGGAGCTGCACCGAGACGAGTACGCTGCCCCCCCGCGCGGTGAATTTCAGCGCGTTGGCAACAAGGTTGGCAACCGCTTGCCCAACGAGCGCCGCGTCATGTCGAACCAGCACCTTGCGCGTCGGCATGCGCTCATCTACAGCGACACCAGCACGACGTGCTCCTGCGGCCGCCTGCTCAACCGCTGCCCGCACGCTTGATCGCATATCGGCCATCATGAAGACAGGGCGAGCAATCCCTGCATCAAATCGCGAGAGTTCAAGAATGTTTGATGTCAACGAATCCATGCGCTCGAGCTGTCGCCCCGCCTCGACGAAGAGCTTCTTCCTTGTTGCTTCATCGGTTCCTTCGTCCTGAAGTAAATCAACGAATGCACGCAGGGCTGCAAGCGGAGTGCGCAGCTCGTGTGAGACATCAGCAAGATGCTCTTGCCCCCGGTCTCGCTCACGGCGCAATGCTTGCATTGAACCTTGCAGCCTCTCTGCCATCAGATTGAACTGATCAAGTAGTGCCACCATCTCGTCATTTGCCGCTACGTCTAATCCTGTCGGGACTCGCGCAGATAGATCACCATCACTAATTGCTGTTGCCGTTTCCGAGAGAAGTTGAACCGGCTTTGCAAATCGTGTTGCTGCAAACGTGGAGACAATGATGGCCGCAATCATTGCGAGAATTCCTACGAAGGTAATCGTTCCAGTGATTCCCGCGAGGCGCCAGGCACGCGTCGTGAGCGGCGAGATGAGGGTGACCTCAATGCTAATTGAAGATGGTGCGCCGCCGATGATGACGACATTCGGCTCCAGCAAGATCGAGTCACGCGCCTCACCAGGTTCGAGCACAGCACCCTCAGAGCTAATCAGGAACTCTGAATCCGCTGCTGGAGAGAAGAACTCCTTATCTGGGTTCCATGTGCCGAATCGAACACGAACGTCGGCACGAGCGATGTCGAGTGCGAGTTGCTGCAACTCTGGGTCCTGCAACAAAAAGCGCTCACGGACCTCTCCATTGAGCTCACCATTGCTGTCGAGAATACTTTTTGTACCTGCGACGCTTTGCGCAAGGCTCCGCACCGCGCTGGAGACAGCGGCGGTTCGCGCTGTCTGTGCCGCACGCTCCTGAATTTCAAATTCATGCGACACGCGATCAATGACGAGGTAGCCAGAGAGGGCAAGTGAGATCGCGACAACCCCAAGGAAGGCGA
Source organism: Candidatus Aquidulcis frankliniae (assembly GCA_009925905.1). GTDB lineage: Bacteria > Chloroflexota > Limnocylindria > Limnocylindrales > Limnocylindraceae > Limnocylindrus > Limnocylindrus frankliniae. The sequence continues at coordinate 3,451 of RFPZ01000044.1, forward strand.
TGGTGAGACGTGCGCGCAGCCCTCGGGGCGGCACTCCGTACAGGGAGTCAATGAGCGGGCTCAGGCGCCGCTCCGTTCACCACGGTCACTTCGGTCAGAGAAACTGTATCCCACCCCGCGAACGGTCAGCACAAATCGTGGCTTGTTCGGATCGGGTTCAACTTTGTCGCGTAGGTGGCTGACGTGCACGTTGATCGTCTTCTCGTCGCCCGCAATCGCCGCGTCGTAGTCGCGGACACGTTCAAGAAGATCACGTCGGCCGAAGACGCGCCCGGGCTTCTCGGCAAGGATGCGCAAGATCTCGAATTCTGTTGGGGTAAGGGTGATGCGCGTTCCACCGCGGGTGACCTTGCGTCGCTCCAGGTCAATCACAAGATCTTCAGCGCGGATCACGCGACCACCCATCGCATCGGCGAGATCTCCGTAGGCGCGACGCAGTTGCGACTTCACTCGGGTGAGAAGCTCGCGAACTCGGAACGGCTTCGTCATGTAATCGTCGGCCCCAAGCTCCAGGCCAAGGATGGTGTCAACCTCCTCGTCGCGGGCGGTGAGGATGATGACGGGGGCCTTCGAACCCCCCGCTCGGAGACGGCGAAGGAGCTCGAAGCCATCAATTCCAGGGAGGCGTACGTCAAGGATGAGGAGGTCAGGGGCCTGTTTCATGCCGATCTCAAGACCCTTATCACCGGTCGCTGCCATGAGTGGCAGGTACCCCTCGCCCTTCAGCGCCACCTCAAGGGCGAGCGCGACGGCTGGATCGTCTTCAACAACAAGGATCGTGGCTGCCATGCGCCGATGCTACACCCCTGACGCGGCTATCCTTCGCCTCGTATGAGCACGCCAAGCGCCCCCCAGGTCATGAACGGCAACCTAACGCCCGCAGCCACCCTCGCGGTGAAGGAGCGAGGCAAGGCTCTGCTCAGCCGGCCCACCCTGAATAAGGACACCGCGTTTAGTCGTGAGGAGCGACGCCTCCTAGGCCTCGACGGCCTCCTCCCAGCCTCGATCCTGACCCTTGAGGAGCAGGTCGCCGTTGAGCTGGTCAAGATTCGCCGGAAGCAGGACCCACTCGAGCGCTACATCGGACTGGCTGCACTGCAAGATCGCAACGAGACGCTCTTCTACCGCCTCCTCGTTGAGAACGTCGAAGAGTTCCTGCCGATCGTCTACGGCGGCGCCGAGATTCGCCTGATCGTAGTGACTGACAACGAGCGAATCCTCGGCCTCGGTGACCTCGGTGTTGGCGGCATGGGCATTCCGATCGGCAAACTCTCCCTCTACACCGCTGCGGCAGGTATTCAGCCTTCGTGGGCACTCCCTGTGTCGCTTGATGTTGGCACCGATAACAGCGAGTTACTTGCCGATCCAAACTACCTTGGACGCCGAACACCGAGACTTCGCGGCGCCGAGTACGACGCATTTGTCGAAAGCTTTGTGCACGGTGTTCAGGCTGCATTTCCTGGCTGCGTCATTCAATGGGAAGATTTCAAGCAGCAGAATGCGATCCGTATTCTAGAGCGCTATCGCAACAACGTCCCTTCGTTTAATGACGATATTCAAGGGACTGGTGCCGTTGCTCTTGCCGGTGTCATTGCAGCGATCGTTGCAGGTGGCGGTTCAGGTACAGGCAAGATAGAAGATCAGCGAATCCTCTTCTACGGCGCTGGTGCTGCAACACTCGGCATTGCACGACTCTTGCGTCGCACGTTGGCTGCCGGTGGGCTACAGGGAACCGCACTTGATACCGCGATCATCGCCCTTGACTCAAAGGGCGTGGTGCATAACGGTCGCGCTGAGTTGGGTGATGGGAAGAGCGAACTTGCGCTCAGCGAGGGAGCAGTTTCGGCACTCGGCCTGGGTCAACTGTTGAATGCTGGGCTCACCGAAGTGATCCAACAGGTGAAGCCAACGATCTTGATTGGCACGAGTGGTCAAGCTGGAGCATTCACTGAACCGGCGGTTCGCGCTATGGCGGCGTCCGCGACCGCGCCGCTGATCTGGCCACTCTCAAACCCGACCTCCTGTGCCGAGGCGACGCCGAGCGACATCTTCGCGTGGAGCGATGGTCGTGCCGTTGTAGCAACTGGCTCGCCGTTTGAGCCAGTCGTAGTACATGGGGCATCGCGAACGATTAGCCAAGCAAACAATGTTTATATCTTTCCTGGGGTTGGCTTGGCAGCAATTGCTGGGAAGCTCAAGTCCATTCCCGATGAGGCGTTCATCGTTGCGGCAACAACCCTTGCCGCGCTGACTGCCCAGAGTGCACCTGCTGGCGGGGCGCTCTATCCACCCCTTGCAAACCTGCGCTCCATGAGCCGCGCGATCGCCATTGCCGTGATCGAGGCGGGTGCAGCGGCGGGCTGGGCATCTGCCGCCGATGGGGCGCGTGCCGCCGAACTCGTTGATGGGGCGATGTGGAGCCCGAACTACCGCGCCTACGTTCCCGCCTAAACTAGTACGAGCGATAGGAGGAGTCATGCGAATCGGCGTCTTGCGCGAAACCGTTCCAGGCGAGCGACGCGTTGCCCTCGTTCCAGATGCCGTCGCCAAACTCGTAACGGCAGGCCATCAGATTACGGTTCAGCGAGGCGCTGGCGAATCTGCCGGGTTCCCTGATGCTGCCTATGAGAAGGCAGGCGCGACCCTTGCCGCTGATGCCGCAACACTCTGTGGAGGCAACCCTGAGATCGTTGTAAAGGTGCGCAAGCCGAGCAACGCCGAGGCGGCGCTGCTTCCGAAGGGCTCCACCCTTGTTGCTCTCTTGACCCCTGGCGCTAACGACGATCTCATCCCTGCGCTGAAGGATCGTGGCCTTTCCGCTCTCGCGCTGGAGCTCGTACCTCGCATCAGCCGCGCGCAGTCGATGGACGTGCTCTCCTCGCAGAGCGGCGTGGCTGGCTATAAGGCGGTGTTGATTGGTGCAAGTGCGCTCGACAAGTTCCTGCCGATGTTGACCACGGCAGCCGGGAGCATCGCCCCGGCGAAGACCTTTGTGCTTGGCGCCGGAGTAGCTGGCCTCCAAGCCATTGCTACGGCGCGTCGCCTCGGCGCAGTCGTGAGCGCCTTCGACGTTCGATCCGCCGCTGGCGAGCAGGTGCGCTCGCTCGGCGCTCAGTTTATTGAGCCTGCAGCAAAGGCCGAAGGGGCTGGCGGCTACGCCCGCGCACAGACCGAAGACGAGGCGGCGCAGAACGCCGCGATCATCGCCGACCACATCAAGGGCCAAGACTTGGTGCTCACAACGGCACTGATCCCTGGGCGCAAAGCGCCGATCCTGGTGACTGATGCGATGCTTGCCACCATGCGACCAGGATCTGTGGTGCTTGATCTCGCCGCCGAATCGGGTGGCAACGTCGAAGGTTCCGTTCCGGGCGAGACCGTCGTGCGTCACGGCGTGCAGCTGATCGGCGTGGCCAACATCGCTGCATCGGTTCCACTCCACGCGAGCCAAATGTTCTCTACCAACGTGCGCACTCTTTTGACACATCTGAGCGGCGAGAATGGTGCACTCAATGTCAACGCCGCTGACGAGATCACGGGTCCAATGCTCGTGATGCATAACGGTGCCGTTCCGGTGAAGGCGTCATGACCGCGCTACTCACCGCACTCGGGGCCGCCGCTGCGCTCATTGCAGCGACGACGTCAGATGCTGCAACCGCCGCCGCGTCCACGACGCTGGTTGACGCGCAGATTGTGGAGGTTTACGTCTTCCTACTTGCCGCGTTCACAGGGTTCCAGATCATCACCAAGGTTCCGCCACTTCTTCACACGCCGCTCATGGCTGCAACGAACGCGATCTCGGCGATCAGCCTCGTCGCCAGCATCGTGATCGCGGGCGCTGAGCGACCGCTCTTTATCAACATCATGGGCATGGTTGCCGTCGCGGCAGCAACGATCAACGTTGTCGGCGGCTTCGTCATCACTGACCGCATGCTGAAGATGTTTAAGAAGACGGAGGCGCCCAAGTGATCGATCAGCAGATCGGCGCACTCTTCGTGCAGGTCGCCTACATCGGCGCCTCGGCGGCGTTCATCCTCGGCCTACGCGGCCTAACAAAGCCTGACACCGCACGCCGCGGCATGCAGCTCGCCGCGTTCGGCATGTTGCTCGCCATAATCGGCACCCTGTTGAACCACGAGATCGTGAGCTACCAGTTCATCATCATCGGCCTCGTAGTTGGTAGCGCCATCGGTCTACCGATGGGCTTGCTCGTACCAATGACCGCGATGCCGCAGCGCATCGCGGTGAGCCATATGTTCGGCGCCCTCGCTGTGACACTTGTCGGTATCGCTGAATTCCTGCACTACCGCGATGTTTCCGGCGGCCCTGGCGTCGTCAAGATGATCGCTCTTGGCTTCGAGACACTCTTTGGCGCACTCACGATCACCGGCTCATTTATGGCATTCGGCAAGCTTCAGGGCTTCATTACCGGACGACCGGTGACCTTCCCTGGCCAGAAGCTGATTAACGCCGCCGTCTTCTTCGGCGCGGTTGGCCTCTACGTGGCGCTTGTCCTTACCCAGTCCGGCGGCTCCACCGAATCAGGGTTGATCATGTTCGCCGTCATGACGGTGCTCGCCCTCGTCATCGGCGTCACCCTCGTGCTACCAATTGGCGGTGCCGATATGCCAGTCGTTGTCTCCCTGTTGAATTCGTACGCTGGCCTTGCGGCAAGCGCCACTGGCTTTGCGATCGGCAACAACATCTTGATCGTTGCAGGTGCGCTCGATGGCGCGAGCGGATTCATCCTCTCGATTCTCATGTCGAAGGCCATGAACCGCTCATTCGCCAATGTGCTCTTTGGTGCGTTCGGTGGCGAAAAGGCGGCCATCTCCGCCAAGAGTGCCGAGGGCTTAACGACCCGGAGCGTCACTCCAGAAGACGCCGCAATGCGCATCGGCTACGCCAGAAACGTCATCATTGTTCCTGGCTACGGCATGGCGGTAGCGCAAGCTCAGCACGCCGTTCGGGAGCTTGCCGAGCTCATTGAGAAGCGCGGCGGTCGAGTGCGCTTCGCCATCCACCCAGTTGCGGGGCGCATGCCTGGGCACATGAACGTGCTCCTCGCCGAGGCGAATGTGCCATACGACCACCTCTTTGACCTTGATGAAATCAACGAAGAGTTCCATGCCTGCGACGTTGCGTTGGTGCTCGGCGCAAACGACGTTACGAATCCCGCCGCGAAGAGCGACCCAGGCTCGCCGATCTACGGCATGCCGATCTTGAACGTGCAGGATGCTGAGCAGGTCATTGTGGTGAAGCGCGGTATGGCGACCGGATTTGCTGGCATTGAGAACGAGCTCTTCTATCTCGACAAGACCTCGATGCTCTTCGGTGATGCTAAGACCGTTCTCTCTCAAGTCGTCACCGAAGTGAAGGGGCTCTAGGGCCCAATGGAGCTCAATCCGCTCGTTCGGGCGGTCAGCACGGTCGCCTTGGCGGCCACCGCCTTCTTCACCGTGGCGGCCTTCATGACGCTTCCAGCAGACGCGGTCTTAGCGGTGCATTGGGACATGAACGGTGTTGCTGATGGTTTTGCGGGCCGAGAGGCGCTCCTGATCATTCCGATCACTACGGTGGTGGTCGGCGGGCTGCTCTGGCTCGCCGTTCGGTATGACCCGAAGCGCGCCAATATCGCGCGCAGCGCCGACGCCCTCGGACTCGTTGTCATGGCCCTCGCGCTCCTTGTGGCGGTGACACAGTCCGCAATTATCAACTCAGGCTTCGGCGAAGCCGCTCGACTTGATCACGCAGTGCCTGTAGTGGCCGGGGCCCTCTTTGCCATCCTTGGCTATGCCATGCCCAACATCCGCCAGAACTACACCATTGGCGTGCGTCTCCCTTGGACAATTGAGAGTGAGGTCGCCTGGGATGCATCACATCGATTCATCGGTGGGATCTGGATTCTGATTGGCGCTGTTACGGCGGGCCTTGGGCTCCTTGGCCTCAGCGCTGCTGCAATCCTCGCCCTGCTCATTGGCCTAACGTTGAGCATCATTGGCACCATCTTCGTTGCCTATCGCGTGTATCGTCGCGAACCGAAGTCGTCGCGCACAAAGCGCCGCCGGTGATCACCGTCGACCTCCCATCGAGCGAGGCGCTCGAGGCAGCGTCGTTTGCGTTCACCTTTGCTCTCGTTGGCGTTGGCGCAGTTATCGTCACCAGCGCAATCGCTGCTGCAACCTGGGCGCGATCACTGAATGCATGGGCGTTGGGCGGCGTCTCGTTCGTATTGAGCCAGACCGCGCAGATCGTGACGCTCTTTCTTTTCGGACCACTTCTCTCTGCGTTCACCAGCGCTCCGCTGCAAGAGGCGAGTCGCGCAATCATTCTCTCTACTGCCGCCCGAGGCGTGCGCGACGATCGGTCGAGTGCAGCATTTGGATTTGGACACGGTGCCATAGACCTGCTGACTAGCTCGCTTATCCCCACGCTCTCCGCAGTAATCATTCTCGGCGGCATTAGGGATGGCAGCATCTTCGTGGGCCTAGACGCCGATGTGACGGAGAAGGTGAATGCCGTTGGAGTCTTCCTTGCAAGTCAAACGCTCCTCTCCGGAGCGCTCTTGGTGGCCCAAGGGGCACTCATGCTCGGGCTCCATGCGCTCCTGACCGCGTTGGTGTTGCGGGCAGTGGTTCGTGGTGGTGGTGCCCGCGCAATCGGCCGCGGCCTCCTGCTCCCAGTCGCCGTTCATACGCCAGTTGCCGTGGTACGCACGCTCTTCCCGACGTCGACGATGCCGGTGCTTCTCGTTGCGGTGCTAGTGGCCGTGCTCGCCTATCGACGAGGTCAAGGTCCTACGGAGGAGTTACCGGCGTCTCAGTAGGGGATTCCGTTGGGGTTTCCGTTGGCGGGACTGATGGCGAGTCACTCGGAGCTTCACTCGCCGGTGGTGTGGGACTTGGACTTGGCAGCACGTACCCTTCAGGTGGCGTGAGTAGATCGCAGCTGGGCGCAATCACTCGCTCTGCGCCGTTCTGGCGGTTCCACAAGAAGATGCGCGGTACTTGCGCGCTGCACACAACTTCATAGGCGAGATTCTTACCTACATAGCGCCAGTGCCACGCCTCTGCGCCGTAGCAGCTCAACGCGATGTTTGCCGCACCTGCGGGATATGAGCGAATGAATCCGAATTTATACGCATGCGCTTCGAGCCAGAGCGCGGTTGGCGATGTGGGAAACTTTGGGTTGCTCCACGCAACACCGGT
>RFPZ01000045.1 GCA_009925905.1 Candidatus Aquidulcis frankliniae
GAGGGCCTGACCGATTAAGGATCTACGCATCAATACCCAGATTCGCGTCCCGCAGGTCCGCGTTCTGGATGAAGAGGGGAACCAGCTCGGTGTCCTCGCCACCCCCGAAGCCCTGCGCCAAGCGCAGGAGCGCGGCCTAGACCTCGTGGAGATCGCCCCCACCTCGGCGCCCCCTGTTTGCAAGTACCTCGACTACGGCAAGTTCAAGTACGAGGCCCAGAAGAAGGAGCAGGATGCCCGAAAGCGTCAGAAGACCGCTGACCTGAAGGAACTCCGCTGCACCCCCAAGATCGGGGATGCCGACCTCCAGACCAAGATCCGCCAGGCCCATAAATTCCTTACCGCGGGCGACCGGGTGAAATTCTCGGTCAAATTCCGTGGCCGCGAGATGACCCATCCTGAGATCGGACGGGCCATTTTGGACCGAGTTGTGCAGGGATTGGCAGATGTCGCCCAGCTTGAGCGCCCCTCGCTCCTTGAAGGACGCTTCCTCTCGATCCAACTGGTAGCATTACCCCGACAGAAGGGCCAAGCGGCCCCGGCACCCGGCACCGATGAGCCGGCCGTACCAGCCCTCGAAGGGGAGTAACCATGCCAAAGATGAAGACGCACAAGGGCGCGCAGAAGCGCATCGGGTTCAGCGGTTCCGGGAAGCCGATCCGTGTGAAGTCGTGGCGTGGCCACCACCTTGAAATCAAGTCGTCCCGACGCATTCGACGCTACGCCGGCAAGGCTGTTCTCGGCGTGACCCACAAGAATCAGATTTCCCGCCTGCTTCCGTACGGCGGCTGAGCGAGAACGAGAGGAGTAGAAGATGGCACGAGTTAAGCGCGGAGTTGCCGGTCACAAGCGCCATAAGCGCCTGCTTCAGGCCGCTGAAGGTCGACGTGGCACACGCAGCAAGCTCATTCGTCCAGCGCGCGAGGCCCTGCTTCATGCCCTTGCCTACGCAACGCGAGACCGCCAGCAACGCAAGCGCCAGATGCGCGAGCTCTGGATCCACCGCGTGAACGCTGCAGCTCGACTCAACGGCGTTTCGTATTCACAGTTCATCGCCGGACTCAAGCGCAATAACATTGCGATTGACCGCAAGATGTTGGCCGACCTCGCTGTTCGCGATGCCGCGGCATTCACGGCGGTCGCGGTCGCAGCGAAGCGCGCCTAGCCCTCTCGGTCCGCGGTAGTGGACCTCGCAGCGCTCGAGAAGCAACTCCGCACACTGCAGGCTGATGCTGCGACGCAAGTTGCTGCTGCCACATCAACCGCTGAGCTCGATGACCTTGGCTCATCGCTCCTAGGTAAGCGCGGCGCCATCACTGAGGTTCTCCGCGGAATCGGCACTCTTCCTGCCCAGGATCGACCAAAGATCGGTGCCATAGCCAACGAGGTGCGTGCCGCAATTGACGAGTTAGTTGGCGCCCGACGTGTCGCCCTTTCGGCGGGTGAGCTGCTCGAACGTATTGAGCGAGAGCGTGTTGACGCGACAACACCAGGACCAGCACCACGCCTCGGATCGCTGCATCCAATCCCCGAGACGATCGCCGCGATCAGCGAAATCATGTCTACGTTCGGCTTCGTTGTGGCCGAAGGGCAAGAGATCGAAGACGATGTGACGAACTTCCAGTTGCTGAACATTCCCGAAGACCACCCGTCGCGCGACCTCTGGGACACGCTCTATCTGCAGGAACCAGGGCGCCTACTGCGCACGCATACCTCGCCTGGCCAGATCCGCACGATGCAGGCCGGCGGTCCACCAATTCGCGTGATCCTTCCTGGTCGCTGCTTCCGCTACGAAGCGGTCGATGCAAGCCACGGCTTTGAGTTCCATCAGGTAGAGGGTCTCCTTGTTGATCGCAGCGCAACACTCTCCGACTTGAAGGGGATCCTCGATGAGTTGGCGAAGGGCCTCTTCGGCTCCGCCGCGCGGACGCGATTCCGTCCAGGGTATTACCCGTTCACCGAGCCATCCGTTGCCGTCGACGTTTCGTGGCCGGGAAGCAAGGATGGGTGGATGACAATCCTTGGCGCTGGAATGGTGCACCCCGTAGTGTTGGAGAACGGCGGCATTGACCCAGAGACCCACCAGGGCTTCGCGTTCGGCCTTGGGGTTGAGCGCATCGCGATGTTGCGACATGGCATCCCTGATCTACGCGCCTTCCTTGAAAACGATCTGCGATTCTTGGCGGGCTTCCGATGAAGATTCCGCTCTCCTGGCTTCGTGAGTTCACCGACGTACAGTTAACGGCTGAGCAACTTGCGGATGCCCTGACCCTGCGGGGACTAGAGGTCCGTGGAGTGGAGCGCTGGGGCGCCAACTGGAGCAAGATGGTGGTCGGTGAGCTGCTGGAGGTTGCGCCGCATCCAAAAGCTGATCGACTACAGCTCACCAAGGTGCGGATCGGGGATGGTCCGATATTGAACATCGTGTGCGGCGCACGAAACATTTCCGCCGGACAGCGCATCCCAGTGGCACTTGTCGGCGCGTTAATGCCCGACGGCCGACGCATTGAGCGCGCTGAGAAGATGGGAATCGCCTCCGAAGGGATGCTCTGCTCTGGTCAAGAGCTAGACGCCACCGACGACGGCGACGGCATCCTAATCCTTGACCCATCGGCACCTCTTGGAGTACCTCTGGTTGATTACCTCGGCGAAGATGTAATCGATGTCGACGTGAAGCCGAACCGCGGCGATCTCCTCTCAATCTTGGGGCTAGCGCGCGAGGTGGGGGCAATCACGGGCGCGCCGGTGGCCTACGCAGCGCGACCGCTCAAAGAGGGGGCTGATGCCGTGGGTGCTGGCTTGGCCCTGCGCGTTGCCGACGAAACCCTGGCGCCACACGTGGTGTTGCGCGTGGTCGACGGCGTCAGCGTCGCCGCCTCGCCAGATCGCGTGCAGATGCGACTCAAGGCGGCGGGGCTCCGTTCAATCTCGAACGTCGTTGACGCGACGAACTACATCATGTTGGAGCTCGGCAAGCCAACGCACGCATTTGATCGCGCCAAGGTAGGCGATACCGTACATATTCGCCTCGCCAAGAAGGGGGAGAAACTCGAGACGCTTGATCACGAGGTGCGTACCCTTGATGCGACTGATCTGGTCGTAGCCGACGAACGCGCCGCCCTCGCCCTTGCTGGCGTGATGGGGGGTGCGAGCAGTGAGGTCTCACCATCCACCACGAGTGTGATCGTTGAGAGCGCAATCTTCGCCCCAACGTCGGTGCGACGCTCCGCACAACGGCACAGCTTACGTTCCGAAGCCTCCCATCGTTTTGAGCGTGGCCAGGAGCGTCGCCTTGCCGCGCTTGGCGCTGATCAAGTTGCTGCGCTCCTTGCAGACTGGACTGGCGGCTTGGCGCGAGCGGGCCGCCTCACCAGCGGCGCCGAAGAGATGCCAGAAGGTGTCTTGAATTTCCGCCCGTCCCGAGTCCGAGCGCTGCTTGGGGTTTCCCTCACGGATGACGAGCAGGTAGAACTCCTCAGCTCAATCGGAATTAACGCAGACGCCGCTGCGGACGCAACGAAGATTGTCGTAACCCCGAAGCGTTCCGTGTCGGCCGAGAAGGGGGGTGCGCGAGCTGTCCGAGTGCCAAGTTGGCGCAGCGACCTTCAGATTGAAGCGGACCTCGCCGAAGAGATCGCGCGCCTCTATGGCTATGAGCGCATCCCATCGACAATACCGAGCGCCGATCTTCCATCACATCGCCCAAGCCCAACGCTGCTCCGAGATCGGGTGCGCCGGCTACTTTCAGATATTGGTCTCCATGAAGTTGTCACCCACGCTTTGGTGTCGGCTGTGCAGGCCGAACTTTGGAGTGAGCCCACTGCCTTGGTAGCAGGCGGGCTTGCCGTATCTGAGGGTGCGGCAGGTGGCGACTCAATCGTGCTGCAGAATCCTCTTTCGGTGGATCACGACCGACTCCGTCAGTCACTTCTTCCGAGCCTGCTCGACCGCGTTGATGCCAACCTCCGCTACGGAGCAGATTCGGGCGCAATCTTTGAAGTGGGTCATGGATACGGCAGCACGAAGGGCACACCGACGGAGTGGACCCGCCTCGCGATCGCGGTCTGGGGTGAACGTGAGCAGGGTGCCCCAAGTGCGGGTGCAATGACATGGAACCTCGATGAGTTGAAGCGGCTCCTCGCCAAAATTGCTCATCTGGTTGGAGAACGACCAACGTACGGTGCGCCTGTTGAATCAGCCGTACTGCATCCCGGCATCAACGCTGCGATCACAGGTGAGCGAATTGCGGGGCTTCTTGGCGAGCTCCACCCGGCGTCGCCGATCTGGCGTGAAGAGCCACGCATTCTCATCGCAGAGGTTGCCGTGGCTGGACTACGCGCTGGTCGCGTCGAGATTGTCAACGTTACTCTGCCGCCAGCAACGCCGCCGGTCCAGCGTGATATCGCTCTCGTTATTCCCGCTACAACGACCGTAGGCGAGGTGGTTGCAGTCGCGCGAACGACCGTGTTGCGAGCGTCCCAGATTGAACTCTTTGACCTCTTTGCGGGTCCACCACTGGCTCCAGGTGAACGCTCCGCCGGTCTCCGCTTCACCTTCCAGCCAAGCGCAACCGGGGCTGATGACGCGGCATTTTCGGCCGAGCTTGCCGCCTTTGAGGGCACAGTGCTTCGCGCCTGCGGCGCACGTGTCCGCGGTGTCGACGGCCAATGAGCCCCACCATCTTGGTCGATCTCATCGTCGTGGTGCTCCTCGTCTTGGCGGCGTGGAGTGGGGGGCGTACTGGGGCCGCACGCAGCGCCGTTTCCCTGATAGCGCTCGCCCTCGGACTCGTCATTAGCGCACAGGGGCAGAGTGCAGTCACCACGTTCATTGCGCAGATCTTCCCCGGTGTGGATACGCGCCTGATTGGTTTCGGACTCTTCATCGGCGGGATCTGGATTTTGCTGGCAATCGCTTCCTTTGTGATCGGCCGCCTACTGCAAGCGTCGTTGCGCGCGATCTACCTTGGACCGGTTGACACTGCGCTTGGCGCACTCCTCGGTGTTTTGCAGTGGAGCGTGGCGATTGCGGCAGCCATCTTCGTGCTCGACGCTGCGGCATCCGTTGGCTTCCCGTTGCCGTCACCGCTGAACGATGTGGCCAATGCGGTCGCCGCCGCGCAATCATCTGAAGCGATTCGTGGTCTGGTCTATCCAATAGCTAACCAATTGTTTGGCGGACTCCTCCCAGAAAGCCTGCGCCCGCTGCTCGTTCCGTGAGGGGTGCAGCGAACCAGCCGTACGACGAACGCTCCTTAGAACGCCTCGAATGGGCTGACCTCACCAACATAATCGTTGATGCCTGCGCTTTTTCTCCGTCACGCCTCCTCGCTGCCCAACTGCGCCCGACAGGTGGTGGCGGAAGCTTGCCGACGCTGCGGGCCCTCGGCGGCGAAATTGCGGAGCTTCGGCGAAACGGTGGAGATCCACACATCGGCGGTGCGAGCGACCTAGAACCAGCCGCAGAGCGCGGCGCGAAAGGCGGCACGCTTGATGGTTCAGCGCTCTTTTCCATTAGCGAGACCCTCCGTGTTGTGGAGCGAATTTCGAGCGAACTAACCGGATCAGGTCCTACACTTAGTGCGCTCGGTGCGTCATTGGCCCCGCTACGGCCACTACGCAGTTCAATTGAACGCGCGATTGCCCCCGATGGGTCGATCCTGGATGCAGCCTCTCCACTTCTTGGTGGACTGCGCGCTCTCCACCGAACCAGCCTCGAGCGTCTCCGCACTCGACTTGAAACCTTGGCGCACGCTAAGAACTACAGCCCATATCTGCAGGAGCCGATCGTCACCGTGCGCAACGGAAGGTACGTGCTTCCCGTTCGTTCGGAATGGAAGTCGCGCGTTCCAGGAATCGTGCACGACGCTAGTGCGACTGGACAAACGGTGTGGATTGAGCCAATTGAAGTTGTCGAGCTCGGGAATGCGGTGCGAGAGGCAGAGGCGGCCGTCGCCGCAGAAGAGGCTCGGATCCTTGGTGCGCTCTCGGGGCTCGTGGGCGCTGATGCCCCAGCCCTTCGCTCAAATGGTGAGCATCTGGCCCTCTTTGACCTCGCCCGAGCTGTTTCCGACGTTGCAAGTGAACGAAATTGGCTCTACGCAAACAATGCAACGAGTGGGGATCTGAGCCTGATTGATGCGCGTCACCCCTTACTCGCGCCGCCGGTGGTCCCTATGAGCCTGCACCTTAGTAACGAGCAACGGGTGTTGGTGATCACAGGCCCGAACACGGGCGGGAAAACTGTAGCTCTCAAGGCGGTCGGACTCCTTACAGCGATGCATCAAGCTGGTCTCCCTATTCCGAGCGGCGTTGGTTCCGAGGTTCCGATGACCGGCAACGTATGGGCTGACATAGGCGACGATCAGTCCATTGCCCAAAATCTCAGCACCTTCTCGGGTCACCTCACCTCGATTCAGCGCATCCTTCTTGGTGCCGTTGCCGGCGATGTCGTGCTGCTCGATGAAGCGGGTGCGGGAACCGACCCAGCTGAGGGTGCCGCCCTCGCGGCTGCCATCATTGATGAGTTGCGATTACGCGGTTGTCGGGTCTTGGCTACAAGCCACTATGCAGAGTTGAAACAGTATGCGCACGTCACACCAGGCGTGGTGAACGGTTCTGTCGCATTTGATCTTGCAAACCTTGCGCCAACCTATCGACTTGAAGTTGGTGCCCCTGGAGGTTCTCAGGCGTTTGCGATCGCGGCACGTCTCGGCCTTCCACAGTCTCTGCTGGACGCTGCGCAGGCGCGTCGCAGCGATCAGGGAGCCACGCTGGATGCAGCACTCGCAGCAGCAGCCGATGCGGAGCGATCAGCACGTGAGGCGCGACAGGTAGCCGAGGGGCTACAGGAGCGTGCAGCGGATTCCCTTGCCCAAGCCGTGGAGCTGCGACGTGCTGCTGAGCGCGAGGCTGTCGAAGCTCGGCATGCCGCTACCGCGCAGGCTCGGGAGGCTGCAGCGTTGATCTTGCTCCGTGTAGAGCAACTTCGGTCGGCGCTAGAGTCGGGAAGTTTGACTCCGGACGCACTCGCAATCGCGTCGGAGCTCCAGCATGCTGTAACTGCGGTTTCGGCTTCAGCCCCGGTGGACGCGCATAGCGTGCAATCAGACCTTTCTTCCTTGTCTCTTGCGGCGGCAGTCGGGAGCGATGTGGTGCTCCGTTCAGGGGCGCGTGGAACACTCCTCTCGATCGATGGGGATACTGCGACAGTGGCGCTTGGACGAATGCGTAGTTCTCTGCCAATCACAGAAATAGGCAAAGTTCTCGTCAAAGCAACCTCAGAATCTGCACCGGCGATTCGCACCGCAATGACGCTTGCTGCGGCAAAGCTTGATTTGCGAGGCGCTCGCGTTGAAGATGCGCTGATTGCGCTTGAGGCTCGAATCAGCGCCGTGCTATTGGCCGGAGGGGATCAACTAGAGATCATCCACGGCGTTGGCACTGGGGCGTTGCGCGATGCTGTTCGTCGAAAGTTGCGGGAACTTCCTGAAGTTCGCGAGGTGCGATCGGCCGAAGAGCCTGGTCGCGAAGGGGTGACGCTCGCGCTCTTCTAACCGAACTAGGGTGCCGGTGAAACGGGCGACGCAGAAGGCGACGGCGTTGGTGTAGGGCTAGGAGTCGCCGAAAGGCAGGAGAGGGTAGGGGCGATTGTGCCACCCCATGTTGCGCCGTTTGGTTGCCAGAATGGCGCATAGAAATAGGCTGTCTGTCCGCCCCGAACGCCGCCGACGATCCCAGGACCCAAGCGGGCTCGCTCTATCCATTCAAGGTTTGCGGCCTGCCATTTCGGCCATTGGGATTCGAGCGAACTCAGATCCAAATAATTCGCTTCGATCCGTGTGCCGGCGCAGCCATCAGCCCAGAGGAGGCCAGTTGCGCTGTCTATTGCGAGGAGCCGTGTGGTGCTGCACGACGTCGTTGGAGCGGTGCCCGGATAGAAATACTCCTGCGTCGTTAACGTGGTGCAAGCGCCTGGGAGCTCCCCAGTATGCGCGTCAATCGTGACCTCTTCAAGACCTTCAGGTTTTGAGAAGTTAGCGATCGGAAGCTTGGATGAGATTTCGGTGAAGTAGGACTGCCAGAGACCACCAGCGGAGTCCAGAGAATAAACGGTGGCGGGGGTCGAATCAGAGTTTCCCATCCAGACACCCGTGACGAGATGTTGCGCCGCCGGGTCGTTCGGGGCAGCGAGGTACCCGAACGCAGCAAGGTCCTTGGTTTGGTCAGTGGTACCTGTCTTGAAAGCGGCAGGGCGACGTTTGCCCCCGCTGGCGATGATCTTTCGCTTTGACCACGGGCGATTGACTGCGGGATCAGTGTTCCCAGCGATGATGTCGGTCATCAGAGCTGCGGTATCGGCGGCAAACGCCTGAGTGGCGCTTTCGACCGGGGAGGGCGCCTCCCAAATTACTTCGCCGTTCCGGTCTTCAATACGCAGGATGTACCGACGATCAACCTTCGTCCCTTCGTTCGCCAATGCACCATATGCCGAGAGCAGATCGACATAGCGCACCTCCAGGGTGCCGATTGCAATTGATGCGCCGGCAACGTTCTCGCTGTTGTTCTGGAACTTGAATCCGCTGTCACGCATCTGGCGCCAGACACGATCCTGACCCGCGCGAATAACCGCCTTGATGGCCGGGACGTTTAGCGATCCCTGAAGCGCTTGGCGCATTCGAACAGGACCGTGTTCGCTTCCCTCTGAGCTTGCAGGGGTCCAACCTTGGCCGAAGTCCACTGGAACATCCATGAGGATCGTCGCAGGGGTTACGGCTCGATTTTCGAGCGCATAGGCGTACGTGATCGGCTTAATCGAGCTGCCTGGCTGTCGGTACCCACTCAGCACGTCGTATTCAGGCTGAAACACCGTGCCATCTGCTTGGCCGTAGTAGTCCGCTGAACCGGCGTACGCGAGGATGTCGCCAGTGCGAGCGTCAAGCGTTGCAACCGCTGCGTTATTGATTTCGAGCCCGTGGATGGTTTTTAGCCAATCGGTGGTCTTTACTCCAATGCTCTTTAGATACGCCTGATACTCCTTGATCTGGGTCGAGCGAACGGAGAGTACCCACTTCTCTGCGGACTGCTGCATCCCCCAGTCCAGTGAAGAGATGACTTTATATCCGCCGGTATCAAGTTGCTGCTGACAACCTTCGGTGTCGGTGCAGAGGATGCCAACGAGGAAGTCCCGAACTCGGTTGACGAAGTGCGGCGCTTTCATCTCAACCAGCGGAGAAGGAATCAGGATGATCTCTTCGGTACGGGCGGCCTCAATCTCTGCATCGGTAATCATGGCGGTCTCCTGCGGGATGCCACTCGCACGGGCTGACTTCAACAGGTCGAGAACAACGCCACGTCGCTTTGCGACCGCAGAATCAAGTGGAACGCGAATCGTCCCATCCTCTCCAACTACCGAATTTTCTCGCAAGTCATAGGTGCTCGGGGCCTGAGGAATAGCGGCCAAAAGTGCCGCTTCTCCAAGCGTGAGCTGGTCAAGGGTTTTGCCAAAATACTGCTGCGAGGCAGTCAAAATCCCGTAGGAGCGCGAACCGTAGTAGTTGTTGTTGAGGTATTTGGCTATGACCTTCTCTTTGCCGACGCGACCAGGGAATTCCTTGGTAAGTCGGATTGCCTGAATGATCTCTTTGACCTTCCGCTCGTAGACACTCCCCGCAAAAGCTGAGTCGGGGAGCAAGACGCTTCGGACAAGCTGCTGGGTGATGGTCGAGCCTCCTCGGCCGGACCCGCCCAAGGTATCCAGGGCGGCGGCCACGAAACCGAGGGGATCAAAGCCTGAGTTCTCCCAGTACGTTTTGTCTTCAATGGCCGTGGTGGTGTCGAGCACGATGCCGGGTATCTCTGCGAAGTCCACTTCGGTGCGCTTATCGGACCCAAACGCGGCGAGCTGTACGGTGCCAGTCCGGTCATAGACCGTCGTGTTCTGGTTGAGGACGATGGTGTCGAGATCCTTTGGGTCTGGGAGGTCCGAAACAACGGCGCTGTAGATCGCAATCGTGCCTCCGTACGCGATCGCGGCAATGAGAAGGCATGCGCCAAGGAGGGCGACTGGCAAGAGGGCGAAGAGCCCCCCAAGTAGGCGTTTTCGGGGGCGGCCGGTACGCTGGGTTGAGTTTCCCGAGGCCATGTTCATCTCGTTGAAGGTAGCATAGGGCGCATGGCGAACCCTCCGGCCTCTAAGCTCCTCCGCGACTTCACCGAGCGAGGTCTCGTCCATGATGTCACTGCGGGTCTTGATCAGAGACTCGCAGCAAACCCATCCATTAGCGCCTACATCGGGTTTGATCCGAGTGCCGATTCCCTCCACGTGGGCCATCTCATGGGTGTCCTTGCGCTCAGGCGGCTGCAGTTGCACGGTGGTCGCCCAGTTGCACTGGTGGGCGGCGGAACTGGCATGATCGGCGACCCTTCGGGGCGGTCAGCAGAGCGAAACCTTCTCGATCGGGCGACACTTGATCGCAATCGCGCCGCCATCGGCGCTCAGCTGGCTAACCTCGTTGATTTTTCAGGA
>RFPZ01000046.1 GCA_009925905.1 Candidatus Aquidulcis frankliniae
TCTTCGGTTGGTCAATGGAAGAGGCGAACATCGGGCGCAAGAACGTGCAGTGGAGCCACTACATCTTTGGCTGCATCGCCGGTATCGCGCCTTGGCTCGCGCTCTTCACCTCGGTCGGCCTATCGCTGGCTAACTGGCCTACGGGCGTTGGGCCAAACGGCCGCAGCCTCGAAGAGTTCAAGCCAGTGCTCATTGCGATCTATGTAAGCCTCTTCATCAGCTTCAACATTTTTGCAGTGAACATGGTGCTGCAGCGCTTGAAGGTTGGAAAGTGGGCTGACTACCTGCACGGTGAGCGCAGCTACATGATCCTTTCGCTCGTGGCGAAGACCCTGCTCGCTTGGCAGGTCTGGACCGGCGTGTTCATGCCTGCCTGATCGGCTCGCACAGCAGTGCAAAGGCGAACCCCCCTCCGCGCAGGAGGGGGGTTCGTTTTCTCTCTTGGAGGCGTAGGATACGACGATGGAAAACGATGGCAAGGACAGCGCCGCTGCTGACCTCACCTATGCGAGCTACCTAGCGTTAGATGAACTGCTCGCCCTGCAGCGTCCTCGATCTGACGAGCATGATGAGCTGCTCTTCATCACGATCCACCAGACGTATGAACTCTGGTTTAAGCAAATCATGCATGAGGTTCGTGGCGCTATGCGCGCCCTCAAGGGAGATGAGATCTCAAGGGCGGCGCACCGCCTGAGTCGAGTTCGGCACATCCTGAAGATCGCGGTTGCACAAGTTGACATCCTGGAAACACTCACCCCACTTGAATTTGCGGCATTCCGCAGTCGTCTCGCTACCTCAAGTGGCTTTGAGTCGGCACAGTTTCGCGAGCTTGAGGCACTTCTCGGTGTACGCAATCCCCGCTTAGCTGAACTCTTGCCAGACCCCGCCTCACGCGACCTTGTCCACGCCACCATGCGGGCACCGAGTCTTTGGGACGCAATCCTGCAATGGCTCGCGGCTCGCGACTATGCAATTCCGGCTGAAGTCCTCAGCCGTGATGTCACACGACCATACGAAGAGAGTGGTGCTGTCCAAGAGATTCTCCTTGGCATTTACCGAGAGGGCGGCGAAGTCGCAAATCTCCTTGAACAACTTGTTGATATTGACGAGGGGGTCCAGGAGTGGCGCTATCGTCACGTAAAGATGGTGGAGCGAACAATTGGCCGAAAATCTGGGACGGGTGGCTCCACTGGGGTGGAATACCTCGCCGCAAGCTTGCGCCGTTCGCTCTTCCCAGACCTTTGGGCAATCCGCGACAGGATGTAGCGCGGCGCGTTAGGTGACAGTTTGCTTTGCGGCGAACTGTGGCTGTTTCCAGGACTCCGAGCGCATGATCTCGGCCAGAATGTCTACTGCACGATCAATATCCGCGAAGCTCACATAAAGGGGAGAGAAGCCGAACCGAAGTACGTTCGGAGCACGGAAATCTCCGATGACGCCACGACTGATTAGCGCCTGCATAATCCGATACCCCTCTTCGTGTTCGAACGAAACCTGTCCGCCACGCACTTCACTATTGCGAGGTGAGAGCAAGGCTAAGCCACGGCCGTCACATTCGCGCTCAACGCCCGCAATAAATCTTTCAGTTTGAGCAATCGACTTCTTCCGTACATCGTGCATTGAAACGTCTTCCCAGACGTTGAGGGCTTCGTCCAGCGAAGCGAGGCTGAGCACCTGCTGCGTCCCTGTCAGAAAGCGTTGAATGCCCGATGCGGCTTCAAAACCGGGTACGAACGCAAAGGGGTCCTTATGGCCGAACCAACCAGAGAGCGGTTGTGAGGCAACGTCTACTAGTGCTGGTGCGACCCATGTAAATGATGGTGCGCCAGGACCGCCATTGAGGTATTTGTAACCGCAACCGACGGCAAAGTCTGCGCCATCCCGATCTATGTCAAGGTCAAGAATCCCCGTTGAGTGTGAGAGGTCCCAGACAGTTAGAGCACCAGCTTCATGCGCTGCTGCGCTCAGGCTACGCATATCTCGAATCCGTCCGGTTCGATAGTCAACATGCGTCAGCATAAGCACCGCTGCGCCGCGCAACGAATTCACTAGGGGTTCGCTCTCGTTCCAAAATCGAACCTCAAGATGTGGCATCAGTTGGCGAAGACCATCAAGGATGTACAGATCAGTTGGGAAGTTTCCGCGTTCTGTGACAACGACCTGCCGATCCGGTCTCAGCTGCGCTGCCGCGGCAAGAACGCGAAAGAGGGATACTGAAGTTGAGTCGCCGACCACAACTTCGCCCGCTCCAACCCCTAGTAGTGGAGCGATTCGATCACCAACGCGCAGAGGCAGTTCATACCAATTCGCCTCATTCCAACTGCGTATAAGTCTGTTGCCCCACTCGTGTCGTATGACCCGGTCAAGTCGCTCCGCAAGGCCGACCGGTAGGGCGCCGAGTGAGTTGCCATCCAGATAAATCACACTACCTGGGAGCGAGAAGCGACCGCGTAAAGATGCCAGGGGATCTTTCGCGTCTAGCTCCGCCGCTGAAGTTGTCTCCACGGTCATGAGGCTATGGTCTCATGAATGCGCCGAGTTGAGCAGGTCCCGAAGATCTCCTTGAAGCGAGCCCCCCGGAGTATCCAACTCGTTGAGGACATCAAAATGGTCACGACCAGGCACGACAGCAAAGCTCGCCCGCGTTGCGCTGGCCCATCGGTTAGCGAGGCCCACAGACTGGCGATGAAACTCCGAAGGCTCGTGCTCACCTACGCGTAGGGTGACCGGAATATTTCGTGCGGGGAGGCGATAAATCGGAGAAAGCCGATGAGCATCATCGGTCGTCATGCCTACGACATCGTTTACATAGCTTTCTGATACGGGGCCGAGATCAAATGCACCACCGATGAGGAGGAGCCCAGCAATGTTCTTGCAAACGTTTGCGGGGAAGAGGTCGGTGACGAGCGTAGCCGCCAGGTGGGCGCCTGCAGAGTGTCCGCCAACAAGTATCCGTTTGGGATCACAGCCGAGCTCGTCCGCGTGCTCCACCACGTACCGTACTGCCAACGCAGCTTCGTCAACGATCTCCGAAATCGTTGCCTCAGGAGCAAGTGAGTATCCAACTGCGACGTGGTTTACGCCGATGTCTGATACGGCGCGTGCATAACGTGCACCATCGTCAATTGTCCCCTCTTGCCACCACCCACCGTGAAACATCATAAAGGTAGGGCGTGCTGGTTCTCCAGTTCCAAAAAGCTCAATGCGATTCGCAGGCTTCAATCCATACGAGAGATTCCGATACACCCCGTGGGAGCTGAAATGTTCCCGAGCCTCGGACGCTTTCACGCGTCCAGCTTGCATGCTCCCTACGGCATCTTGAGCGGTTCGGCTCGGTGAATATTCGGCATCAAGCCAACGACGCCGATCACCCTCGCTGATCTCAGGCATAGGCTCTATGGCCTCAGGACTTGTTCTAAATGAAGTAGAGCAACGCGAAGAGCAGAATCCAGACGACGTCTACGAAGTGCCAATAGATCGAAGTTGCCTCAACCATGTCGTGGTGCTCTGCCGAGAACTGGCCAAGGCTTCCGCGGTATAGGCAGACCGCCAACATCAACACACCGCCAAGAACGTGTGCGCCGTGGAATCCGGTAAGCACATAGAAGGTGCTGCCGAACACGCCATCGGAGATGCCGAAGCCCAGCTGTGTGTAGTCGTAGACCTGGCCGATGAGGAAGACCACACCGAGGAGCACGGTCATCGCCAACGCGCGATTCATCCCCTGGCGGTCACCCTTGCGAATGCGCCACACAGCGAACTGACAGGTAACGGAGCTCAACACGAGCAGCGCCGTCATGATCCCTGGGAAGAGCGCCTCGCTGTGCAGCTCAAACGCTGGATTCCCCTCAGGTGGCCAGATGCCGGTTGCAGTGCGCAGGTTGAAATATGCGGCAAAGAGACCAGCGAAGAACATGATCTCCGAGACGATGAAGAGGAGCATCCCGAGGACGGGATTTCCGAGCCCCTTCTTACCGTGAGCCGCGCCGTGACCGCTCGTTGCTACTGCGCTATCGCTCATTTGTGGTCAGACCCGCTTGCATGTCGCGCATCAAAGAGCGGGCGCTCTGAAGTGATTGGCGGTAGCCTGTCGAAGTTCCATGCTGGTGGTGGCGATGATGTTGCCCACTCGAGGGTGTTCGCCTCCCACGGGTCGTCTCCCGCTCGCTTGCCATTGCGCAGGCTCACGTAGACGTTCCAGAAGAGCGGGAGCAGTGAGATACCAACCAGGATGCCGCCAATCGTCGCGGCAAGGTTGAGATCGTTCCAGCCGGCGGTTGGCGAGTAGTCGGCGATGCGTCGTGGCATGCCAGCAAGACCGAGTGCGTGCATTGGTAAGAACGTGAGGTTGAGACCGACCATCATCAGAACGAAGTGCACCCGTCCGAGGCCCTCATCAAGCATGCGTCCAGTCATCTTTGGGAAGTAGAAGTAGAAGCCAGCCATGATTGCCACAAACGAGCCGCCGAAGAGCACGTAGTGAATGTGCGCAACGATCCAGTAGGTGGCGTGCAGGGCGTAGTCCACGGGAACAGAGGCGCTGAAGACGCCGTTGATACCGCCGATGAGGAACATGCTGAGGAAGCCGAGCGCGAAGAGCATCGGCGTAGTGAAGCTGATCTGGCCGCGCCACATTGTCGCAATCCAGTTGAAGAACTTCACGCCCGTTGGAACTGCGATCAGGAAGGTCATGACGGAGAAGAAGGGCAGGAAGACGCTTCCTGTGGTGAACATGTGGTGTGCCCACACGCTAAACCCGAGGGCGCCAATGCCAGCGGTGGCGAAGACGAACGCCTTGTAGCCGAAGAGCGGCTTGCGACTAAAGACCGGAATGATCTCTGAAATGATGCCCATTCCCGGCAGTACCATGATGTACACCGCTGGGTGCGAATAGAACCAGAAGATGTTCTGCCACAGGATTGCCGATCCACCGAGTGTTGGGTCAAAGAAGGCGCCGCCGAAGTTTCGGTCGATGAAGAGCATCACAAGTGCGCTGGTGAGCACTGGAGTTCCCATGAGTACGAGCACGCTCGTCACGAGAACTGTCCACACCAGGATTGGCATTCGGAAGAGGGTCATGCCCGGTGCGCGCATGCGGAAGACCGTAACCATGAAGTTGACCGCGCCAAGGATGGAGCTGGTTCCAACAAGAATGACGGCGACGATCCACAGGTTCATTCCTGGCCCTGGGCTGTATTTGAGGTTGCTCACCGGCGGATACGCCGTCCAGCCAGCATCAGCTGCGCCACCAAGAAGGAAGCCTGATGCGGCAACGAGCCCCGAGAACGGAACCATCCAGAAACTGAGTGCGTTGATACGCGGGAAAGCCATGTCTGGCGCACCGATCATGAGCGGAACGACGTAGTTTCCGAAGGCCGCCAAGAACGGGATGATCACCCAGAAGATCATTACAGACGCGTGCATCGTGAAGAGCTGGTTGTACGACGACTCGTCGAGGAACTGCAGACCTGGCATCGCGAGCTCTGCGCGAACGCCGAGCGCCAGCAGGCCACCGATCGCCAAGAAGATAAACGACGAGATCGTGTAGAGGATGCCGATCTTCTTGTGGTCGGTTGTCGTTAGGTAGTCATAGAGTGCTGACGGAGCGGCTTGCTTGGCTCCTGCGACGGTTGTTGCCATTCTCTCTCCCCCTTACGGCTGCGCTACGACTACAAGATCGGCGTACATGCCCTGCGCGTAATGACCTGCAATGTTGCACATCACCACATAGTTGCCAGGCTCAAGGGTGACGGTGACCATTCCCGGTGTATTCGGCTGCCACTCGGGCTGTTCGTCAATGACATCGAGGGTGGCCTCGTCGAGGCGGCTGGTTTCAGCGTTCACCTCGTCAAGCAACTGCTTGGCAGTCTTGTCGCTGCGGACAACAAGGAACTCGTGCGCCATAGTTCCCGCGTTCGTCAGGTTGAATTCAATGGAGCCCGCAACATGCTTCGCAGCGGAGAGGGTGATCCCCCACTCCTTGACAGTTCCCGTCATTGGGCCGGTGGCGGCTGCCTCCTCTTTCGGACGTGTCGCTTCAATCCAAGCGTCGTATTCCTCGCGGGTCACCACGCGCACCGTGAAGCCCATCTGATGGTGCAGCAATCCGCAGAAGGCCGAGCATTGGCCGGTAAACGTTCCGAGCTTGTTCGGGGTGAACTCAAAGTGGTTCGTCTTCCCCGGCACGAGGTCGCGCTGGAAAAGGAACTGTGGAATATAGAAGCCGTGGTTCACATCTTGCGCAACAAGGGTGATCTCAACGCGCTCGTTGATCG
This sequence comes from Candidatus Aquidulcis frankliniae, assembly GCA_009925905.1. GTDB lineage: Bacteria > Chloroflexota > Limnocylindria > Limnocylindrales > Limnocylindraceae > Limnocylindrus > Limnocylindrus frankliniae. The sequence continues at coordinate 6,276 of RFPZ01000046.1, forward strand.
GCACAACCATCTCTGGGTAGGCGGTAGCGGCGCCGAAGATCTCGATCTTTTCGGCTGGATAGGCGAACTTCCACTGCCACTGGTAGCCGACCACCTCGATCTTGACCCCAACGTCCTCAGGTTGACGGGCATCAACGATGTTGAGGACGCGAGCGGAGGCGAAGAAGAGCGCCACGACAATCACCAGGGGGATTGCCGTCCAGACGATCTCGAGGGCGAGATTGCCGTGCGTTTGCACTGGCAGCGTGGAGTCGGTTGGCTTGCGTCGGTAACGAATGACGGACCAGATGATCAACCCCTCGACGAGGACGAAGACTACCGCGGCAACGGCGAAGACCAAGTCATAGAGGGCCCGGATCTCTAGCGCCTCGTCGGTCACCGCAGGTGGCGGAAAGGCCGCCTCACAGCCGCTCGCAATCAAGGCGACGGCGGCAAAACCCAGCAGCACGGAAAGTTTCTTCATGGTTGAGATGATACGCGCCCTCGGCGTGAGGCGCTCCCCCGCGATTCTGAGCGCGCTCCTCGGATTCCCGAGATCAGCCTTCTGTATGGGCAGGCTGGGCGTGAACCCGTGCTATGCCCGAGTTGAGCAGCGGGAGCGGTCCCAAAATGATCCCAATGGAGCCCGCAAAAAGGGCGGCACGAAGCCCAAAGTTCTCAGCGATGACCGAGCCAATTAGGGCCCCCAGGGGCAGGCCGAGCAGCATGACCGTCTTCATCGAGGCATTCATGCGCCCCAAGAGGCGCGCAGGAGTGATGAGCTGGCGGTACGTGACTTGGTTCACATGGAAGAGCCCCGCGCCAAAGAAGGCAACGAATTGGGTGAGTATGGCTAGGGCTGCAATCAGTGGCACGCCCATGGAGCGATCAAGTAGGGCGAATCCAAGAGGCATGACCGGCAAGATGAATCCGCCGAGAACGAGCGTGCGGCCCATACCTAACCACTGAACCACCCTGGCATTGATGATCGTGCCCGCCACGATGCCGATCGTGCCAGCACCAATCACGATCCCAATCAACTCCGTCGGCAGTGCAAGTTCGCGGCGCGCATAGGCGATGAGTAGCGGTCCGCTTGCCAAGCCGCCAAAGAAGTTAAAGATCAGCGCGGCGAGCGCGTTGCCGCGAAGGTGCGGATGCTGGACGACCCACGCGAGCCCTTCGCGCATCTCGTTCCAGAGGCTTCGCTCCTCAACCTCTCGTTCGGTGAATGCGGGCTCGACTTCAATATGGCGAACTCGGCGCACCATCAGTGCTGAGACGAGAAAGCTCAGCGAATCAACGACGAGAGCGATCGGTCCGCTGAGACGCGCCACTGCGATGCCTGCGAGCGCCGGGCCTGCAACCCCAGTTGCGGACTCCATCGCCATCAGTCGCCCATTTGCAATCCCAAGTTGCGGTCCCCGAATGATTGCTGGGAGATACGATTGATGCGCTACGTCGTAGAGCAACGAGCAAGCGCCAATCAGGAACAGCACCGTGAGCAAGATTGGCATGCTCAGCACCCCCGCAACGTGTGCGGCGGGGACCACAAGGAGTAGTCCCATCCGCGCAAGATCGGTGGCGATCAGCACTGGGCGGCGCGTTCGACGATCAAGCAGTGCGCCTGCAGGAAGTCCGAACAGCACAAATGGAAAGAGATAGGCCAATTCCAGGAGAGCGATTGATCCGTTGCTCGCGTTAATGACGTCAATAGCAATGAGTGGGAAAGCAATGTGTGAAATCTGTGAGCCGATTGAACTTATCCCCTGCGCACCAAACAGCAGGCGCACGTCCGAGTTTCGGAACGGGTCTTCAGGCGCAAGGCGAAGCTGCGCGAAGGGGTTCTTCATCCGCCGATGATAGGCGGCGTACCGTGACCCCGCGTATGATCTGCCCATGCCGGCTGTGACCGTTCCTGATATCACGCTCCTCGCGCGAACACCCGTCGCCGACCTCCTCACCGCTCGGCCTCGACCGGTGATCTCGCTGACCACGGCGCCAGGCGGTTTCGAAGGCGAGGGCTTCCCCGTGCGCCGCGCCTTCATGGGCGCGCCACTCGCCGCGATTGACCCATTCATCATGCTCGACCAGATGGGCGAAGTGGAATACGCCCCTGGCGAACCGAAGGGGACGCCATGGCACCCGCATCGCGGATTCGAGACGGTGACCTACATGCTTGACGGCATCCTTGATCACCGAGACAGCAACGGTGGCGGCGGGCGCATTAGTGATGGCGACACGCAGTGGATGACCGCCGGCGGCGGCATCCTGCACATTGAGACGCCACCAGAATTCCTGGTCGCAAGTGGTGGCCTCTTCCACGGATTCCAACTCTGGGTGAATCTGCCGCGCGCCAAGAAGTGGTCGCCACCCGCCTATCAAGACATTCGCTCCAGCGAAGTGAAGTTGCTCGCCTCGCCCGATGGTGGAACGCTCATTCGACTCATTGCGGGCGACGTTGGCGGCCACAGTGGACCAGGCTCCACACAGACGCCGATCACCTTAGTGCACGCAACGTTGCAGCCCGGCGCCGAACTTGATCTTCCATGGCGCGCTGACTTCAATGCGCTCGTCTATGCGCTCTCTGGGCGTGGATCTGTGGGTGCTGAACGTGTTGGTATTCAGGCGGGGCAGCTTGCCGTGTACGGCTCCGGTGATCGCATCGTCGTAAAGGCGTCGGAGCATCAGGATCAACGCACGCCAGCGCTCGACGTGTTGATTCTTGGTGGTCTCCCAATAAAGGAGCCGGTCGCCTGGCTCGGGCCATTCGTGATGAACACTCGCGATGAGGTGGTGCAGGCGTTTGAGGATTATCAAGCTGGCAAGCTTGGCGTGATTCCAGCGGCGCACAGCAACCCGCACAACACCCCAACGAGCGTCGTTGAGTCAGGGCACGAGTAGGAGTGGAGCTCTTCCTTCTCGGCGCGGCTCTGGCCTTCTCCATCAACATTGAACTCGGTGTCGTGAACGTCATGATCGTGCGAACCGCCATTGACCGCGGTGGATGGCCCGCCTTCCTGATTGGTCTCGGCTCTTGCATTGGTGATGTGATCTGGGCATGTGCCGGAGCACTCGGCGTCAGCGCTCTGCTTCAGTGGCCACCAGCCGCGTGGGTGCTCTGGCTCGGCGGCAGCCTCATCCTCTGCTGGTTTGCCGCAGCGGCACTTCGTGACGCGGTGCGTGGTGGCTCCATAGATGAGTCATCGCCGCTTCGTCGGGCGAACGGCCTGCATGCCGTTGGTCTCGGGCTTGGTGTTGCGCTCAGCTCACCAACGCTGATCCTGTGGACCGCCACTGTTGGCGGAAGTGTCGTTGCCGCGCAGGCAACGAGCATCGCCGGATTTGTACCGTTCATCTCTGGATTTGCCACCGCTGCAGTACTGCACTCTGCCATTCTCTCAGGTGTCGTTGGGGCGACGCGTCGCTTTACGGGGCCGCGCACCATTCGCGCCGTCGCGCTGATCTCCGCGCTGATGTTCGCAGCGTTCGCCGTTGGAATCTTCGTTGACGGAGCACGCCGACTGCTTAACTTCGGCGCATAACTACGGCGCTAGAAACTACGGTTGAGCAGGCTCCGCGTTCTTCGCGGCAATCTTCAGTAGGTCTCGCGTCAAACGTTCCATCTCACTCGCTGGCAGGGCGCTACCAAATCGCTCGGCAACAGCGGCAAGGTGCGCCGGAGCAACAGCCTTAAATGTGCGAACGCCGAGCGGTGTCAGGGTCGCCCAGTGCACACGTCCATCTTCGGTGCAGCGACGACGTGTCACCCAACCGTTGATGGCGAGGCGGTCGATGCGACGCGTCAGTCCGCTCTTCGAGATCAAGACC
>RFPZ01000047.1 GCA_009925905.1 Candidatus Aquidulcis frankliniae
GTCCAGCTTTACGAACGGCGCAAGGTCAGCACCGATGCGGTCGAGCATGTTGCGCTCGGCAGCCTCGCGCGTTGTCCCTGGCAGGATGCGGCTATCGACGGTGAGGGTTGCGGACCCTGGCAACACATTGGAGCGAATGCCCGAGGTCAGGATCGTTGGGGCGAACGTGTCACGCAGTACGGCGCGCAGTGCGCGGAGGAGCTCAGGGGCACAGCCTGCGGCGGCCGCCTCGCTGTTGAGCTCCTTGGCATCGTCGAAGGTCTGCTCGCTCAGCAGGCGCTCGAGACGGCCGAGGGCACCAGCCGGAAGGGCGGCGCGGAGGGCGGCAAGCAGCGCCTCGTTCTCGGGCACGATCTGCACCGGGCCAGGCACGGAGACACGCTCCACCACCTGGGCGGCACGAAGCAGGGCGTTGTCGCTGTCAGGCATGGAGGCGTGACCCCATCGGCCACTCACGGTGATTGCGAATCGGGCGAAGCCTTTCTCGGCAACCTGCAGCGGGTAGATGCGTCGACCGGCGGCGGTGATCGTCATACCGCCCGCCTCGGTGAGGCCGACTGCGGCGTCGAGCCAGTGCTTGCGATCTTTGAGAACGAGGGCGATACCGTCGAGGCCGCCCGTCTCTTCGTCGGCGGTGGCGGTGAGGATGATGTCGCGACGCAAGCCAGGGATCACATCCTTCGCTGGATTAAGTCCGGCAGCGCGAGCGCGCTCACAGAGAAGGCGAATCACGCCGATCTGCACGGCGAGTGCACCTTTCATGTCGACAGCGCCGCGGCCCCAGATATAGCCATCCTTCACGACGCCCTCAAATGGGTCCACCGTCCAGCCGTCTTGATTTGCTGGGACCACATCAAGGTGCGCGAAGAGGAGGAGCGCGCCATCCTTCGGATCACGTGGGTCAAGGTTTGGATTTGCGGCGGAGGCACTGCCCCGCAGCCGCACACTGACATTCCCGCGGTCGGGGATCGGCTCAAAGAACTCAGGCTCCAACCCTTCGCGGCGCAGCAACTCAATGAGGACCTTGGCGGCGCGCGTCTCATTGCCGGGTGGGTTCACTGCGCTCATCGGTCGGTTGACCCTTTCAGCGCCTTGGCGAGGCGCACCCCTGTGGTGATGGCGCCATCTGACGCGCTACTCACGAGTGCAGCGTACTTCGCCCAGACCCCGCCGGCGTAGTGTGGTGCGGGGGCGCGCCAGGCCGCGCGTCGGGTGGCGAGCTCGCTCTCGGCGACCTCGATGCGCAACTCATGTGAATCAACATCGATGGTGACGGTGTCACCCTCCCGCACCAGGGCGATCGGTCCGCCGAGCGCCGCTTCGGGCGAGATGTGCGCGACCATGAAGCCGTGGGTAGCGCCAGAGAAGCGCCCGTCGGTAATGAGTGCCACCTCGTCGCCAAGTCCTTGGCCCACGAGTGCTGCGGTCACAGCGAGCATCTCGCGCATCCCCGGTCCGCCGACTGGGCCCTCGTAGCGAATGACGACGACGTCGCCGGCAACGATGCCGTTGGCGCGGATGGCGGCGAAGGCCGCCTCTTCGGAATCAAAGACGCGCGCTGGTCCGCTGTGATGTCGGCGCTCGTGGCCAGCGAGTTTCACGATCGCACCCTCGGGTGCCAAGCTGCCGCGCAGCACGGTGAGGCCGCCCGTCTTCTTGATCGGGTTGTTGATGGGGCGAATCACATCCTGCCCGGATCGCTCGTTCGCCTGCGATGCGATCTCACCCATCGTTCGACCATCAACGCTCAGCTCGTTCAAGTGAAGCAAACCACCTGCGGCAAGTTCGCGCAACACCAGCGCGATGCCACCAGCCTTATAGAGGTCGAGTGCGGCGTACGAGCCGCCAGGAATGAGATTGCCGATCACCGGCGTTGATTCGCCGAGTCGTTCGAAGGCTTCAATCTCGAGCGGCAGGTTGAACTCGCGGGCGATCGCGAGCAGGTGCAACACCGCGTTTGTGGAACCGGCAGTAGCGCCGACCGCGCGGATCGCGTTCTCGAGCGCCTTGCCCGTAACGATGTCGCGCGGCTTCAGGTTCTTGCGCACGAGTTCCACCGCGATCTCGCCCGAGCGCTCAGCGGCGGCGATCTTGTCGGGATCAGTGGCTGGGATGCCGTTCAGGCCAGCGGGGGAGAGGCCGATCACCTCAAGCGCCATGCTCATCGTGTTTGCGGTGAACTGGCCGCCGCAGGCACCCGCCCCTGGGCAGGCGGCACTCTCAAGATCCCAGAGCTCTTCAGCTGTGATCTTGCCCGCGTTGTACGAGCCGACCGCCTCGAAGACGCTCTGCACCGTCACATCCTTCCCCTTATAGGTGCCCGGAAGGATCGTGCCGTTATAGAGGACGAGCCCAGGAATGTTCAGGCGGCCAAGTGCCATCGCGGCACCAGGGCTCGTCTTGTCGCAGCCGGTCAAACAGACAATGCCGTCAAAGCTGTGCCCCTTGGAGACGAGCTCGATGGAGTCGGCGATGATCTCGCGTGAGATGAGCGAGGCCTTCATCCCCTCGGTCCCCATCGCGACGCCGTCGGAGACAGAGATGGTGCCGAACTCCATTGGTGTGCCGCCAGCGCGTCGAATGCCGCGCTTCACCGCTTCGGCCAACTCGCGCTGATTCAAGTTGCACGGCATCGTCTCGATCCAGGTGGTGGCAACGCCAATGATTGGCTTAGCGAGATCTTCGTCAGTGAAGCCGACCGCTTTCAGCATTGCGCGTGCTGGTGCGCGGTCTGGTCCATCAGTCATGGCGGCAGAGTGCCGCTTCGCTGGATCGCTCGCGCGGTCGTACGGGTTCTTGCTCATCGCGGGGCGTTCGGCTGCAGGGTGTTGATCGTTCCTGGGTGCGCCGCCTCGTGCGCCACGATCTTGTCGCTCTGCGTTCGGATGTAATCCAGCTCATCCAGACCCTCGAGCAGCATCTTCTGGCTAAAGGCGTCGATCGGGAACGCGTGCGTCGCCCCGTTTGGTGTGGTCATGCTTGCCGAGGCGAGGTCAATGGTGACCGTTGCGGCAAGGTCCTCTTTAGCGATTTGCATCAGTGTGGCGTGGAGTGGTGCCGGAAGCACGATCGGAAGAATGCCGTTCTTCAGCGCGTTGGACTTGAAGATGTCAGCAAAGCTGGTCGAAAAGATCGCCTTGATGCCGAACGCACTCAGCGCCCACGGCGCATGCTCGCGGCTAGAGCCCGTGCCGAAGTTGTCGCCCGCAACAAGGATGCCGTGGCCAGCGTAGCGCGGCTCATCAATCACGAACGGTGGGCTCTTCTTCGTGCCGTCGGCCTCAAAGCGCCAGTCGTGGAAAAGGGCATCGGCGAGACCCGCCTTGTCGACGACCTTCAGGTAGCGCGCTGGAACGATCTGGTCGGTGTCGACGTTCTCGGCGGGGAGTGGCACGAGCCCCGTGGTGAAGGTGCCGACCTTTGGGGCGGCCATCAGCGGTTGATCCCTGGAAGGGTGCGCGGATCGGCGATCACGCCGGTGAGCGCGGTGGCGGCGGCGGTCAGCGGCGAGGCCAAGAAGGTGCGACCCCCCTTCCCCTGACGCCCTTCGAAGTTGCGGTTCGAGGTGCTAATCGCGTACTCGCCTGGGGCGAGCTGGTCCCCGTTCATGGCGATGCACATCGAGCAGCCCGCCTCACGCCAATCAGCACCCGCGTCACGGAAGATCGTGTCGAGCCCCTCGCGCTCCGCCTGTCGCTTCACGTCGGCAGAGCCAGGCACCACCATCACGCGGACCCCCTTTGCAACCGTGTGGCCCTTGAGCACATTTGCAGCAAGTCGCAGGTCGCTGATGCGACCGTTAGTGCAGCTCCCAATAAAGACAGTGTTGACCGGGCGGCCAATGATGCTGTCGCCCGCGTGCAGATCCATGTACTCAAGTGCGCGGGTTAGCGCGCGTGCCGCGGCGGGGTCGGCCTCGTCGGCAGGATTTGGAATGGTGCCGCTAATTGGCAGGCCCATCCCTGGGTTCGTGCCATAGGTGACCATCGGCTCAAGGGTGTTTGCATCAATGACGATCTCTTTGTCGTACGTCGCACCCTCGTCGCTCGCCAGTGTGCGCCAGCGCGCAACCGCGGCATCCCAATCAGCGCCCTGCGGCGCATGTGGTCGACCCTTCAAGTAGGCAAACGTGGTTTCGTCGGGGGCAACGAGTCCGGCGCGCGCGCCACCCTCAATGCTCATATTGCAGATCGTCATGCGCTCTTCCATTGAGAGGGCGCGAATGGCAGAGCCTGCGTATTCAAAGACGTGGCCGGTGCCGCCACCAACACCGATGCGCGCGATCAGCGCGAGGATGATGTCTTTTGCGGAGACTCCTGGTCGCAGGGTTCCGTCAACTCGAACAAGAAAGGTCTTCGGTTTGCGCTGCAGCAGGCACTGGGTGGCGAGGACCATCTCGACTTCGCTGGTGCCAATGCCGAACGCCAGGGCGCCGAATGCGCCGTGCGTTGCCGTGTGTGAGTCGCCGCAGACGATGGTGGCGCCAGGCTGGGTGAGGCCGAGCTCTGGACCAATAACGTGCACGATCCCCTGGTTCGGCGATTCCCAGCCGTGGAGCGGCACGCCGAACTCGGCGCAGTTCGCCTCGAGCTGCTTCACCTGGGCGGCGGCCATCTCGTCGGCGATTGGCAGGGTGCGCGGGGTGGTTGGAATGGAGTGATCAGCGGTAGCTACCGTGCGGTCAGGGCGGCGAACCTTGAGCCCACGGGACCGGAGTCCGGTAAACGCCTGAGGGCTGGTGACCTCGTGGACGAGGTGCAGGTCAATCGCGAGGATGGCGGGCGCACCCTCCTGCTGATCGACAACATGCTGGTTCCAGATCTTCTCAATGATGGTCTGCGGCATAGAGCGAGCCTACCAGAGGGCGAATCTCACCCGAGGCCGTTGAGCCACCACTTCAATACCAAATGGATGCGCGACGACCAGGCGCGCTCACTGTGGTCGTGACCTGGAAATGGAGTTGTCAGCACATCGGTGCCGTACTGCCAACCGCGCGCCGCAAGATCGGCATCAAACGCCGCTTGGTAGGGGGCATAGGCGGCGTCAAGGGTCTGGTCGCCGTAGTCCATCCAGATGCGGTGGCGGCCGGGTGGCGGGAGCAGATCGGCGAGGCCCGCTCCCATCAGCCCATCACCAAGCGGGAGGTGTGTCGAGAGGGCAAGTGCCGAACCCCAGGTCTCGGGGTGTCGCGCCAGCGCGTAGAGCGAGGCGAGCCCACCCATCGACGAACCGCAGACGGCGGTGCGCTCGCGTGATGCGGTGATGCTAAACGTTTCGCGGGCCCACGGCACCACCTGCGTTGCGAGCAGATCCTGGTAGTCGTTACCGCGCAGCGTGTGATCGTTGATCGCCCACGAAACGGTCGGCCCGCCAATCTCGTCCCAGATTTGTGGGTAGCGCTCCATCACCGCTTGTGGCGCGAGCTCCTGAAAGCGGCGACTCTCATCGGGAACCCACACCGCAACGATGACTGGCTGAAGGTCTGGGTGCATCGGGGCAATCTCGCGCTCGACAGCTTCTACAACGCCCCAAGTCACACCCACCGTTGAGGTTTTCGGGTTGAACACATTCTTGCCGTCGTGCGTGACGAGCAGTGGGGTTGTGGACGAGAGGGTAGGGGGAGCCCAGACCTCAATAGCATGCCGCCCAATCTGATGGCGAATGATCTTCATGGCGCGAGACTAGCGCGCGGCGTGGGATACTGCCGCGATGGAAGCGAAGGTTTTTCTCCCACTCTTTTCGCGCGTCGGGATCCTCCCAGCAGTGGCCGCGCAGGATGCTGCGATCTTGACGGCGTGGGCTGATGCCGCCGTTGACGCAGGGGTGCCAGCACTCGAACTCTTTCTGCGTGGGGAAGGGGCTGAGTCTGCGGTGACCGCCGCGATCACCTCCTTGCGCTCTAGCCATCCAACCCTCGCGATCGGGGCGGGGAGCGTCTACGACGCCGCAACGGCAAAGCGCATGATTGATGCGGGCGCGCAGTTCCTCGTGTCGCCGATCACCGATCCGGCGACCGGCGCCGCCGCGACCGCCGCTGGTATCGATTGGCTTCCTGGTGGCCGCTGGTGCCGCAGGATTTGGCGTCGGGCCCAAGCTCCTTGACGGAGCCGACCCTCGCAGCGCTACGGCGATCGCCGCCCGACTGCGCGCCGCACGTGAGGCCGCTGGACACCCCGCGTGATCGTCGACAACGGGGCCATTCCAACATTCGACCGCAACAACGGCGCCCTACCCGCACGCGTTGACCTCGTCGTTATTGGGGCAGGCGTTGCTGGCACAGCAACCGCCTTCTTTGCGGCCCGTGCGGGACTAAAGGTGCTGGTGATTGAACGTCGGAGCAGCATCGCCTCACTCACCACTGCGGCAGCGACCGGAGCGTTCCGCTTGCAACATGACAACGCCGATGAACTTGCGCTCGTGCAAGAGGGTCTGCCGCTCTACCTGAACTTCGCCGAAGAGTCGGGCCTTGCGGGGTGGAACCTTGGCATTCGGCAGCAGGGATACCTCTTCTGCAGCCGCACCGAGGCGAGCGCGGCGAAAGGTCGAGAACTTGTCACGCTGCAACGAACGTTTGGCCTCACCGATGTGGAGCTGCTAAGCGGTGACGAAGCACGTGCGCGCTGGTCCTATCTCTCCCCTGAGATTCTGCAGGTTCGTTTCCGCGCAGGTGACGGCTTCATCGACCAGGTAGCACTGGCGAATGGATACGCTGCAGCGTCGTCACGGGCGGCACACATCAACGGCGCCAGCGGATCGGGCCACGCTACCTATGCGCTTGAGACGACTGTTACTGGATTTGAACGCGATGCAAATGGCGCGGTTACGGGAGTGACGACAAACCGTGGTGCCGTGCGTGCGCCGCAGACGGTGATTGCCGCCGGGCCATGGAGTGGTGTGGTGGCAAAACTTGCGGCGCTCGACCTGCCGATTGCACCAACCATTCGCCAAAAGCTTGTGATTCCGCATCTGCCCGCAATCGACCAGACGTCCCCAATGACGATCGATGACGAGACGGGATCGCACTGGCGACCAGCTCTTGCTGGGGCGTATGCGCTGCGTACCGACCCAACGACTCCTGCGGGGGAGCCACTTCTTGACGTGCCGACAGACGAGGCGATGGCGCACGCGCTGCTTGATCCAGCATCACCGACGTCACTTGCGCTGCTGGCGCCGTTCTGGCGCGATGTGTGGCGCGAAGGTCCGCCGACGTGGCATTTGATGGCAGGGCAATATGAATACACCCCAGATCATCGACCCTTCATTGGCCCAACCGACCAACCCGGGCTCTTCGTCAACACCGGCTACTCAGGTCACGGAGTGATGTGCAGCGCCGGCGGTGCCCGCCGCACCGTTGATTTGCTGATGGGGCGGGCTGCTGTGGTCGACGAGCCATTCCGCGTTGGCCGACCGATGCTGTCGCGAGCACGCGACGTCCTTTGATCCGCCCCTCTGGCTCTGGTACGCTGCTCCCATGACAAACAGCGCACTGCTCCTGACCCCTGCGTTTGGTGGTCTCTTTGTGCTCTTTGCCGCCCTCATTGGGGGCATTAGCAACCTACTTGGGTTGCTTATTCAGCCCCGGCGGGGCTGAGGAGACCAGAGGCGCGGAACCACCGCCCGAAGGAAACTTCAGAACCCCGCCGATAAGGCGGGGTTTTTTATTGGCGAAAGCGGCACAGCAGGGAACTCAGTAACGAGGAAGAGAAGGGGGACCGATGACACAGGCAGGGCACGTACCGGGTGCAGGGAGCGCGGCGGCAAGTGCCTCAGAGCGCGCCCGACGCGACATGTTGCGCGATGCGCGCGTCACCGCTCGTGGCGGTACGCGACCGCGCATCGGTGCTGATGCGCTGTGTGAAGCGATCCTCCGGCAGGGGAGCGACACAATCTGGGGCTACCCAGGTGGCGTGATCTTGCCGTTGTATGACGTGCTCGTCGATCATCCTGAGCTACGCCACATCCTGGTCCGCCATGAGCAGGCCGCATCACACGCCGCTGACGGCTACGCGCGCGCATCGGGGAAAGTCGGCGTCTGTCTCGGCACCTCTGGCCCTGGTGCCACCAACCTCGTTACCGGCATCGGCACCGCCATGCTCGACTCGGTTCCTGTTGTGGTGATCACCGGCAACGTGCCAAACGCGCTGATCGGGAAAGACGCCTTCCAGGAAATTGACATCACTGGAATCACGCTACCCATGACGAAGCACAACTATTTAGTGCGAACCGCCGATGAGATTCCGTATGTCATTGCCGAAGCGTTCCATCTGGCACGTGAGGCGATCGCTGGCGCGAAGCGCCCGGTCATTCTTGCCGGTCACGGTGTGTTGATCGCTGGCGCCGAGCGCGAGCTCCTAGAACTCGCGCGCGCCGCGCAGATTCCGATCACCTGGACCCTGCTCGGCATCGGCGTCGTTGATGAGACCGATCCACTCGCCTATGGCTACATGGGAATGCACGGATGGAAGCACGTGAACCGCGCGATTCAATCTGCAGACCTTCTCATCGGCATTGGCATGCGCTTCGACGACCGCGTCACGGGGAACGTGCGCACCTATGCGCCGAAGGCGAAGATTGCGCACATTGACATCGACCCAGCAGAGATCGGCAAGAACGTGGTTGCCGATCTGCCGATCGTGGGCGACGCGAAGCACGTGCTTGATGCGCTTCTTCCGCTCGTCACCAAGGTCGACCCAGCAACGAGAGCAGACTACTTCGCAGAACTGGCGACGTGGCGCACAGAGAGCGAAGGCTCTTCGTGGCACGGCTCTGGTGGCTTCCGCGACGGGGTGCTCTCGGCCGACTTCGTGGTGGAGCGTATTGCCGCAGGCTCCGACTTCGACGCCAACCTCACCGCAGACGTCGGCCAGAATCAGATGTGGGTCGCGCGGTACGGCGGATTCCGCCGCGCAAACTCGCACCTCTCATCCGGAGGCCTCGGCACCATGGGCTTCGCTCTCCCCGGAGCGATGGGCGCCGCTGTGGCGGTGCCAAACAAGGTCTCATGGGCAATCGCTGGTGACGGCGGTTTCCAGATGACGCTGCAGGAGCTGGCAACCATCGTGCAAGAGCGCATCCCAGTGAAGATTGCCCTCATGGACAACAAGAAGCTCGGCATGATTCGTCAGTGGCAAGAGATCGTGTACGCCGGGAACTACCACTCAGAGCAGTTGGCAGGTCCTGACTACTTGAAGCTCTGCGATGCCTACGGGCTGCCGTCGTGGAAGGTCTCCAAGCCGGAAGAGGTTGATGCGGCAGTTGCTGCTGCACTCGCCGCTGATGGCCCAGCGCTCATCTGGTTTGAAATCGCTGAGCGGCAGAACGTCTACCCAATGATGCCGGCAGGGAAGGGTCTTTCGGACCTGATCGACAAGTGGGGTGATGACGGCGAAGACGTGACCGAAGGGGCGAGCGGCCCACGTGTGGATCCAACCGACCCACAGAGTGGCGGTGTGAAGTGACCCCAACGACAACGGCACGATCGCTTCCTGGATCAGGTGACGAGCGTCGCCACCTCATCGTGGCGATCGTCAACAACAAGCCTGGCGTGCTGAATCGTGTCGCGAGCCTGATGCGCGCGCGAAACTTCAACATCGAGTCGCTCGCAGTCTCCGTTACGGAGCGAAGCGACACGTCGCGCATGACCCTCACGATCGTGGGGGATGAGGTGCACGTGGAGCAGGCGGCGAAGCAGCTCTACAAGCTGATCGATGTGCTGAAGGTGCAAGACGTGACCGACGAGTCGATCGTTGAGCACGAATTTGCCCTGATTAAGGTGCGCGCAACCAAGCGGTCGCGTCCCGAGATTGTGAGCGTGGCAGAGATGCATCGGGCCAAGGTCGTTGACCTTGGGGATGAGGCGGTTATCGTCGAGGCGGTCGGGGATCCGACCGAGATCGACACGTTGGTCGAACTCCTTCGGGAGTTCGGAATCAAGGAGCTGGTGCGAACCGGCTCAGTAGTGATGTCCCGCGGCAGCGGGTCAATTGAG
>RFPZ01000048.1 GCA_009925905.1 Candidatus Aquidulcis frankliniae
CGCCGAATGTGCTGCGCAGCGAGCGTCATTGCTGCATCAAAGCGAATGATGTCGGAACGTCGCGCCACGGAGAGGATCTCTTGGATCACCGCCTCGCGCGCCTCCGCATTCAGGTAGTCAATCTGGGCAGTGTCCTTCCACGGCATGTTTGTACCATCGTTACCGTGATAGATGTAATTAATTGAATCTATGGTGCGGCGTTCAAATGCAACTGCTGCATCATCTCCGCGCTCGTATCCGTCCTCAATGCGGATCGCGATACCTGGCTCCGTTGAGAGGTTCTCGCCGCTGTAGCGGTAGTTCTTGAACGGTGGCTGCGCAGAGGAGAGAAGGAACTCGGGTCGTTCGTTCACCCAGCGCCCATCAATGGCAACATGGTTGGGGACCATGTCGGTGACGATGCGGATGCCAGCGGCGCCGGCTCGAGAGCGCAGCGTTGCAAGTGCCGCATCGCCTCCCAGTCGTTCGTCAACCACGTATTCGGCAACGGCGTACGCAGATCCCTCAGCATCACGGTCGCCTGCGCTCACCTTCATGGCGCGCGACGCGGCGCTGCGACGCCAGATGCCGATCGGCCAGAGGGCGCTGACTCCACGTTGCGCTAGAAGTTGGAGCTCCTCATCGGGGATCTCGTCAAGTCGCTGAATTGACGTGCCATAGCGCTGGGAGAGTTGCGCTAGCCAAACTAGGAGGTGCTTCGCCTGTATGACGACCTCGCCCATCCACGGGGCATCGACGCCGTAGCGTGGTGACTCAGGGGTGCCGAGAGCTGGCTCCTCTCCGCGGATCATCGCAGCGCCTCAAATCTGTGACTGGTCATCCGTGGAGGATAGGGGTGCGGAGTGGGTGATAGGCTGCAACGATGCCTGTTGAGACCGTTGCACGCTCTCTCTCGTTCATTAATTGGGTGGTGGTGAGCAGCCTTGCGGTCGGCAGCTTGGCCGCAATCCTCCTGCTTACCCATCGCTCGGAGTCGACGCGGGGCTACCGCGGGTTCACCGTCTTCGCCGCCGGTGGCTGGGCTTTCCTCGCCTGGCTGGCTGACGGAGCACTTCCGATCCCCTCCGCCGATGCACCGATCCAGGCTGCGACGGCCGAGATCGATGCACTACGCCGACTCCTGCTGGTGCTCGTCGCCTGCCTTGCAACGCTCTGGACGCTGCGAATCGCGCGCGGGAGCGACGGCCGCCACGTCGGTTTGATCACGGTCGTCACCGCTGTCGCCGCACTCATTGTGGCCGCGGTTGGCTGGGCACCAACGCCACTCGTTGCGGTTGCGCTCGCTCTCCAGCTCCTGATCCTCGCCGCAGTCACCGGCGGGTCTTTTGCGGCGATGGTCCTTGCCCACTGGTACCTCGTCACACCGAAACTTCCTGAATCGCCACTCCTGCTGCTGAGTCGTGCAGTCGGCATCGGTATCGGTGTGCAGATCGCCCTCTTTCTCATCTGGCAACTCGTCGGACTCGGGGGGCTCGGCGCAGGGTGGGACTTCTTCGCCATCTTGCGACTGATGATCGGGCTGATCTTCCCGGCGCTCCTGACCTACGCGGGGTGGCGTACCGCCAAGGCGCGCTCCATGGAGTCAGCAACGGGGCTGCTCTACATCGATCTCGGCGCAATCGCGACCGGAACAATCCTTGCCGCGGGACTCTTCTTCGGCGCTGGAATTCTCGTCTAGCGCTTCGACTCCTGTGCGGTATCGCGAAGCGCAGCCACTCTGCGCTCGATGCGCAACAGCTCGCTGACGCTCCATGCCTGCGCGAAGCAGGCGACGGGCGTGAATGGTGCATCACCCGTCGCGTTCTCCGAGATCGTGCCAAGACCCGCCTCGCGGAGATGTGCGCGATACGGCGCAAGCGCCTCGGTCACGAGTGACAGTGCAGCAGCGCGACCTTCAGGGCTCGTGAGGTCGTGCACGGCGAATGCGCTATCTGCCCACGGACCGATGAGCCAGAGCCAACCGAGCCCCTGGTGATAGGCGCCATCGCGCGACCTCCGGTCACCGTCGTAGTCGCCGCGATAGGCGGGATCACTTGGCGCCAGTGACCGAATCCCGATTGGGGCGCGCAGCTGGGCATCGGCTGCGGCGAATGCGCGCTGCGCTTCAGCGGCAGGGATCAGGTCGCCTCCGAGACCGATGGCGATGAACTGATTCGGTCGAAGGGCAAGGTCATCGCCGTCAGGGCCATCAACCACATCGGCAAGCCACGGCACCTCGGTGCGAATGAATCGCGCACGGAAGCTCGCTCGCACGCGATCGGCGTAATCATCGAGCTCATTGGCGAGACGCGCGTGCCAAAGTCGGTGCCGTCGCGGTAGGCGACGATAATGCTCAGCAGCGTTGGCAGTAGCTCGGCTCCAAGAGCGTGATCGCCCGTCGCCGCGACGTGTGCACGCGCCGCCTCGATGTACCAGAGCGGCGCGTCGATGGTGTGGTACTCGGGCATCTCGTCGACGCGATCCGGGAAGTTGTTCGGCAGCAGCCCTCGGCGCACCCATGGTGCAAACGAGCGCAACACTGTGGCGCCAATCTCTGGTCGGCCCGTTGCCAACGTCAGTCCGCGCAGGGCGATCGCCGTGTCGCGCCCCCAGTCGTTGAACCAGGGGTAGCCAGCGATCACTGACCAGCCGACTGGCGCCGCGGGATCCGCCGGTCCAGGTGTGGCGGGAATGCGTCGACGCACGAGAAAGTCGTCGGCGGCGAGGACGAGCGCTTGTAGTTCCTCGCTCGCAGCGATCGCGGCATCGGCACCGTCACCAACCGACTGTGCGCGCGTAAGCAGATCGCGATCATGCGCCTCGCTCTCGGCAAGGAGTGCCGCACCACCGCCACTCGCCATCCCAGCGAAGAGCTCATCTGGCGGACGACCGATCTTGCCACCCTCAGTTGCAACTAGCAGCGAGGCGCTTTCGCCGGGCTTGAGCCGCACGCTCCAGCGCAGCGGTACGGCGTAGTCAGATCGATCGGCCTCAACGCGTGCCGCGTCGTGCCGATGGAAGAGGCCTCGAATCACCCCGGCATCTGTTGAAAGATCGCCGCCGTCGCAGCGTACCCGCACCGCTGGCCACGACGAGCTCATCTGCCATGAGCCCTGCTGTGCACCTTGATCCACGTGCGTTTCCGCGCACGCCAAATCTCCACTGAGGGCGTCATGGTGGTCGTGTGCTGTGGCGGTTAGGCGCAGCAGCAGATCAACGCCCGATGTGGCTGCCGCGTCAAGGTGTAGCGAAAGCAGCACCGCATTTGCTCCAGGAATTGCTGAGAAACGCTCAGTAAGTCTCCCATTAAGGAGCGCCCACTCTTTGGTGACGCCGCCAACGCCAACCGAAACCTGGTGCAGTGGCGCACCGAGCTTGGGTGAGAAGTGGCCCGGCTCAATCTCAAAACTGAAGAGCGGCAACCAGTCGCCGTCAGCTCGCGCCCAGAGCATTGTTGGACCGACGAGCACTGTGCGCGCGACCGGGGGCTGCAGCGCCGCCACAAGGAGACCGTGATAGCGACGCCCTGGTGCACCGAGCGGGGAGAGCGCGGTATAGCCGCCGAGGCCGTTGCCGATCAGGAGTTCGCGATCTTGCGCGCGATCAAGATCGGTGAGATTTGTGGCGGAGAGGGTGGTGCTCATTGCGCTCGCGCGCTCCGGAGGTTAGGAGATCTTCTTGATGGTGTAGTTGATCTCGTTGCCGTTCGGCAGGGTAACTACGACCTTGTC
Source organism: Candidatus Aquidulcis frankliniae (assembly GCA_009925905.1). Classification (GTDB taxonomy): domain Bacteria; phylum Chloroflexota; class Limnocylindria; order Limnocylindrales; family Limnocylindraceae; genus Limnocylindrus; species Limnocylindrus frankliniae. The sequence continues at coordinate 3,711 of RFPZ01000048.1, forward strand.
GCCAACCTTGCGCCCAATCAGGGCCTTGCCGAGGGGGCTTTCATTGGAGATCTTTGGCGGCTCGCCGCTCGGATCGGCCTCGGTCGATCCAACAATCAAGTAGTCGTGGCTCTTACGTTCGGCGGTTACGGTGACGGTAGTGCCGAGGGCAACCTCATCGGTGCTTGCACCCTCGTCGATGATTTCGGCGTTGCGCAGTTTCTCTTCGATCTCCAAGATCTTCCCCTCAATGAACGATTGCTCGTTCCGGGCGATCTCGTAGTCGGCGTTCTCACGCAAGTCGCCAAGCTCCTTTGCCGCCTTAATGCGCGCAATGACCGCTGGGCGCTGTGAATGGATCAGGTCGTGCAGCTCGGCCTCGAGTGCAGCCTTCCCAGATTCCGTGAGGTAGACAGGTCCAACCATGCGGGGGAGTCTAGCCGTTCGCCGTCCCCGTGGCGCTCCCCTGGCGAATCGCGAGAGCCAGGAGCGTGCTCAGCCCGAGCATGATGACCTGCGGCGCAAGGGGGCTCCCGGCCAGGATGAGGAGCACCGAGAGCCCCAGGCTTACGAAGATCTGGGCACGGGGGGGTCGGCCCCCACCGACGGTTCGCACCGCAATGGCCCCCAGAAGAAGCAGGTCGAGCGCCCCCAGGGCGATCGTCGCGAACGACGCATAGGCAACGAGGCGGTCATAGCCCCCTTCGGCCGGGAGTGCTCCGCCTAGGAGGCCGAAGGTGAGTGCCCCAGAGGCGACCAAGCCAACGCCGCGCACGAACTCAGCCGCCCCCAATGCTGCATAGCTCATCAGGATCGGACCTCTCATCATGCGGTGGAGCGTAGCGTGTACCCGACAGAGGCGACGAGGAAGGCGCATACTCCCCTCATGAAGAGAGCCGCACAGCGCACGACAACCGGCGCGTCCTTGAGGCTCGATGTTGTCATCGCCTCACTCCTCCTAAATGCGGGGATCCTCCTCGCTCTTGTCACCTGGATCACCGCGGATCGGCTAGATCGCTGGTCCTGGATTAGCGACGAGCAGGTGCGCACCGTTGTCTCCATCGCTGCCACGGGGCTTCCCGTGGCAATCCTTGCGAACCTCTTGGGTCGACTGCTTCGTCGACTCTCTGCAGAGTTGGGAACCGGCACGCTCCTTGCACTCATCGCGTCGCTCAGCGCTCTCTTCACCACAGCAGCGGTCCTGCACACAGCACTGCCATGGGGAGTCGCCGATGAGGTTCAGTTCCTCCATGTTGTGATCAACGGCGCAACGATCTTCGCCGTGGGGCTTCTCCCACTCGGCCTAACCTCGCTACTGTTTGAACTGAAGCCAACTCCGACTCTGCCGTTTCCCGCTGTCATTCAGGACCCGTGGAACATCGCGAGCGCCGCTCTCTATCTTGCGGCGCTGCTCCCGGCACTCTTCGCGGGGCGCGAACTTCTGCGAGCTGAATCCGCGAGGTACCGCCCGATTGAGCGACGGTACGTCGAGGTTCTCGCCGCGTTCGGCGTCGGCGCCCTTGCAGCCGTCTTGGCGCCGATTGGAACCTCGCAGCTCTACGACACGCTACAAACATGTAACAACGAATATGTCTGCACCCGACCACCAGGGGAGTGGATCGTGATCGGCCTCTTGACTGGCTTGACCGCCTGGCGGCTGATTCGGAGTGCTGAACGAGCGAAGCAGCCGCTCCTCTGGATCGGCGCGCTTCCTCCCGTGGTCACGACCGCAATTGCGATCAACATGTATCTCCCTGCCGAACTCGGTGGCCTTCCGATCGCGGGGGCGCTGATCGCCGTTGGTGGCCTCCTGCTCCTGCGACGCGCTACGATGGCGGCAGCGCCGCGTCCGCGGCGAGCATCGAAAGGGAGGTAGTACCCATGAGCGACGCCAAGAAGATCACCGTATATGGCGCAGATTGGTGCGGCGATTGCCGCCGCTCCAAGGGCTACCTCGACGCACATCAGGTTCCCTATACCTACGTTGACGTCGACGCTGACGCGGCCGCAAAGGAGATGATTGAGACGCTGACCGGCGCGAAGTCAATCCCCGTGATCATCTTTGAAGATGGCTCGTACCTGATCGAGCCTTCCAACGAGGAACTCGGCGCGAAGGCCGGAGTGCCGCAGAGCTAGCGCGCGGCGAGCGGCAGCTCGTCGAGGCTCGTTAGCACCACGTCGGCAATCTCGGCGGCGCCCGCTGAAGATGGCGCGCCAGGAAGCGGCACAACGACGACACTCATCCCCGCCGCCTTACCGGCGCGAGCGCCAGCCAGCGAATCTTCAATGGCGAGCGATCGTTCAGGGGTGATGCCAATTCGACGGCACGCCTCAAGGTAGACATCGGGGAGCGGCTTGCCTCCGGCGACCTCGTCGCAGCTCACGTACGTGTGCACCACATCGGCAAGACCGAGAATCTCAATGAGCGTGGCGATGATACTGCGCGGGCTCCCCGAGGCAATCGCGACAGGGCCGCGTGCCGCGGCGCGTCGCACGGCGGCAACCCCGGCGGGAATCACCTGCACGCGGCCAGAGCGATAGAGCGTCTCGAGGTGGTTGATGGTCCGTGTCGCGATCTCGGTGGCATCGGGGTGCCCAAGGATCTCGGCCATGGCACTGCCCCACTGTTGGGTGTTCGCGCCGTAGAAGCGATGGAAGTCCTCTTCAGCCAGCCGACCGCCAACTTCGGCGGCGATCGCGAAGCGCGCCTCGGCCCAGAGCGGCTCGGTGTCGCAGAGCACGCCATCTAAATCAAAGACGACCCCATCGGGGTTCAGCACGTACGGAGGGAGGGTCTGATCTACAGGCATAGGCGCAAGGGTAGCGGGGCGCGTACCCTACGCGCATGAGTCCTGTTGTTCGAGAAGAGCCGAGCGCATGGGGGGCACGCCTTCGCGCCGCCGTCGCTGCTGGCGAACTTTCTGACCTCCCCTTCGTGCAGCAGCCTGCCTGGGCTGCATCAAAAGCGCTCACCGGCTGGGAGTCAGTTCGCCTCGTTGCGCAAGATGGGGCCGCATGGGCGGGTGCTCAGTTCCTGATTCAGCGGCTCCCCGCCGGACTTGGTCGCATCGCCTACGCGCCACGCGGACCAATAGTTGTTGCTGCGCACGCTGAGCAGGCTGCGGCGCTGCGCGCAGAACTGCTGCGCGGACTCTCTGAGCTGCGCAGCGACGGCGTTACGTTGGTACGCCTTGAACCGGGCGAGAGTGTGCTGCTCCCCGAAGATGCCGATCAAGTCAACCCTGCCGATGCGCTGAGCGCCAACCTTCGTGCGCCGTGGCTCGCTGCAGCAAACGCTGCACGTATGGCGCTGCACCGCGCTCGACCAGTACAGCCTTCGACCAGCCGACGCATTAATCTCTCGGCGGGCATGGAGACCGTACGTGCCGCCTGGCGCAGCAAGTGGCGACAGTACGCGAGGCACGCCACGGAGTCAGGCGTGACCGTACGCGCCGTTGGCGCCGACGGCGCCGATGCGCTCTACACCGCAATGACCTCAATCTCGGGGCGTACCGGAGTGAAGACGCGCAGCAGCGCTGCATTCGCGCGCATCGTTAACGCATTTAATGGTGAGGCAGAAATTCTCATCGCCGAATCACCGTCGGGCGAAACGCTCGGTGCTCTCCTTGTCATTACTACCCCAACAACAACGACTGAGCTTTTCGGCGGCGCGACGAATACTGGGAACGAGCTCCGGGCACCCTATGCGCTAAAGGTTGCAGCAATCGAGCGTGCCGTAGCGCGAGGCAGCGCCACGTACGACATGTGGGGAATCTCGACGTCGGGGATCGCGCACTTCAAGGCTGGTTGGGGCGGTTCGCCGGTTGTCTACCCTGGCGCGCTTGATGTCGACCTTGATCAAATTCGTGGACCGCTCGTGCGCCTCGCGTTGCGGCTGCGCGGATTCGGCGCTTAAGCCGAAGGGCGAATCGTTCGGCTCGCCACCAGGGTGAGCAAGCCATTGGCCAGCACCAGCCCCCAAATCAGCTGCGGTGCTCCCGTCACGAGAAGGCCAAAGGCTCCGATAGCGCTGAGGGCTACCCCGAAAAGGAGCACTGCGCGGCTTGAGCGTCGCGACCAAAGAGCGCGTGCAACCCAGAGCGGCGCGGCCCCTGCCAGCCCCAGCGCAACTGCAGCAACCATCAAAACAGCAAGGATTTGCCGAACCCATGCGCCAAATTCCGGCAAGTTGTTCTGATCGGCCAGAGTGGTGAGGATGACGGCGATATCAATTTGGAACGTTTCAAAGAGTGCTGCGACATCAGCTCCGAGCTCCGCAGTGATCTGTGCGCCAAGCGAGACCCAAGTCTGATCCGCAACATCGAGGGTAACAACGGCGATTGCGACAAGACCTACGAGCCCCGCAGCAATCAGCACGACCCCCAACAGTCCGTTGCTGATCGTTGCGGCAATCTGCGCGATCCCGCGGGGGGTTGCTTTGGGCGCATCCAGCATGTAACTCACTCGCCCCCCTTATACGGATAAGTGATCCAGCCATCCGCGAGCGCCGCAAAGAAGTCGGGGGCGCCAGGGACCTCGCTCTTGTCTGGCTTGAAATGAACGACCGCGGTGCGTACATGCGCGCCTGAAGATCGAGCACGCTCCGCTACGAGTGCGAGCGTGCGGCCACTCTCCCAGACTTCATCGACGATGAGGACCGATCGCTCTTTGAGTGATTCATCCGATGGCATGCGCGCAATGGTCGGCGCTGGTCGTCGACCGGCGGCATCATAGTGTTCGGCTACCGCGATCAGGAGATCGCGAATGCCAAGCCGATAAGCGAGCATCGCTCCAGGCACGAGACCACCGCGGCTGATTGCGAGGATCGCATCAGGATGCTGATCAGCGGGGAGCGCCCCTATCTGCCGCGCGAGCGCCTCGACATGTTCGTTCAGCTCCTCCCAAGTCAGGACGAGCGTTTCGGTGGCCACCTCAGCGAACGTGATCGAGCGCCTGGCTGAAGTCGGCGATGATGTCGTCCACTGATTCAATGCCGACGCTAATACGGAAGATGCCGCCGCGCTTTGGCATTGGGTAGACCAGCGTGTCGACCTCGCCGAGGCTCACGCCAACCCCGCACATTTGTACGTGGTCGGCGAACGCGCGCATCGCATCAAGCGGATCAACACCTTCGACTGCGCGTGGCTTGAAGGAAAGCATGCCGCCCCATCCGTTCTTCAGGAGTTGATCGGCGACCGCTCGGTCCGGATGCGAGGCGAGGCTCGGGTGGCGGACCCACTCGACCTTCTCGTGACCCTCGAGGAAGGCAGCGACTGCGGAGCCGTTCTCTGATGCGCGCTCCATGCGCAGTGGCAGGGTGCGTGCGCCGCGCGCGATCAACCAGGAGTTAAATGGCGAGGCCGCGCCGCCAAGGAGGTCGGTCTGTCGACGAATTGGATCCACGAGCACCTTGGAGCCAGCGGCAATGCCGCCGAGCGCATCCCCGTGACCCGAGACCCACTTGGTTGTGGTCTGCAACACCAGGTCCGCACCATGTTCAAGTGGTCGAAGCAGGACGGGGCTCAAGAAGGTGTTGTCGACGACGAGGAGTGCGCCGGCTGCGTGGGCAATCTTCGCGATCGCTGGAATGTCAGTGATGCGCATCCATGGGTTGGAGAGCCCCTCGCAGAAGACGATCTTTGTATTCGGTCTCATCGCTGCCTGTACCGCCGCATGGTCGGTAATTGGCACCGGCGTCACCTCGATGCCACGTGATGGGAAGTCTTCGGCGAAGAGGATCTGACTGATGATGAAGAGGTCGTCGGCGACGATCAGGTGGTCACCCGACTTGAGGTGGGCGAGGAGCCCCGCGGCAATCGCTGACATCCCTGACGCCGAAGCGACGGCACTCTCGGCTCCTTCGAGTGCGGCGAGCTTCTCTTCAAGCGCCGCGGTGGTGGGATTATTGGTGCGTGTGTAGAAGTAGGTGTCTGGCTTCCAGGCGAGCGCTCCGTCGACCGCGGCCTCCTTCTCGTCTGCCGTCTCAAAGGTGAAGGTTGCCGTCTGATAGATCGGTAGATTGTGGGCACGAGTCGTGGGGTCAGCGCTCTCACCGGCGTGGACCGCCAGGGTGTCGAGCGATGCGTTCTTGAGGGGCTTCTTGCCGTCTTTCGCCATGGCGAGAGTGTAGGGGCTGGAGCGGGAGACGAGGTTCGAACTCGCGACCTTCTGCTTGGGAAGCAGACGCTCTACCAACTGAGCTACTCCCGCG
>RFPZ01000049.1 GCA_009925905.1 Candidatus Aquidulcis frankliniae
CGTTAGATGCCAACGATTGCCCAAACGCGAGCGCCACATCACCACTTGCTACGTCGGTGCCGAGCACTACACGCGAAGTTCCCGCACTGTAATCCTCGCGCAACGCAACACAACCAGTCCCGTACGGATTACCCACGGCTACTCGACGTTCGTACATAGACGAGGCGGCACCAAACTCTTCCCATACGCCGCCACACGTCAGCCCGCCAACGACACCGCTGGAATACCACGATGCGACGTTGCCTGTTGCTACTGCGAATCGCGGGGCATTTACGGTCGTGCCATGCCCAGCCGCTGGAGCGCGGAGCAGCACGTCTGGGCTGACCAGCGCGGAGGCACGAGCAACTGGCGAGGAAGGGGCCAAGAGGCCCCCAACAGCGATTACTGCGGCGAGGAACGGGCTGGCGAGCCGATGCATGGCGCGATGCTAGCCCAACAGCGTGCGGTGGGGAAGGCTGGAGCCGATGGTGAGGATTGAACTCACGACCTGCTGTTTACGAAACAGCTGCTCTACCACTGAGCTACATCGGCGCCGGAGGGGGATTGTAGCGGAGCACCAATGTAAGGAGCACCTCGCTCCTGGACATTACCCTCTCGGAATGGATCATCACCTTCGAACAGCACGATTCGACGGGATACATGCCGCAGTTGCGGTTCCCGTGTTGCGCTACCTTGCTCGGCGAGCCCAACCGGATGTGGTCGAAGACCTTCATGTCGAGGTGCTGGTCACCCTCTGGCGACGCATTGACGCCGTTCCCGAGGGCGGCGAGATCCCCTGGGCGATCGGGGTGGCGCGACGTGTGCTCGCCAACCACCGCCGGGCGAACGGGCGTGCGGCTCGGCTCCTTGCGAAGCTCGCCCTTCTGACGCCTGGCGTCGACCCCGGTCCCGAGCCAATCGGTGGGGACGCTGAGCTGGACGCGGCACTGGGGCGGCTGCGTGTCGACGACCGCGAGATCCTCCGACTATTCGCCTGGGAGCAGCTGACCACGGGAGAGATCGCCCAAGTGCTCGAGATCTCGGCGAACGCCGCAGGAGTGCGTCTCCACCGTGCCAAGGCGCGCCTACGCGATGAGCTGCGCACCGACGACAAAGAGCGGAGTAAGAATCGACTGGCGGCCAGACAGGAAGAGTTTGCAGAGCGAAAGGAGGCTCGAGATGAACGATGAACTGCAGCGTCGGCTCGAAGTGGCCGACCCGCTCGCCGTCGGAGAGGGCTGGTCCCGAACCCCGGCGCAACTGGAGCGATTAAAGGAGATTGCACTCATGAGCGACAGACAGAGGGGCGCGGCGCGGCCGCGCATCGTCGGATTCGGCGTGGTGGGAGCGGCGGCGCTGGCCGGGATCCTACTGGCGGGGAGCTTCGGCGCACAGAAGACCCTGGCGTTCAGCCCGAACGGGGTGATGGCGACCGAGGCGCAGATGGCGGCGGCCGATTCCGCCTGCACCGCACCGATCGATGGCGCAAGCGGGTTGGACTTCGAGTTGCAGAGCCTCGAGCTCTTCGGCAACGGAGGGGTCGCCATCTACGCAAAGGACGGGTACTACGGCTACTGCATGGTCCGGGTGGACGGCGACTCCGTCGAAGCGGGGATCCGTATCTCGGGGAACACCTCAGAGTTGAAGGCGTTCGTCGAGGCGTACGGCAGCACCGAATACGCAGACCAGACGGTGAGCATCATCGTCGGTAACGCCCCCGAGGGTGCCGTCAGCGTCGAGGTCGTCGGACTCGACGGCGTGAGCGCGACAGTCGTCGAGGGTCGATACGGACTCTGGCTGCCGCAGTCGCTTGCCGACAGCGCCACCGAGCTGGTCGCCCGGGACGCGAACGGCGCGGAGCTGCTCCGCGCGACGATTGGAGGCGAGGTCAAGTCCCTGCCGACAGTGGAGCCGACGCGGCCGTAGCACACCGATCTTGGATTCGTCGACGGCCCCGCGGCGACGCGGGGCCGTCGTGTTGCTGCAGTGCGCGCCGTTATGGTGCAGTTGATCCTGTCATCAGCGTTGGGCAATCTGTTGGGTACGTTGGGTAGAAAACCTTGTTGATCTGCTGTATCTGTGCTCAGAAGTGGCTAAAACTGCGCTCGCTGTGTCTTACGAAACAGCTGCTCTACCACTGAGCTACATCGGCGCCGGAGGGGGATCGTAGCGGAGCACCCTACGTGCCGCTAGTTCAAGACAGCGAACCACTTCCCTTCAGGGTCCGAGAAGGCAAAGCTGCGGGGACCTCGTGCGTTTCCTACCTCTGTGACCTGCACCCCGTTGGCTACAAGTGTGGCACGCAGTGCATCAAGATTTTCAACTCGGAACGCTACAGATGGTGTGGCAAGGTCAAGGTTGTCGGGATTCGCGCGCATCATCTCCACGGGCACGAGTTGGAATGAGAAATCTTGACCTTCAAATCCAACTTCAACAATCTGAAAAAGCCCGGCTTCCATGCGCCTGCGCTCCTGCATGCCGACCTGTTCTACCCAGAACCTTGCACACGTTTCTGTGTTTGTTACGTAGAGAACAAGGTATCCAACTCGCATAAGAAATTTGTACCCCCAGCATTGACGCCCAATACGATCTCGCAGCAAATAGTAGCGATCCTGTGGAAGTTCACATGTGCTTCAAATGCTGCGATAACGCTGGGGGCACATACTCAGCGTGTCGGAGATCTCTCTGACCGCTCAATTGCCTGGCTAGGTGAAGTTAGATGAGAAGTGAGGGCACCATAAATGAAGCGCCTACTCGCACCAGTACTTTTGGCCGCTCTATTCGCACTCAATGCGCCGGTGGCGCCAGTGTCCGCAGCTCCGGCCGCACCGTGCGCAAACATTAGCCGTGCTGCATGCACCCTGAAGGGAACCTACAAATACACCGCGGACGGAGCAAACTACGTGCTCGCGGGAAACCTGACCGTCAAGCAGGCCAAGACCAAGCTGCAGATTGCTGGCCTTCTTCGCTTCGTTCAGAAGGGCGGCGCCGCGCCCACTGCTGGAACTACCGTGAACCTGAGTGTCGTCTACATGACCAACCGTGTTGGCTGCCTGCCTGGTGAGGGCGGCATCTCACGCACCCTGTTGGTTGCAGGTGCTGTGCCGTTCACCACGGAAGACACCCCCCTTGATGTCGACACTGTGGCAAATGAGTTCTCGTTCAAAGTGACGCCAAAACAGTCTACGAGGACGGTTGCGACGATCGCTGCCGACCTTCAATCCGCTGGAGCCAAGACCGGTGAGATTGTCCTCTTGCTTGACGGCGGGCGCGCCTGCACGGCGTTAACCACTCGGCGCTGAGATAAGCGTTCCGGGCTTGTAGCGAATCACTAGATGAACCGAAGTCGCCGACTCCTAGGCCTCACCGTAGCTGGACTCATTGCAGGCGGGCTGGCCATCAGCCTGATCCTATTCAATATCGGAAGCGGCACTGCTGGGCCACTCGGCGCACCAGGCCTGGCTGCCAGTGCATTTAGGGACGGAGCGCTCGCAGAACCAATCGCCGAAGAATCCTGCACTCTTACTGATGGCACTCAGACCACCTGCTATCGCATCACGGTCACGGGGACGCCGACAGACACCACCATCGGGCCCTTCTGCCCCGAGACTACCAGCACGACAGCCGCTGATTCCGGCATTTGGCTCGACGGCAGCAACATTTACGACGCTGATGGAAAGTTCATTCTTGACTTGAGTACCATCTACGGTGATGCGCAATGGCGGCTCTACGATGAGTCGGGGAAGGTAAACGTCACCGACAGCAAGGAGTCGTTCCAGGGAGCCGCACGCCCCGATGTGCTGGATGCCTACAAATACCACTGTGTTGAGGGGCGCTTCGAGTGGACGAACACGGGCGCAGCGGTTCCTATTTCGATTCTGGTTCCGGTGACGCCAGTGCTTGCCCCATCGCCTGTCACAACGCAAGGTGCTGACCTTGGCGTCACGATTAACGGGTTAGTGATTGCTGCATCGGCACCAGTGCAAGACATTTTGCGGGCATATACGATCGCCGCGTTTGATGACTGCGGCGGACATTTCAACCCGATTGAGGGGTATCACCTTCATGCGTTCACGGATTGCAAGGGAACTGCGTACGACGAATCCATTGATGACCCAAATGCAGAGACGAAGCTAATCGGATACGCAATGGACGGGGTTGCCGTCTTCGCCCCACTCGCGCACGACACCACGATTGAGCTCGATGAATGCAACGGACGAACAACCGAGAAGGATGGGTACCATTACTACGCACAGTCACCAGAGCTCAACAAGGTGGTCAAGTGCTTTAAAGGTCTGACGGCGGTTGATCCGACGCGCGAGCAGCAGGGTCCCCCAGGCGGCGGTCCTGGGGGGAGCGGGCCGAGTGGCCTCGTGCTCCCCAGCCTCGCAGCATCAGCGGGGCTAATCGGTACACTCGCTGTTGCACGGATGGTGCGCAAACAACGGAGGTAGTCATGGCGAAGCACCTGCCTATCCGCACTATGGCCGACATCAAGGAGCCGCTTGTGCTCTTCCTGATCGGCATGCGCATCAATACGCTCTGGCGCGTGTGGGAGTGGCTTCCGTCAGTCCTCGCAATGGGGCCAATGATTGTCGAGTTGTACAAAAACCCTGAGCTCGGCTTCCTCAGCGCTCGCACTGAGATGGCTGGCCGAACGATCACGGTGATCCAGTACTGGAAGTCATTCGAAGCGCTTGAGGCGTATGCCGCCAACAGCGAGCGCAAGCACCGACCGGCGTGGACCGCCTTCTACAAGCGAGCGACCAGTGGCACCGGAGCGGTGGGCATTTATCACGAGACCTACATTGTTCGACCCGGTGAAGTTGAGTCGCTTTACGTCGACATGCCTGAGGGCTTTGGGCTTGGCGGCGCCGTTGGTACGGCGCTGGTCGGATCACGCTACGAGAGCGCTCGGCAACGCAAGGGATAACATCGCCAAACTCGTTGTTTGAAATGGTGCCAATCGTTGGGCTAAATGTTGGGTGCGTTGGGTCGAAATCGGCCCCAGACCTGCTGTTTTTGCGCCCAAAGCGGCACAACACCGCGCTTGCTGGTGATTACGAAACAGCTGCTCTACCACTGAGCTACATCGGCGCCGAACGGGGATCAGGTCGAAACTGCGCCTGGCAATCAGGATTTGACGCGGAGGCTGCGCGAAACCCCAACAAGGCCGACGGCAACTGCGTGCTAAAGGTCCGAGATGCCCTACATTTCCGGCCCAGCACGACTTCGCAGCGTGGTGCACCCATGCCTTTGCGCGGCCGTAGCCTGATAGGCTCTCGTCTATGAGCGAGCGTTCATCGAGTGTGCCGGCAGTTTCTCTGCGCGGACTGACTAAGAGTTACGGCTCGGGCGATGTTGCCCCGGCGGTTGCTGGTATCGACCTGGAGATTCGCGACGGTGAGTTCTTCTCGCTCCTCGGACCATCTGGTTCGGGCAAGACCACGACGCTGCGGATGATCGCAGGGTTCGAGGCTCCCACGTCTGGGCAGATCTGGCTCCACGGTGAGGATGTCACCACGAAGCCGCCGTTCGATCGTGACGTGAACACCGTGTTCCAAGACTATGCCCTCTTTCCCCACATGACGGTCGCCGAGAACATTGCCTACGGTCTCGAGGTGCGACGCGTCCCCGCCGCGGAGCGGGCGGTGCGCGTGCAGGAGGCGCTCCGGATGGTCAGACTCGAGGGCTACGACGAACGCCGACCCGCGCAGCTTTCCGGCGGGCAGCGGCAGCGCGTTGCGCTGGCTCGGGCGCTCGTCAACCGACCGCGCGTGCTCCTGCTCGACGAGCCACTCGGTGCCCTCGACCTCAAGCTTCGCGAGGAGATGCAGGTCGAGCTCAAGGCCATCCAGGCGGCGGTAGGGATCACCTTTGTGTACGTCACGCACGATCAGCAGGAGGCGCTCACGATGAGCGATCGACTTGCAGTATTTCACCGCGGGTCGATCGTCCAGGTGGGCGCGCCCGCAGAGGTCTACGAGCACCCGGCAACCGCCTTTGTCGCGGGCTTCGTGGGCAACTCGAACATCTACCCTGACGAGTCGGCGCGACGCAGTTTCGGGGCCCGAGGGAGGATCGCCATCAGACCGGAGCGTATCCGGCTCGATAAGCCCGACGATCTGGTCGCTGCAGACGAAGGATCTGCCCTGGGAACAATTGCATCAGTCGTCTTTTTGGGGGCCGAAACGCGCTATAAGATCGCGTTAGACACTGGCGACGACCTGATGGTGGCACAGCTGAACCTGAAGGAGTCTCCAATGGAGTCGCACTCCGCGATCGGTCGAAGGGTTCGGGTGACGTGGAGGCGGGAGCACCTGCTGTCCCTTGCGGAGAATCCGCAGGCGGCTCCAGCGTAGGTATCGGAGGAACCATGAAGCGATTCAAGGGAGCGACCGTTGCGGCGGCGCTCGCACTGCTCGTCGCGGCCTGCGGCGGTACCTCGGAGGTGAGTTCGTCGCCGTCCGAGAAGCCGGCAGGCTGGCTCGAGACGCTCGGCGAAGGCGAGGGCGAGCTCAACCTGATCATCTGGCCAGGCTACGCAGAGCGCGGCGAATACGAAGGATTCAACTGGGTCGATCCGTTCGAGGAGGCGACCGGGTGCAAGGTGAACACGACGGCGATGACCGACTCGAACAACGGCGTGCAGCTGCTCCAATCGGGGCAGTACGACGGCGGCTCGTTCTCGGGTGACGCCTCCGTCCGCCTCATGACGGCGGGCGACGTGGCACCGGTCAACGTTGATCTGCTCTCAAACTATGCGAACGTCTTCAGCGGCCTGAAGAACCAGGCCCACAACTCGCAGAACGGCATGCCCTACGGCGTGCCGCACGGGCGAGGTCCGAACCTGTTGATGTGGAACAGCGATCTCATCACCACCCCGCTGACCTCGTGGGATGCGGTGTGGGAGGGCAACTCGACCGTCAACGGGAAGATCAGCATCTACGACTCGTCGATCTACATCGCTGATGCAGCCATTCATTTGATGGCCAAGCGTCCGGAGCTAGGGATCACGAATCCGTATCAGCTGAACGAGGAGCAGTTTGCGGCGGCAATTGACCTCCTGGAGAAACAGGAGGAACTCGGAGTCGTCTACTGGAGCAGTTACGCCGACCAGGTCGCTGGGTTCGCCAGCGGAGATCTCGTGGTTGGCACCACATGGCAGTTCATGGCCAACGTGTTGGGCACTGACGCCAACGCGCCAAAGGTCCAGACGTTAATGCCGGCTGAGGGCTCGACCGGATGGTCGGACACTTGGATGATGGCCACGAATGCGAAGAACCCGAACTGCATGTACCTGTGGATGAACCACATGATGTCAGCTGAGGCAAATGGTCAGGCGACTGTCTTCTTCGGCGAGGCGGCAACGAGTCAGGCCGCCTGCGATTACGCAGAGACGATCTCACCCGGCCACTGCGAGCTCACGCACGCAGCGGACGAGGCGTACTGGGAGAAGATCTGGTACTGGGCGACTCCCCGCGAGGATTGCGACGATGACGATGCAGCGACGACCTGCAAGACCCAAGACGATTGGGTCGAAGCCTGGACGACGCTGCGCGGCAACTGACCGGTCCAGTAGCAGTTGAACTGGGGCGGGGCCCCTCGACGATGGAAAGTCGCGAGGGGTCCCGTTCCGTTTCTCAGCAGGTGACCACAAAATGATCTCCCGCATTGCCCGATGGTTTTCGGCGCGCCCGCGCGCGTCGCTCGGCGCGCTTCTCTCCGCTCCGCTGACATGGATCGGCACCGTGTACATCGGATCGCTCGTGGTACTCCTAGCTCACGCATTCTGGTCGAAGGACTCCTTTACGGGGAAGGTTGCACCGTTTGACTGGACACTCGACGCCTTCGGACAGATCCTCGGGAACCCTGTCTATCTTGCGATCGCATTACGGACGATTGGCATCGCGGTGTTGGTGACGCTTACGGCGGCGATCATTGCTCTGCCGGTTGCGTACTACATCGCCCGCATTGCCTCGCCGCGCGTTCGGGCATTGGTGCTCGTGGCGGTGACGATGCCACTGTGGGCGTCGTATCTCGTCAAGGTGTACGCCTGGCGCACGATACTGCAGGCCAACGGGCTCCTCGGCTGGCTGGTCGCCCCGCTCGGCATTGAAGGCCCTGGACTCACCGAGATCTGGAACTCGTGGCTCGTGCTCACCTATCTCTGGCTCCCGTACATGATCCTTCCGGTCTATGCCGGATTGGAGCGCATTCCGACTTCGCTCCTCGAGGCCTCTGCGGATCTCGGTGGTCGGGGCTGGGTCACCTTCAGACGGGTGATCTTCCCGCAGCTGATCCCGGCGCTCGCCGCTGGCTCGATCTTCACCTTCTCGCTCAGCCTGGGCGATTACATCGTCCCCGATCTGGTCTCCGACGCGAAATTCATCGGCAACGTCATCTATGACAACTCGGCGCTCGGCAGCCTACCTGTCGCGGCGGCCTACTCCTTCCTGCCGATTGCCGTGATGATGGCCTACCTCCTCTTCGCTAGACGCCTCGGGGCGTTTGAGTCGCTGTGAGCAGACTGGCCTGCGATCGTGGTTGAGTCTCCGCTGGTTCGGGCGATGCTGCGTATCGTGACGGGCGGGGTGCTTGTCTTCATCTACCTGCCGCTGATAATCCTCGCGGTTTACGCATTCAACGAGAGCCCGCTCGGCGGGTGGCCGCCGACCGGCCTGACGCTCGACTGGTTCGCGGCGGCCGCAGAGAGCGAGGCGATCCGCGATGCGCTGCTCAACTCACTGATCGTTGCGACTGTCTCAATGCTGCTCGCCCTCGTGCTCGGAACACTGGCAGCCCTTGCACTCCAGCGATACGACTTCTTCGGCAAGAATGCGATTTCGTTCCTCTTTGTACTGCCGATCGCGCTCCCTGGGGTGATCACGGGCATTGCCCTGCAAAGCACCTTCAAACTCTTCGGCATCAGCCTCGGGTTGCACACGATCGTGGTCGCCCATGCAACCTTCTGCGTGGTCGTGGCGTACAACAACGTGGTTGCGCGCCTCCGACGCCTGCCGCGGAGCCCCGAGGAGGCATCAGCCGATCTGGGCGCCGGTCCACTGATGACGTTCCGCCGCATCACGCTCCCGCGCATGCGCACCGCGCTCCTCTCTGGTGGGTTGTTGGCCTTCGCCCTCTCCTTTGACGAGGTGATCGTCACGCTCTTTGCCGCTGGGCCGGGGGCACGGACGCTGCCTGTCTGGGTCTACGGAGAGCTTCAGCGCTCCTACCAGCTCCCGGTGGTGAATGTCGTCGCGCTCGTGCTCGTGATCCTGTCGATCGTCCCGGTCTGGATCGCCCAACGCATCAGCGGCAACGAGGCCGCTCGTGGAGGCCGTTACTGAGTCGCTGGGGACACTGAGAAGTTAATCGCTTCGGTTGACGACACGCGCGCCGTTCGCCC
>RFPZ01000050.1 GCA_009925905.1 Candidatus Aquidulcis frankliniae
AACTACGAGGACGCGATCATCATCAGTGAGCGACTCGTGCGCGAAGACGTCTTCACCTCCATTCACATCGAGAAGCACGAGATCGAGGCGCGCGACACGAAGCTCGGGCCTGAAGAGATCACGCGCGACATCGCCAACGTTCCTGAGGAGCTCCTTGCGAACCTTGACGAGCGCGGCATCATCAACGTTGGCGCCGATGTGCGCCCTGGCGACATCCTTGTTGGCAAGATCACGCCGAAGGGCGAGACCGAAGTCACCGCTGAAGAGCGACTCCTCCGTGCCATCTTCGGTGAGAAGGCGCGCGAAGTGAAGGACTCCTCGCTGCGACTCCCACACGGCGAGCGCGGTACAGTTGTCGAAGTGCGCGAGTTCCATCGTGAAGAGGTCGACCTCGCCCCAGGTGTGAACCAGTTGGTGCGCGTCTCCATCGCGCAGAAACGCAAGATCTCGGTTGGCGACAAGATGGCCGGTCGACACGGCAATAAGGGCGTCGTTTCGCGCATCCTTCCAGTGGAAGACATGCCATACCTGCCAGACGGCACCCCAGTCGACATCATCCTTAACCCGCTCGGCGTGCCGAGCCGCATGAACATCGGTCAGCTCCTCGAGACGCACCTTGGCTGGGCGCTCGCGAAGCAGAACCTGAAGGGTGCAACGCCAGTCTTCGACGGCGCAACCGAAGAGAACATCATCGCTGAGCTCGAAGCCGCTGGTCTCCCAGCCGACGGCAAGATCACGTTGCGCGATGGCAAGAGCGGCAAGGAGTTCGATCGCCCGATTACGGTCGGCGTCACCTACATGCTCAAGCTGCACCACCTTGTCGAAGACAAGATCCACGCGCGTTCAACCGGTCCATACAGCCTGATCACGCAGCAGCCACTCGGCGGTAAGGCCCAGTTCGGCGGTCAGCGATTCGGCGAAATGGAAGTCTGGGCACTCCAGGCGTACGGTGCCGCAAACATTCTGCAGGAGATCCTCACGGTGAAGTCCGACGACGTTGTCGGTCGCGTGCAGGCATACGAGGCGATCGTCAAGGGTGAGCGCATCCAGGCGCCAGGTGTGCCTGAGTCGTTCAAGGTGCTCGTGAAGGAGCTCCAGAGCCTCGGGATCAGCGTTGACATCTTGAATCAAGACGATGAGGCCATTGAGTTGCTCGAGGATCCGGCTGGCTACGCCACGCCAAACCTTGGCATCAATCTCTCTGGCTTCGAAGACAATTGAGCGCGGCGTAGGGGCGAGGAGAAACCATGCTTGAAGTAAACAATTTCGATTCGATCCGCGTAGCGCTGGCGAGCCCTGAGCAGATTCGCGGTTGGTCAAAGGGCGAGGTCACGAAGCCTGAGACGATCAACTACCGCACGCTGAAGCCAGAGAAGGACGGCCTCTTCGACGAGCGCATCTTTGGGCCAACGCGCGACTGGGAGTGCTACTGCGGTAAGTACAAGCGCATTCGCTATAAGGGCATCATCTGCGACAAGTGCGGCGTGGAGGTCACGCGCAGCAAGGTTCGCCGCGAGCGCATGGGCCACATTCAGTTGGCGAGCCCGGTCTCACACATCTGGTATTTCAAGGGGACCCCAAGCCGCTTGGCCACTCTCCTGGAGATCTCTCCACGAAACCTCGAGAAGGTTCTCTACTTCGCGCAATACATCGTCACCAGCGTTGACGAAGAAGCGCGCAAAGAGGCCCTCAAGGGTCTCGACGACGAACTCGCTGGTCGCGGTGGTGGCGCTACCGCCGAAGAGGAGAGCGAGATAAATGCGCGACTAAAGCGCCAGCTCACGGAGCTGGAGCGCGAGGTTCGCGCGCGACTTGAGCAGGTGGAGTCGGACCGCGCCGAGCGCGCCCAGGCAATGGGTGAAGCCGCGCAGGTTACCGAGCGCGCCATCAATGACCTCGGCGAAGAGAAGGCCGACGGCGCCATCATCTTTGAGACCACCGCAGAGATTATCGTTGCGGACGGCGCCCTTGGTGGCAAAGAGGCGAAGGCGCGACTTCGCGCCGTGCTTACCCAGGCCTCTATCGACGACGAGCAGAACTTCACCGCCCTCAAGGAGTCGATCGCCAAGGAGGGTGAGCAGAAGAAGGCTGACCTAAAGGCGCTCGCCGAGGGCGAAGTTGGCGCACTGCGCGCAAACGCCAAGACCTCAGCGCAGAGCCGCAAGGAGGAGATCGCCAAGGAGAAGAAGGCGCTTCTCAGCCTGAAGGCATTCCAGCTGCTTCCAGAAATTGGTCGCGATGACGAGCTCGACAGCTTCCGTACCCTCGACGCCAAGTTCGGCAGCGAGCGCCCACGCGGCGCACGCATCTTCCGCGCGGGCATGGGTGCTGAGGCGGTTCGCGAGCTCATTGAGCGCATGGACCTTGATGCCGAAGCGAAGGAGCTCGCCGTTGAGGTGCGCAACACCGCCGGGATGCGCCGCAAGAAGGCGATCAAGCGACTCCGCCTCCTCGAGGCGTTCCGCCGCTCAGGTGCACGACCAGAGTGGATGATCATGTCGGTGCTTCCGGTGATCCCACCAGACCTGCGCCCAATGGTGCAGCTCGACGGTGGCCGTTTCGCCACCTCCGACCTCAACGACCTCTATCGCCGCGTCATCAATCGCAACAACCGTCTCAAGCGCCTTATTGAACTTGGCGCTCCTGAAATCATTGTGCGCAACGAGAAGCGCATGCTCCAGGAAGCGGTCGACGCCCTCATTGATAACGGCCGACGTGGTCGCGCCATCTCTGGCACCGGCAATCACCGACTCAAGTCGCTCAGCGACATGCTCAAGGGGAAGCAGGGGCGATTCCGCCAGAACCTCCTCGGCAAGCGCGTCGACTATTCGGGCCGCTCCGTCATCGTGGTCGGTCCAGAGTTGAAGCTGCACGAGTGTGGCATCCCAAAGAAGATGGCCCTCGAGCTCTTCAAGCCATTCGTCATGCGTCAGCTCGTTGAGCTTGGACACGCGCACAACATCAAGAGCGCCAAGCGTCTGACCGAGCGCGCCACCGACGTGGTGTGGGAGGTCCTTGCCGACGTGATCAAGGATCACCCGGTGCTGCTCAACCGTGCCCCAACCCTGCACCGACTCGGCATCCAGGCCTTCATGCCGGTGCTCGTCGAGGGTTCGGCAATTCGCATTCATCCGCTGGTCTGCACGGCGTTCAACGCCGACTTCGACGGGGACCAGATGGCGGTCCACGTGCCGCTCTCTGAACCAGCGCAGCAGGAGGCACGCGAGTTGATGCTCTCCTCCAACAATCTGCTTTCGCCGGCGGACGGCTCGCCAATCGTTTCGCCAACGCAGGACATGGTGCTTGGTTGCTTCTACCTCACGCAGGAGACAACCTTGGCTGACGGCGCCAAGCGACGCCGCTTCTCAGACGAGACCGAAGCGCTTCTCGCCTATGACCTCGGACAGATCGCCATTCATGCACCGATCGACGTGGTCGCCAAGGTGTGGGACGAGAAGAGCGAGCAACTAGTTGACCAGCGCATCGAGACCACCATTGGTCGTGTGAAGTTCAACGAGATCCTTCCAGACCGACTTCGTTTCGTGAACCGCTCACTGGCGCGCGCCGATCTTCGCGAGTTGATCAGCCGTTCGTTCCAGCTGCTCGGCAAGGTCGAAACGGCACTCCTCGCCGACGGCATCAAGCGTGTCGGATTTGAGGCAGCCACCCGCGGCGGAATGACGATCTCCGTCTTCGACATTGCGATGGCGCAGGGTAAGAAGTCGATCATCGCCGAGGCCGATAAGGATGTGGCCAAGGTTGATGGCCAGTACACCCAGGGCCTCATCACCGACGAGGAGCGCTACAAGAACGTGATCCGCGTCTGGCAGAAGGCCACCGGCGACATCGGCACGGCAATGATGGAGGAGCTCAACACGAAGAAGGGCGGCCGCGATCCGCAGTTCCACCCTCTTCTTATGATGACGAACTCCGGCGCCCGCGGAAACAAAGGCAACATCGGTCAGCTTGGCGCGATGCGCGGACTCATGGCCGATCCATCGGGCCGCATCATCGACGTACCTGTGAAGTCAAACTTCCGTGAGGGGATGACGGTGCTCGAGTACTTCATCTCCACACACGGTGCGCGTAAGGGTCTCGCCGACACGGCGCTCCGAACCGCCGACTCCGGCTACCTCACACGCCGACTTGTTGACGTCGCGCAAGACGTCATCGTGCGCATCGAGGATTGCGGCACCGCAGAGTCAACGCACATCACCCTTGCGGACACCGCAGACGTGATTGGCACCGAGTGGCCAATCGCCGCAGATCACCCTGACATGAAGGAGCTTCGCGGCGCATTTGCTCGACGACTCCTCGGCCGCATTGCTGCGGAAGAGATCAAATTGGATGCAAGTCACACCATTGCACGTGGCGAAGAGATCAACGAAGAGTATTCAGCGAAGATCGCAGCCGCCGTGGCGGTTGAGGTCGTTGCCGTACGCTCGCCACTCTCCTGCGTCGCCCCTGCGGGCGTCTGCCAGGCCTGCTACGGCCGCAACCTTGCCACGGGCAAGCTCATCGAGATGGGCGAGTCGGTCGGCATCATGGCGGCACAGTCGATCGGCGAGCCAGGAACGCAGCTCACCATGCGAACGTTCCACACCGGCGGCGTCGCCGGGCTCGACATCACCGCCGGTCTGCCACGCGTCGAAGAGCTCTTTGAAGCTCGCAAGCCGAAGGGTAAGGCCGAGATCAGCCGCATTGATGGCGTCGTCGAAGTGATCCGCAGCGATGCGGGGACCACTGTCGAAGTCACCCACAGCGAGAAGTACGAGATCGAGCTTGACTTGCCAATTGACGCTGCGCTGACCGCTCGCGAGGGTGACCTTGTTGAGGCGGGCCAACTCATCGGCACCTCGGCAACTACGGGTGATCTCACTGCACCGGTGAAGGGCCTCCTCGTGAAGTCGAAGGATGGCCTGGTCATTCGCGCCGAGGACGTCGTCCCAGCCTCGAAGTACCCAATTCCGCACAACGCCAAGCTTTTGGTAAAGAGCGGCGACCGCGTTCGCGCGGGCGACCCGCTCACCGATGGCCCACTCGACCCACAGGAGCTCCTAGAGGTCCGTGGCCGAGCCGAGGTACAGAACTATCTCGTCAAGGAGGTCCAGAAGGTCTACCGAAGCCAGGGTGTAACAATCTCGGACAAGCACATCGAGATCATCGTCCGCCAGCTCCTGCGTAAGGTGCGGGTCGATAACCCAGGCGACACCCACATGCTCCCAACGGAGCTTGCCGACCGTCTCGCCTTCGAGCGCGAGAACGCCCGAGTCCTCGCCGAGGGCGGGGAGCCGGCAACTGCGGCCCCGCAGCTCCTGGGTGTAACAAAGGCCTCCCTGAACACGGAGAGCTTCCTCGCGGCAGCCTCCTTCCAGGAGACGACCCGCGTGCTCACGGAGGCGGCGATCACCGGTGCCCGCGATTACCTCGTGGGTCTCAAGGAGAACGTCATCATCGGCAAGCTCATCCCCGCCGGTACGGGTGCCCCAGACAAGGTTGCCGCCCGCAAGGAGGCCGAGAAGCTTCGTGCTGCGGCCGCCCTGGCCGGTGGCGACCTGCCAACCGACTTCGGCAAGGACGACTTCAACGTCTTCCTCGAGTCCGAAGAGGGTGGGGCGAGCCAGGACGACGTCTCACAACTGGTCGCCCTCCTCACCGAGGAGAAGCCGGCAGCCGAGGGCGAAACCGAGGCGAACCCCTTCTTGGCGGACGCCGCCGAGGCCCCGAAGAGCGACGAGGGGGGAGCCTAAAGGCGGATCTCGGTCGTCCCGCACGGGGGGTGCTTTGACACCCTTCGTGCTTGGCTGCTACGCTCCGCCGTCCGTGCACAAAGGGCATAACCGCCCTGACATCACGCCAGTCGTGGAATCGAAGAGAGAAGGAGCGCGCGTACAACGTGCCTACGATTAGTCAGCTCGTTCGAAAGGGTCGCAAGGCGAAGGTCTCGAAGATCAAGGCCTCTGCGTTCCGCAAGAACTGGAACGGCATTAAGCAGCGTCAGGAGTCCGCAGAGGGCGCCCCGATGAAGCGTGGTGTCTGCTTGATCGTGCGCACAATGACTCCGAAGAAGCCGAACTCCGCACTTCGAAAGATCGCCCGCGTGAAGCTCACCAACCAGATGGAAGTCACCGCCTACATCCCAGGCATTGGCCACAACCTCCAGGAGCACAGCGTTGTGCTCGTTCGTGGCGGCCGCGTGAAGGACCTTCCGTCGGTGAAGTACCACATCGTTCGCGGCGCACTCGATGCCGCCGGTGTGAAAGATCGCAAGCAGAGCCGATCAAAGTATGGCGCGAAGGCTGAACAAGCCGCCGCGAAGAAGAAGTAAGCGATGCCACGTCGTACAACGGTCCCACGAAAGCTTAAGTACGAAGTTGTTCCGCTGAACAAAACCGTCGACCGATTCGTGGTCAAGGTGATGCTGAGCGGCAAGCGCGGACTTGCAGAGCGCATCCTTCGCGAAGCACTTGCTCGTGTTGAGTCCCAGGCTAACCGCCCAGGGCTTGAAGTGCTTGACCTTGCGCTGCGCAATGCAACACCACTCATCGAAGTGAAGCCGCGCCGCGTCGGTGGCGCCACTTATCAGGTCCCAGTTGAGATTCGCGGCGAGCGCCGCTTGAGCCTCGGCGTCCGCTGGTTGGTGCAGGCTGCCCGTAAGCGCAACGGCAAGAGCATGTCTGACAAGCTCGCCGCTGAGTTCCTCGATGCCTCAAACAACCTGGGCGCCGCAGTGAAGCGACGCGAAGAGACCCACAAGATGGCGGAGGCGAACAAGGCCTTCAGCCACTTCCGGTTCTAGGAGCAAGAGATGGCCCGCACAACGTCACTCCTTCGAACCCGAAACATCGGCATCATTGCGCACATTGACGCGGGCAAGACCACGGTCACCGAGCGCATCCTCTTCTACACCAAGAAGATCCATAAGATCGGCGAGGTACATGAGGGCGCCGCAACAATGGACTGGATGGAGCAGGAGCAGGAGCGCGGCATCACCATTACCGCCGCTGCCACGACCTGCGCCTGGAAGGATCACGTCATCAATATCATCGATACGCCCGGGCACGTGGACTTCACCGTTGAGGTGGAGCGCTCACTCCGCGTCCTCGACGGGGCCGTCGTCATTTTTGACGGTGTTGCTGGCGTAGAGCCACAGTCTGAAACGGTTTGGCGCCAGGCTGATCGCCACGCCGTCCCACGCTTCTGCTTCATCAATAAGCTTGACCGAACTGGTGCTGACTTCTGGCGCTGCTTTGACATGATCAAGGACCGACTCGGCGCCAATGCAGTGCCACTTCAGCTCCCAATCGGTCTCGAAGATCAGTTCGAAGGCGTCATCGACTTGATCGCCATGGAGGAGATCGTCTACCTCGACGACAAGGGCGAGAAGAGCGAGCGCCGACCAATTCGCGCTGAGCTGAAGGCGGAGGCCGACAAGTGGCATGCTTTCATGCTGGACCAGGCGGCGGGTCAGACTGACGCACTCACCGAGATCTACTTGGAGACCGGCACCCTGAGCCCTGAGCAGATCCGCGAAGGGATCCGCGTTGGCACCCTCGGCTACAAGATCGTGCCTGTCCTCACCGGCTCCGCCCTCAAAAACAAGGGTGTACAGCCAATGCTTGACGCCGTGGTGGAGTACCTTCCAAGCCCGCTCGACGTACCGGCGATCAAGGGGACCGACCCACGCAACATTGAAACTGAGATGTCGCGCCCCGTCGAGGACGAGGCCCCATTCGCCGCACTCGCGTTCAAGATCGCCGCTGACCCATTCGTTGGTAAGCTCGGCTTCTTCCGCGTCTACTCGGGCGTCCTCAAGGCCGGCTCCTACGTGCTCAACCCATCAAAGGGGAAGAAGGAGCGCATCGGCCGCCTAATCCGCATGCACGCCAACCACCGTGAAGAGATCGACGAGGTTCGAACCGGTGATATCGCTGCGGCCGTCGGCCTGAAGGACACCTTCACTGGTGACA
The DNA here is from genome assembly GCA_009925905.1 of Candidatus Aquidulcis frankliniae. Lineage (GTDB taxonomy): Bacteria > Chloroflexota > Limnocylindria > Limnocylindrales > Limnocylindraceae > Limnocylindrus > Limnocylindrus frankliniae. Next base: position 7,971 of record RFPZ01000050.1, read on the forward strand.
CCCTCTGCGACCCAGAGCATCCAATCGTGCTCGAGTCCATGACCTTCCCAGACCCAGTGATTGAGCTCAGCGTCGAGCCGAAGACGAAGGCCGACCAGGAGAAGATGGGTGTCGCCCTGCAGCGTCTTGCTGAAGAGGATCCAACGTTCCGCGTGCATACCGACCAGGAGTCGGGTCAGACCCGCATCGCGGGCATGGGTGAGCTCCACCTCGACATCATCGTCGACCGCATGGTGCGTGAGTTCAACGTCGCCGCCAACATCGGTCGTCCATCCGTCTCGTATCGTGAAACGATTCGCAAGCGTGCCAACGGCGAAGGTCGATTTGTGCGCCAGTCCGGCGGTAAGGGCCAGTATGGTCATGCCGTGATCGTTGCCGAGCCGGGCGAGAAGGGGAGCGGCTACGTCTTCGTCGATAAGATCGTCGGCGGCTCCGTGCCGCGCGAATTCATCAAGCCGATCAACGAAGGTATCCGCGAGGCCCTGGAGACAGGTATTTACGCTGGCTTCCCTGGTGTGGACGTCACCGTCACCCTCGTTGACGGCTCGTACCACGACGTCGACTCCTCAGAAATGGCCTTCAAGATCGCTGGCTCCATGGCGCTCAAAGACGCCTTCCCGAAGGCAGATCCAGCCGTGCTTGAGCCGGTGATGATGGTTGAGGTCACGATGCCAGAGCAGTTCCTCGGCGACGTTATGGGTGACCTGAACAGCCGACGTGGACAGGTGCTTGGCATGGAGAATCGCGGGACGACGCAGGTCGTCAAGGCGAACGTCCCGCTCGCGACCATGTTCGGGTACGCTACGGACCTCCGATCGATGACCCAGGGCCGAGCGGCCTTCTCGATGGAGCTCTCCCACTACGCCGAAGTTCCATCGCACATCGCGCAGGAACTGGTGGCGAAGTCCAAAACTGCGGCGCAGGCGTAGTCGGCGCGCGGTTGTTAGCAGAAGCGTAAGAAAGAAAGAAGGAGGAGTTCGAGATGGCAAAGGCAAAGTTCGAGCGGTCCAAGCCGCACGTCAATATCGGAACGATCGGGCACATCGACCACGGCAAGACGAGCCTGACCGCCGCGATCTCGAAGTACCTTGCCCTCAAGGGGAGCGCGGAGTATCGCGCCTTCGATTCGATCGACAACGCC
>RFPZ01000006.1 GCA_009925905.1 Candidatus Aquidulcis frankliniae
GCAGGAGCCTTCTTGGCTACGGCCTTCTTGGCGGTGCGCTTCTTGCGCTTCGCTGGGGCCTTCTTAGCGACGGCCTTCTTCGCGACTCGCTTCTTCGCGACCTTCTTGGCAGCAGGCTTGCGCTTCGCAGCGGCCTTTCGCTTCTTTACAGCCATGTGTGTACCTCCACTCTGACAAGCCCGGACTTCGGACCGTCATAACTCCACCCCATTGTTGGGGCTTGTGGAAAACTAAAACACAATGTGGATAACTGCAAGCGTGAAATTTCGATTTCGTGCGAAAAACCTCCATCCGACGGCACCCCATTGAGCTGCTGATGCCCGGTTGCGGGGTGTACTGACGCCTAGCGCGGGGCAAATCCCCTTTTGGTGGGGGGTATTTCGTGCGGAATCCGCACTCTGAGCCGCTCAGATGCGCGCAGAGGCCCCTCTTGCCGCCGCGGCACGCAAATCTTGTGCGTATGGGGTGAAGTTGTGCGTGTTTTGGCGCTATCACGCCGCTTCGTGGCGCATTTCCCGCTCTACGGCGACGCAATGGGCCATGGTTTTCTCGTTGGAATTTGGCTTTCTTGACCCATGGCGCGCGCCGCCGTAGAGTTTGGGCATGGTGAACCGCTTCTTCTTTCGATACCCGGCATGACCAGCCCAGGCGCGTAAGCGTCTGACCGGCGGTCCTGCCGGGATGTGAGCAGAGGGAAGACCTCTGCTCTTTTCTTTTCCCCCAGAAGCGGTGTCAGGAAGTCCGCCAAGCGAGTGGAGTGACCAATGTTTGTACGAATCAATCAGTCGGCAACTGCTGAACAGATCGCGGCGGTACGCAGTCGTGCCACTGAGGCGGGTCTCGCCGTCTATGACGAGTCCTCGGCCGGCGGTTTGACCCTTGCCCTACTCGGCCCGAAGGGCTTTGACGAGAAGCTAGGCAACGAATTCGTTGCAATGGCAGGCGTTGCCTCCGTGGCGCGCCCAACTCGCGCCTATCGACTGAGCTCGCAGGAGTTCCGTGAAGAGCCAACCATCGTAAAAGTGCGCGACGCAGTGATTGGCGGCGGCTCACTCACGTTGATGGCGGGGCCATGTTCGATTGAGTCGCGCGAACAACTCTTCGAGGTTGCGGCTGGTGTTGCCGCTGCGGGGGCAACGCTCCTGCGTGGAGGAGCCTTCAAGCCACGCACCTCGCCGTACGCCTTCCAAGGTCTCGGCCTCGAAGGGCTGCGCCTCCTAGCCGAAGCGCGCGAGCGCACCGGACTTCCGATCATTACGGAGGTGATGGAGCCGGCACAAGTCGACATGGTCGCTGAGTTCGCTGACGTGCTGCAGATTGGTACACGGAACATGCAGAACTTCTCGCTGCTGAATGCGGTGGGTCGCACCCGCATGCCGGTGATGCTGAAGCGCGGCCTTTCGGGCACGATCGAAGAGTGGCTCCTTGCCGCCGAGTACATCCTTGCTGCGGGGAACCGCCAGGTAATCCTCTGCGAGCGCGGCATCCGCACCTTTGAGACGGCAGCGCGCAACACGCTCGACCTGAACGCCGTGCCGATCTTGCGCCGACTTACGCATCTTCCCGTCATTGTTGACCCGAGCCATGCGACCGGAAAACGTTGGATGGTTGCGCCGATGTCGTACGCCGGCGTTGCCGCTGGTGCCGACGGGATCATGGTCGAGGTGCACCCGAAGCCTGAAGAGGCCTGGTCAGACGGCGAGCAGTCCCTCACCCTGCCGATGTTCTCGCGCCTTGCGGGCGAGCTCCGAACGATTCATTCAGTCGTCTCGCCAATGCACGCGAATCCGGGCGAGGCCTCGGGGCGATGAGCGATCGTCTGCGCGGCGAGCTGCGCCTACCCGGCGACAAGTCGATGAGCCATCGCGCGCTCCTCTACGCCGCGCTCGCTGATGGCGAGACGCTCGTGGTTGGCGCTGGCGACGGTCATGACGTGCGTTCGACGGCAGGCATCGTTGCCGCGCTCGGCGCTTCGGTGTCGCGCGAAGCGACTCAGCCAGGCGATTCGCCAGGCACTGCACGGTGGCGTGTGCGCTCTGGCGGTCGTGCTTCATTGCGTGCGGCTGCTGTGCCGCTCGACTGCGGCAACTCGGGAACCTCGATGCGACTTGGCGCGGGCCTCGTTGCAGGCGTACCTGGTGTGCACACGTTGACGGGCGACGCATCACTACAGAGTCGACCAATGGCGCGAGTGCTTGAGCCCCTCGCCGCGATGGGTGCGGGGGTGAGCGGGTCGGGCGAGGCAGGCACGCGTGCGCCACTCACCATTACAGCTGGTGCCCTTCGCGGTATTGCATGGTCGCCCCCCACGCCAAGCGCACAGGTAAAGGGATGCGTGCTGCTGGCTGCGTTAGCGGCAACGGGCGAGAGCACCTATAGCGAGGCGGTCGCCACACGCGATCACTCCGAACGCATGCTGGTAGCGCGTGGCGCGGCGCTGCGAACCTCTCGAGATGCGACCGGAACGACGGTTTCCATCGCCCCGGGCGAGCTTGCTGCCCTCCCGCTAGTCACGATTCCAGGTGATCCGTCGTCGGCCACCTTCTGGCTCGTGGCGGGGAGCCTTCACCCTGACGCCGATCTGCTCATTCGCGGCGTCTCGCTGAACCCCACCCGACGCCACGCCATTGATCTGTTGAAGCGTATGGGCGCCCGTATCGACGAGTTTCCTGCGGCCGATGACGGTTCGGGCGAGCCGGTGGGCGACCTTCGGGTGCGCAGCGCGGCACTCCACGGCATCGATATGACGCCGACCGACGTCGCGCTGGCCATTGATGAGGTGCCAATCCTCTCGCTTGCGGCCGCCATGGCTACCGGCGCGACGAGCATTCGCGGCGCAGGCGAACTTCGCGCCAAGGAGAGCGACCGCATCGCCGGCGTTGCAGCCGGGCTTGCTGCACTCGGCCTGACTGTTTCGGTGACGGACGACGATCTGCACTTCGTGGGCGGTGGCCGACCGGCGGCCGCTTCTACCGAATCACTTGGTGACCACCGCCTAGCGATGACGTTCGCGATTGCCGGTCTAGTCAGTGGGGTTGCCGTAACCGTTGACGACCCTGCCGCCGCAGCGGTGAGCTACCCAACCTTCTACGACGACCTGGCGCGAATTGGGGCGGCGGCATGAGCGGGCGACGCATTCTCTTGCTAGGCCATCCAGTGGAACACAGCCTCTCGCCCGCATTCCAACAGGCCGCGTTTGATTCAATTGGCCTGCCAGTTCGATACGAGGCCGTAGATGTTGCACCCGCTGACCTTGCCCGCGTCGTTGCTGAGCTGCGAGCCGACCCCCTGGTGATGGGCGCGAATGTGACGGTGCCGCACAAGGAGAAGATCGCACCGCTCCTCGATTCGCTGACCGATGACGCCGTGCAGATTGGCGCGGTGAACACCATCACGCGCGCAGGGAGCCGACTTGTTGGTCGCAACACCGACGCTGCAGGCTTCCGCGGCGCGCTCGACGGCCTGCTTGATGGTCGCCGCACCCCGCGTCACGCACTCATCCTCGGGGCCGGCGGCGCAGCGAAGGCGGCGATCGCGGCGCTCGTGACTGCTGGCGTTGCACAGATTTCGATTGCCAATCGCCATTTGGCCCGTGCCGAGCGACTTGTTGCTGAAGTGCGCAAGTCGTCGCCACACCTCACCGTGCGCGCCGCTCCATGGCACGAAGGGCTCCTGGTCGAAGAGGCGCAGATTGCTGGAATCGTGGTGCACGCCACCACCCTCGGCCTCAACGACGGCGCGCTGCCACTCCCAGCGGCGGCCTTCAGCGCCGGGCAGTTCGTGATCGACGTGGTCTACGCGCCAGGTGAGACGGCGCTGGTCCGCGCGGCACGCGCCGCGGGCGCCGAAGCAATCGATGGACGTGAGATGTTGCTGCTGCAGGGTGCGGCGGCATTTGAACTGTGGACCGGGCGACCGGCTCCATTAGAGGTGATGCGCGCTGCGCTCGACGCAGCGGCGGGTCACGCGCAGAAGTAAGGGGGAAGATCATGGTCTTTCGATTCTTGACCGCAGGTGAATCACACGGACCAGAACTCGGCGTCATCGTTGAAGGAATGCCAGCGGGTGTGCCGCTCACCGAAGCCGCCCTTGAGATCGATATGCGCCGACGCCAGGGTGGTTATGGCCGTGGCGCCCGTCAAACGATTGAGCAGGACCGCGCGCGGATTCGCAGCGGCGTGCGTCACGGCGAAACGCTTGGCTCCCCCATCTTTCTGCTAATTGATAATCGCGACTGGGAGAACTGGACGAGCGTGATGCAGGTCGCACCACTCAGCGCCGACGAGGCCGCGGCCCTTGCCGCTGCCGCGGCAGAGGGAACGAAGCGTGCGATCCCGGTCACCCGCGTTCGCCCAGGACACGCGGACCTTGCTGGCGCACTGAAGTACGGATTCGATGACGTGCGCAACGTGTTGGAGCGCGCCTCGGCGCGCGAGACGGCGGCGCGTGTTGCCGCTGGTGGCGTGGCCAAGGCGCTCTTGAACGCGCTCGGCATTGAGATCTGGTCGTTCACCGCCGAGGTTGGCGGTGTGGCAGTGGATCCGGCGAATTGCACGCGTACCCGCGACGAGGCAGAGGCGAGCCCGCTGCGCTGCCCAGACCCCGCCGCAGAGGAGCGCATGGTGGCGCGCATCGATGAAGCACGCGAGGCCGGGAATACGGTCGGTGGCATCTTTGAAGTTGTCGTGAAGGGACTTCCGATGGGGCTCGGCTCCTACGTGCACTGGGATCGTCGGCTTGACACCGCACTCGCAGCAGCGATCGCCAGCATTCAAAGCGTGAAGGGTGTGGAGTTTGGCCTCGGTTTTGAACAGACGCGCATCTTCGGCTCCGAAGTGCACGACGTGATCGAAGGTCGGTCCCCCGACGGCAGCTGGGTGCACCGCACCAATCGCGCTGGCGGTCTGACTGGTGGAGTCTCAAACGGCGAGCCGATCGTGGTGCGTGGCGCAGTGAAGCCGATCAGCACCTTAGCGAGACCACTCCCATCCGCCGATCTCATCACTGGCGAAAAGGTGGAGAAGGCGCACTACGAGCGCTCCGACATCAGTGTTGTGCCAGCGGCTGGCGTGATTGGCGAGGCGATGGTCGCCCTCGCGATCGTTCCGTTCCTGCTCGAGAAGACGGGTGGCGACTCGCTCACCGAGATTCAAACGAACCTCGCCGCCCTTCGCGCGCGATCTGCAGCTCCGCGCACCGCCCCATCGGCGGGCGGCACCAGCGCCGGTTCTGGCGGCGACGACTAAGTTGCGATGACCGCCCCACGTGATCTCGCTCTCGTTGGACTCCCCGGAGTTGGGAAGAGTTCGCTCGGTAAGCGCCTCGCAGCAAAGCTCGGCGTCCCGTTCCTCGATACCGACCGCGCGGTGATTGCAGAGACCGGCATCAAGAACGACAGCGTGGCGTTGATCTTCGAACGCGAAGGCGAGGCAGGATTCCGACTGCGCGAACGACAGCTGATCGCCTCGCTCGTCTCCCCTGAACCGCCAGCAGGATCGATCGGCGCCGAGCTTGGCATTGGTCGCGTCGTGGCGCTCGGTGGCGGCGCGGCAGCTGACCCACGTAGTCGTTGGGCACTCCGAGACCGAGCAATTCTCTTCTGGCTCGACGCCCCCGACAACTCAATAGCTCGACGTTTGCGCACGGCGCGCGTCATTCGCCCACTCATGAATCATGCCGACCCGGTGGCCACCCTTGAACGTCTTCGTGAAGATCGCGAGCGCTTCTACCGACCTGGGCTGCATCTGCGCAGTTCACGCAGTCCAGGCTCACTCGCCGATGAGGCCATCGCACTCCTTCGAACGTCCATGCCATCAACCCGTCCGCTAGTGGACGCCAAAACTGTCTCTGGTCGCTGGCTGGTAGGCGACGGGATTGCCGTTGACGCTCTACGCGCTCTGTTGGCCGAACGCGGCCTCTCTCGAATGGTGCTCGCCACTGAGCCGAATGCGGCACGCGCCTTTGCCAACGGCCTGCGCGATGCGCTGATCGCCGCTGGCACCACGGTAATTCCGCTCGAGCTACCGAGTGGCGAGGCGGCGAAGGAGTTGCACGAGATTGGCGCTGCAGCACAGCGACTCGCCAACGCTGGCGTGGAGCGTCGCGATCTCATTGTTGCCGTCGGCGGTGGTGCTCTTACCGACGCCGCTGGCCTCCTCGCCGCCCTCTACCTTCGCGGCGTCGCCTGGATCGCCGTACCCACCACCCTCGCCGCGCAGGTGGATGCATCACTCGGCGGTAAGACGGGTGTTGACCTGCCAGAGGGGAAGAATCTCGTAGGCGCGTTCCATCAGCCGCAGGCGGTGATCGCTGATCTTGTGGCGCTGCGCACCCTGCCGGTTCGTGAACTGATCGCCGCATCTGCAGAGGCGGTCAAGATTGCGCTACTCGGTGATCCGCGCCTCTTCACCGTGCTTGAAGATGCTGCCTCCCGACTGAGGGCTGGAGATCCGACACTGCACGACGACGGCACCCTTGCCGAAATCGTGGAGCGCGCCGGTTGGTGGAAGTGCCGCGTCGTTGCGGCCGACGAGCGCGAGTCGGGCGAACGCATGAGCCTCAACCTCGGGCACACTCTCGGTCACGCTCTCGAACAGGCGGTCGGCTACCAGAACTTGTTGCATGGCGAGGCGGTCGGCTACGGCTTGCGCGCCGCGCTGCAGATTGGTCTCGAGCTGGGTGTGACCCCCGCGGCACTGGCTGCGCGCGGGACCGCGCTCCTGGATGCGCTCGGGCTCGGGGTTACCCCGCGCAGCGAGCCTGTCTCGGCGCTGTTGGCTGCCGCAGGTCGCGACAAGAAAGTCGCCGAAGCAAAGGTTCGCTGGGTCCTCGCCAGTGACGGCGGCTACGTCATTCGCAACGACGTTCCTGCTAGCCTCGTAGAGCGAGCGGCGGCCACCATGTTGGCCGGCGCAAAGTAGGGGGAGCCATGGCGGAGATTGCTCAGCGAATCAAACTCGCGGCGATGAGCCGACGAACCCGCGCGCACGCCGCGGGTGATGGACTCCTCATGTTGAGCGGCCCCAACCTGAACCTACTCGGTGAGCGCGAGCCAGAGACCTACGGCACCACCACCCTCGCCGAAATCGAAGCATCGGTCGCAACGGCGGCTGCGGCTGCGGGCCTGCACCTTGTTGACGCAGTGCAGTCAAATCACGAAGGCGAGCTGATTGACCGGCTTCACGTGCGTGACTTCTCATGGCTGATCATCAACCCAGGCGGGCTCACCCACACCAGCATCAGCCTGCGTGATGCGCTGCTCGCCGTGGAGCGACCATTCGCCGAGGTACACCTGAGCGATCCGGCAACTCGCGAGCCGTTTCGTAGCGTGAACTTCGTCGAGGATCTCGCTGCTGTGACGGTGCGGGGCTACGGCGCCACCGGATACCTACGGGCTGTAGCGCTGATTGCCGAACTACATGGCGAGGCGCGCGACGCGGATGGTCGCCCGTGAGCGATCCTGCTGCACGCCTGCAAGAGATTCGTGCCGCGATCGATTCGATCGATGATCAGCTATTGACGCTGCTCGCCGCGCGAACCGAACTCGCCCTTGAGGCGGGTGCGGCGAAGAAGGAACTTGGCCGCGCAGTGCAGGACCCAGAGCGTGAAGCGGCGCTGCTCGCGCGCGTTGCCGCTCGCGGCGCTGGCGCCCTTACTTCTGAGGATCTGGTGGGGTTGTGGACGCTGCTGATGGCGGCGACGCGTCGGGCGGAGTCTCAGCGCTGAACCCAGTGCAGCGCATTACTGGCAGCCGCGGATAGCGCGGGAAGCGATCATCGGTATCTGAAAGCCCGCAACGTAGAAAGCGCGAGCCGCGACCACTCACCACCAGCCGCGCATGAATGCAGATCGAACAGAGGCCGCTAGTCATGTGGCGCAGTGTGGCGCAGAGTGAACGATTAGGGTGTGGCGGAGGGGGAGGGATTCGAACCCCCGCAGACCGTTACCAGCCTGGGCTGTTTTCAAGACAGCTCCGTTCAACCACTCCGGCACCCCTCCACGAAGGAGTGTATCGGATCGGCCGCTAGCTCTTTGTTGGTGGGGCGAGGTGCGTGCGGCCACCAAGGTAGGGGTGCAGCGCGGCAGGAAGCTTCACGCTGCCATCCGGCTGCGCGCCGTGTTCAAGGAGCGCCGCCAACACACGTGGCACTGCGAGCCCTGAGCCGTTCAGCGTGTGCACCAGTTCTGGCTTCTCGCCCGCAGCGGTCCGATAGCGGATCGCCATGCGGCGCGCCTGGTAATCGCCAAAGTTCGAGCAGCTCGAAACTTCGAGCCAGCGCTTTGAGCCAGGTGCCCACACTTCTAAGTCGTACTTGCGCATCTGCACGAAGCCCATGTCGCCCGTTGCCATCAGCAACACACGATACGGAAGCTCGAGTCGCTGCAGCAACGTTTCGGCACGGGCCGTGAGCCACTCCAGTGCAGCGGCTGACTCTGTAGGCCGCTCAAAGCTGACCATCTCTACTTTGTCGAACTGGTGCAAGCGCAGGATGCCGCGCGTTTCGCGGCCAGCGGCACCCGCTTCGCGACGGAAGCAGGGCGTATAGGCGGCATAGCGAATCGGCAGCTGCGCACCGTCAAGGATCTCGTCGCGGTGCAGGTTCGTCACCGGCACCTCAGCGGTCGGCGCAAGGTAGAAGCCATCGCGGCCAACCACGTACATCTGGTCTTCCTTATCGGGAATCTGCCCGGTACCGCGGGCCGACGCCTCGTTGATCAGGATCGGTGGCCAGATCTCGGTAAAGCCGTTCTCGCGCACGTGGGTGTCAAGGAAGAGGTTGATGAGCGCGCGGATCAACGCTGCGCCATCGGCACGATAGGCCGGGAAGGCCGCACCCGCTACCTTCGCGCCGCGCTCCAAATCAAAGATGCCGAGTCGCTCTGCCACAACGTCGTGCTCTGGCGCCGCAGCGGTGGCTGGGTCTTCCCCCTTCGCCCCGATCGCAGGGTGACCTGCGGGTACCCACGTCCGTATCGTGGTGTTCGCCTCTGCGCCACCAACGGGAATATCTTCATCGGGCGGGTTCGGAATGCGTAGCAGCAGGTCCTCAAGTTGCGCCTCGGCGGCGGCGAGATCCTTCTCGAGTGTTTCCATCTCTGTGGCGACCTTCTGTGATTCGGCCTTTAGTGCGATGACCTTCGGATCAGTAGCGGGGACGGCCGGCTTGCCGCCGAGCAGTGCACCAACCTCGGCAGAGAGACGCTTACGTTCGGTGCGCAGCGCGTCAACGCGTTGCGAGAGATCGCGGCGCGCGGCATCTGCGGCAAGCGCAGCGTCAACGACCTTCGGATCTTCGCGCTTCGCGATCGCGCCCGCGCGGAGTCGGTCGGCGTCGTCGCGAAGACGTTGTGTACCTACACTCATGTGTTCACCCCCTGTACCGCTGCAGCATCGCGCAGCCTAGTAAGGATAAGGGTGCGATCGATCGCTGCGAGCAACCAGCCCGCGCGCGGGCCGTTCGTTCGGCCAAGGAAGGCGGCGTAGAGCGCGGCGAAGGCACGTACTGGCTGCAGGCCCGCCTCTTTGGCGGCACTAAAGATGAGCGCCTGCCAGGCGTCACCGCTGCCGAGTGCGCTGGCATCGGCGGTGATGGCGGACTCAATCTGCGGGGCAAGTGCGCCGAGCCAGGAGCGCTCCTCAGCGCTGAGGGCGGCAACGGCATCAGTTGGAAGCTCGGGGCGCACGGCAATACGCGCCTCTTCGGGGGCGTAATCACGCAACCAATTGGTGACGGCGGCGATGCGCTCGTTCAGTTCAACAGATTCGGCGGCGGTGAGCGGGCTGCCCTTCTCAGCGGCGGCGCGCTCCACAACATTCACACCCGGGAGTTGCAGTAGAAGTGAGAGCTGCCCAAATGCTGGACGCCAAGCCGCAGCAACCTCTTTCGCCGCCTCTGCGGTGCTGTCGGCAATCTGGCTGAAGAACTGCAGTCGCTCATGATCGGGTGGCAGTTCACCACGCACGGTCTTCCCTGCTGTGGCGGCGCTAATGCGGTCGTACTCGTCGTGCAGGCGTGGGATCGCGTCGCTGCCGGCCGGATCGAAGTCAATGGCGTGGTTCGGACGTGGGCGCAGGAAGAGGAAGCGCAACACTTCGGGCGGAATCGATTCGGAGATAGAGTGCACCGCAGCACCGAGCCCCTTCGAGGTCGACATCTTCTTGCCGCCCACGTTGAGGAACTCGTACATCACGTTGATTGGTGGCTCGCGGTCAAAGACTTCGCGCGAGATCGCCTCGCTGCGATCGCGTGATCCGCCCTTCGTGCCGAGATCCTTGCCGCATCCTTCGATGGTGACGCCCATCAGCGACCACTTCGCCGCCCACTCAACGTTGAATGGCATCTTTGCCTTGCCACCGAATGGTGCGAGTCGCCCTTCATGGCCACACCCCTTCGCCCACTTCACATAGTCAGGTAGGCAGCGATACCGAATCGTCTCACCATCCCAGTCGTCGGAGAGGGTGGTGCCCACGCGGCCACACGCTTCGCAAATCGCTTGAATCGGCAGCCAACCGGCGGGGCGCTCCACGTTGCTGACGCGAACGTAGAGATCACGAATCACCTGGGCTTTGTCGAGGGCGGTGCGGATGAACGGATCAAGCTGCCCGGTTGGGTAGATCTCCGAGAGCCAGTAGAACTCGGGTCGAATGCCGAGACGCGCAAACGTTGGGAAGAAGAGCGTGCCCACGAAGTGTCGTGCGTAGTTCTCGGCGCTGCTCCCGTCAGGGGCAGGAACGCGCGAGAGTGGCACGCCCATGTAGCGCTCCACCGCATCGGGGGTGAGGAGTGCCTGCGCATCCATCGCATCCATATCTTCAACGCCGTAGCGGAACTGCACGGGGATGCCGCGGTCACGTAGTGCACGAGCGATGGCGTCGTGCATGACGGGCCCGCGCAGGGAGCCTACGTGCACCGTCCCCGACGGGGTCTTCGAATCGTTGACGACCTGGGGCCCGGAGACGCGTGCCGCGAGTTCGTCTGCCCAATACATGCTGGGAATCCTAGCGCCCGCAGCGGCGATGCGCAACCTTCGTAAGCGCTTGACCGAACTCGCTCAGCGAGGCTAACCGCCGCTGCGTTGCGCACGGCCACAAAGAGGGTGTCATCGCCCGCCACCGTCCCGACGACCTCGGGGAGCAGCAGGCGGTCGAGGGAGGCGGCTATGGCGTGGGCGCTCCCCGGAAGCGTCTTGAGCACCAGGATCGACCCCGCCACCGAGGCCTCGAGCGGGATCGCGCTAAGTAAGGCCTGGAGCCGCTCTTCCGCCGCAATCTCAACTGAGCGACCTGGCGCGAATGCGTACGCGGGCGAACCGCCGCGATCAACTTTGATGAGGCCGAGCTCGGTGATGTCGCGGCTCAGCGTTGCCTGCGTCGCCGGGATCCCCTGTCGCTTCAGCGCCGTTGCCAGCTCACGCTGAGTACGTATCGCCTGCCGCGACACAATGTCACGAAGGGCACGGTGTCGAACGCTCTTCCCGAGGTCCACTACAAGCCACCGCGCAGCAGGACGGAGGCAACGAGCACTGCGGCAAAGGCGAGACGATATGCCACGAAGATGCGAGTGCTGCCGCCATCCAAGATGCGAAAGAGCAACTTGATGGCGAGCAGACCTGAGATGAATGCACTCACCACGCCGATAGCGAGGAGTGGCGCAATCGCAGCAAGGTCTTCGCTTGATTCAAGAAGACGCTTCAACTCAATCGTTCCAGCCCCAGCAATGGCGGGGATCCCGAGCAAGAATCCGAAACGCGCCGCCGCTTCGCGACGGAACCCAAGGAAGAGCCCGCCGCTAATCGTTGCCCCAGAGCGACTGATGCCCGGAATGAGTGCGAGCGCCTGCGCCAGGCCTACCATGAGCCCATCAACAACTCCAACACTTTGTAGCGGTCGCTCTCGCGAGCTGATGCGCTCCGCAAACCAGAGTAGCAACGCTCCGGCGGTGACCGCTCCGGCAACAACAAGGGGTGTACGAACTGCGCTCTCGAGGAGATCACCGGCTGCTAATCCGAGGAGCACCGCAGGAACGGTGCCGATGACAATGGCAAGGATGAGACGCTCGTCGGCCGAATCACCACGATGGCGTCCGAACGAGGTCAGCGTGCGCAACGCGACGCGGATTAGCCGCGTCACGTCGCTTCGAAGTGCAACGAGTACGGCGGCGAGGGTGCCGAGATGAATGACCGCGGCAAACGCCAGCGACGAGAGCAGAGGATCGCTGATGCCAAAGAGATACGGAATTGCGTAGAGGTGTGCCGACGAAGAGATGGGGAGGAATTCGGTTGCACCTTGCACGAGTCCAAGCAGCAGGGCGATGAGCGCTGCGGATCCTGGATCACTGCCCATCGCACCCTCCCGCTATCGCCTGCGCGCCGCACTGGCGCTGTTGGGGCATAGCATGAGGCGGCGCCCCCCAATTGGGAAGCGCCGCCTCAGCAAACTGCCGGACTGAGCGGACTAGCCGCGAATAAAGAGCGGTGCGAGCACCAGGGTGACCGTGGCCAGAAGCTTCACGAGAACGTGCAGCGATGGACCAGCGGTGTCCTTGAATGGGTCGCCAACGGTGTCACCAACAACGGCGGCCGCGTGGGCGTCGCTCCCCTTGCCGAGGACCTTCCCCTTTGCATCTTTGAGTCCGCCGGACTCGATGAACTTCTTGGCGTTATCCCATGCGCCGCCAGAGTTGTTCAACACCGTGGCCAGCAGCACGCCGCTGATCGTTCCAACGATCAGCAGGCCCGCAACAGCCTCGGCACCGAGTAGCACTCCAACAAGGACCGGGGTTGCTACCGCGACCACACCTGGAGCGATCATCTCGCGCAGGGCGGCAATGGTGGTGATATCGACGACGCGCGCGTAATCTGGACGCGCCTTGTAGGTCATGATTCCCGGAATCTCGCGGAACTGTCGGCGGACCTCAACAATGATCGACTGCGCCGTGCGCCCAACGGCGCGAATGGCGAGCGAGCTGAAGAAGTACGCGAGCATCGCGCCGATGAAAGCGCCAATAAAGACGTTCACGTTCGCGAGATTCACCGCTTCAATGAGCGGCCGACCGGCGCGCTCAAGGATGAGGTTCACCTTGTCTAGATAGGCCGAGAAGAGAAGGAAGGCGGCGAGCGATGCTGAGGCGATCGCATACCCCTTGGTGAGCGCCTTTGTCGTGTTGCCAACAGCATCGAGCTTGTCGGTCACGTTGCGCACCTTCTCAGGCGCGCGGCTGAACTCGGCGATTCCACCAGCGTTATCGGTGATCGGCCCGAACGTGTCCATCGCCAAGATATAGGCAGTGGTCATGAGCATGCCAACCGTTGCGACGGCGGTTCCGAAGATACCGAACTTCTCAAGCGCGACGCCCGTAAGTCCAGCGGCGATACCAGCCTGGGTGCCGAGCCAGTTCGAGGCGAAGATCGCCGCCGAAATGGAGACCGCAGTCACCAGCGTGGTCTCAAAACCAACGGCGGTGCCAGCGATGATGTTCGTACCCGCGCCGGTGCGGCTCGCCTCTGCGATCTCGCGAACTGGTCGGTACGAACCGGCCGTGTAGAACTGGGTGATGTAGACGAACGCCACGCTGGTGGCGAGACCAACGAGGCCAGCCCCGAAGAACCAGAGCCAGGCGTTGGAGTTACCGGCGTTCAACATCACTGCGCAGGCGAGCGCGAGCCCACCAGCCGAGATGATGGTAGTCGCCCAATAGCCGCGGTTCAGGATGTTCATTGGATTCTCTTTATCGTTGCCGCGCACGAAGGCCATGGCCACGATCGTGCTGAGAAGCCCGAACGCGTGCACAACAAGCGGGAAGAAGATCCACGATTCTGGGTGTGCCCAGCCCATGGTCTGCGCGATCTTGTAGGCGCTGACGCCCAGGATCATTGCGCCGATGTTCTCGGCGGCGGTTGACTCGAAGAGGTCGGCGCCGCGGCCAGCGCAGTCACCAACGTTGTCACCGACGAGGTCGGCGATTACGCCCGCGTTGCGAGGGTCATCCTCAGGGATTCCCTTCTCCACTTTGCCAACGAGGTCGGAGCCGACATCGGCGGCCTTGGTGTAAATACCACCGCCGAGCTGGGCGAAGAGTGCAACAAAGGATGCGCCGAAGCCGTAGCCGACGATGAGGAACGGCGCCTCTGCTGGGCGCTCAAGCCCTCCGAAGAAGACGAAGACGGCGTAGACGCCGAGGAGTGAGAGTGCCGCAACGAGGAAGCCGGAAACCGCTCCGCCGCGCATCGCAACCTGCACCGCCTTGACCACACCCTTTCGGGCGGCGGCGGTAGTGCGAAGGTTCGCCTTCACGCTGACGTACATACCAATGACGCCAGACACCATGGAGCAGGCTGCTCCGAAGATGAAGGCGATGCCAGTGCGAATGCCGAGGTCAGCCCCGTAGACGGGGGTGTCGGCAACGGCGGCGGTCTCGAAATTGGCAATCAGTAAGCCGATCAGCACGGCCATTGCGACGGAGAGCACACCGATGGTGATGTACTGGCGTCGCATGAACGCGACGGCTCCCTCGAAGATCATGCCTGCTACGTCTTGCATCGCTGGCGTGCCCTTGTCGCGGCGCAGCACATCGCTGGCCATCCACAAGGCGAAGAGGATTGCGATAACCGCTGCTGGGAGCACGAGCCCCTGCAACATAAGTGACGTGATTTCCATTCTCGTATGTCCTCCGATGCGTCCAGTCCGTCGCGTGGCCGCGGTGCTGGGCACCGCGCTTCGGGTCGGGCGTCTGTCGGGCTGCAGGTCGCAGGTGCGACCCGCCAGGATGGGCTCCTGGTGAGGTGATGGTACGGGGAGGCCCCGCCGCGGGTCAACCGCACACCCTCCCCCACCTATACTCAGCGGGATGCGCCTCCGAAGACTTGCCATAGAGATCGTGCAGACGGTGGCGCTGACCATCCTCGCCTTCTATCTCTTGCAGACCTTCGTGGCGCAGCCCTTTCGGGTTGAGCAGGGCTCCATGCGCCAAACCCTTGAGCCTGGGCAGTACGTGCTCGCCGACAAGCTTACGGCGGCCTTAACTGGGTATCACCGCGGCGACATCGTGATCTTCCGACCCCCTAGCACCTGGCCCGCCGATGCATCGGGTACCCCGTACATCAAGCGAGTCATTGGACTCCCCGGCGAGACGATCGACTTGGTCGATGGGGTTATCAGCGTGAACGGGGTGCCGATCGACGAGACTTACACGTACCGCGATGGCGGCGGCGACGGAGCTGGCGAGTCTGGCCGCTGGGTTCTTGGAGATTCAGAACTCCTGGTGTTCGGCGATCACCGATCTAACTCGTCTGACTCGCGGGCCTACGGCCCAATCCTTACAACGAGCGTGATCGGACGAGCCGTGCTGCGGTACTTCCCGATTGACCTGCTCACGATCATCACGCCACCCCCATATCGACAGGCGGCGCCGTAAATGCCGAGCCTCGAGTTACCACTTGTTCTGATCGCCATCCTGGCGGGCACGTTGGCCGTGACCAGCGCCGGTCGCGGAGCGTGGGTCGCTCTCGCAATCCTTTCGTTGAGCTCGAGCGCCCTGGAATTCTCGGTCGCAGATCCAGATCGCATCGGCCTGATCCTGCGCCTCTCCGCAATCGGTATTGGCCTCGTCGTGGCACTCCCCGAAAACCTCTTTGAAGGCCAGGCGCTCCGCCGCGATCTCGCCCTGACCGCCCTCGTTCGCACCCTGCGCGAACACCCTGTTGTCGTGGCCAGCGCAATCGCAGGACTCCTCCTCGGTCTCGTACCCCTCGCGCTCCCCATTGAGTCAAGTAGCGATGCGCTTCGCGCGGCGGGCATTGCCCTCCTGGTTGTCGGACTGCCACCGCTCCTTACCAGTCGGTTCATCGAAGCGACTACCCGCGCAGCAGTAGTGACACTTGCTGGAACCATGCTCCTGCGCACTTCCATCTTTGGGGCACTCGATTCGCTCACGGCGCTGGCAATCGCTGCAGGATTCACCTGCATCCTGGTCGTTGGTGGCAGCGTTGCCACTCGCATCTCCAATGCGGAGGGGGAGCGATGAGTGACGGGGAAATTCTGACGGCGATCCGTGCACTCTTCCCTACTCTCATGGCGCTCAGCTCTCTCGCCCTCGTTCCAATCGTCAAACTCTGGCGTGGTCAGGAGCGCGATGATGCAGCAACCTACGCAACTTTCGGCGTGCAGGTGCTGCTGCTCGTAACCTCCGTTGGCGCAGTGCTTTCTGGCGCTGGCTACGTTTCGACCCTCAAGATTGGCCAGGTCACAATTGACCCATCAGAACCTGGGCGCCTGCTCGTGGTCTTGGGCGGCATCGTCTTCGCCGTCATCGTTGGTGCAGGCGAGGGCCGCCGGGCAGGCACCATGGGGCAGATCGCACTTTTCGGAATCGCCGCGATTGATCTCTCGCTGGCGATCCCATCTGGCATTGCGCCGATCGCCCTTCTCCTTTTTGCCAGCCTTGCGATCTCCGGAGCGGCAGCGAGCGGTAAAGATGACGTGGGTCGCGCTCGTGCTGTCTTTCGCGACCTTCGTACCGTCTCTCTCCTGCTCCCTGCAGTTGTTATTGCGGAGATCCTGCGGACGGCAATTTCGTATGCCGCCGTTGATGCGGCATATGCAACGCCGGCCTCCCTCGCCGCTGGAACAGCACTCGGCGTCTCAATCGTTCTCATCGTGGCCGCAGGCGTCTTCCCATTTCATAGTCGGCTGATCAAGATCTTTGAAGCACTGCCGATTGTGGGATCGCTCCTGGTCGGCGTCTGGATCCCATCCGCCCTCGCACTCATTGTCATGAGTGAGCTTTCGGTACTGGCGAGCAGCATTACCGACCCCCTTGGTGGCGCGATCGTGCCCGGCATTCTCTTGGCAGGCGCGGCGACACTCGTCTTCGGCGCGGTCTCTGCCCTCCTGCACGATGACATCGGCGAGATCGTCGGATTCATCGCCGTGGGGAATGCTGGATGGCTAGCTCTTGCCGCGGCGGCAGCCCTGCAGTCACCAACCGACACCTCGTCGCGCCTCATCGTTCTGCCAGGAACGCTGGCAATTTCGCTTTTTGGACTCTGGCTTGTAAGCGTGCGGCGACGTTATGGAACCACCTCAATCAGCGAGCTGGGTGGCTGGGCGCGTCGCACCGGTGCAAACGGTATTGCACTGATTTCCGCGATCGTTGCACTTGCGGCGCTTCCACCGGGCGCCGTACTAGCCGCTCGACTGAACCTCCTGCTGCTCGGCGGCAATCCGCTCATCGCCCTCTTCGCGATCATCGGCCAGCTCCTCTTAATCGCTGCAGCGATTCGGCTTCTGCTTGTCGGTTTCACGCCACAGAGTCAGACGGTGCATGAGGCGGAGACACGACCGTTTGCAAACGTCATAACGATCTCGCTGATTGCTGGTTCGATCTTTGTGGCAGCAGCGGCGGCAGGATGGCTCTCCCTTGAGACTGGTGGCACGGGTCCGCTCCCACCAGCACCGAGCGTGTCGCCTGCGACAAGCTTTGATCCCGCGCCAAGCTTCGAGCCGACCGCAGCACCCACGGGCGAGTCAACGCCAAGTGTGATTCCGTCAGGGAGTGGAGAGGTCTCACCGGCGCCGTAGCGACCTGCGGTCCCTTGGGGAACTACTCCTCGTCGGAGAGGATCCAGGCGTCGGTGGCGCGGGTGTACTCGACAAGACCGCCCTCTGGGAACCAGAGTGCAATCTCTGCAGCGGCGGTTTCTGGCGCGTCGGATGCATGAATCAAGTTCTTCGCCGTCTCAAGCGCGAAGTCACCACGAATCGTTCCAGGGGCCGCCTCGTGCGGCTTGGTCGCACCAACCATGGAGCGAACCACGGCGATGGCGTTCGGCCCTTCAAGGACCATCGCAACGACCGGGCCCGATGAGATGAACTCCACGAGTCCCTTGAAGAAGGGGCGCGCTGCATGAACGGCGTAATGTGTCTCAGCGAGCGACGTACTGACCGGCGTGATCTTGAGGCCGACAATTTTCAGACCGCGCTCTTCAAATCGCGTGATCACGCGACCCGCCAACTGGCGCTGAACGCCGTCTGGCTTGACAAGGACAAGTGTGCGCTGGCTGCTGCTCATAGCGGCAGGTTAGCCGATATCGTTGAGGCGCGGTTTCTCGTCGCTGGCCGTTGGCCACGCTCCCGTTGGGAGTTCAATCTGCACATACTGCTCGCCGCGATATTCGAGCCAACTCTTCACGGGTGCGGCGTCTGGAATCTGGGAGCAAGCTTGGTACTCAATTTCGACGGCGTCGGCCCCGGAGCGGAGCACGTAGCGGAGGTTCCCCGGCTCGCTCAGATCAAATTCAATGCTCTCAAACGCGTCAACGTTGATGGTAATGGTGAGTGGGGTGAAGATCGACGAAACTTCGGGGTCATCCCCCAACACCTCTTCCACCCAGCCGTGGCCGCGAACGATCTGCTCACCGTCACGGAGGTGGCGGTAGGAGACTGTTTGATGCAGGAGGGGGCGGAGGATGTTCGCCTTATCCGCGCGCTGCACAACGAGCCCTCGATTGACGAAGAGGCCAGGGGCGCGGTCGGGCTGTTCGTGATCCATGAGGGAGAGAGCCTACCGCAGAGCGGCTCCCAGCCGCACCCACGCCGCCCGCCCTATCATTGCGCGGTGCGCTACGCCGTTGATCTCGGGAATAGTGCGGCGAAGGCCGCCCTGCTTGACGGTGCCGTTGTGCGCCTCCCCGCCCCCGCTGACCCACGAGATGCACTCGCCTGGGGCGGCATCGCTGCCGAGTTGATCGCAGCGATCCGCGCCGACGCACAGCGCTCAGGCGTAGCGGCCACCCTTCGCGTCGCGAGCGTCGTTCCCGCTGGTGCCGAGGCGCTCAGGTTGGCGGCTACCAACGCATCGATCGCAACGGAATTCGTGAACGTGGCCGATGTGCCGCTTGAACTGGCACTCACCCCACCGGCGCAGATCGGGATTGACCGACTCCTCGCCGCATGGCTCGCCTACACGGAGTACGGCGCACCGACCCAGCGCGGCGCTATTGCCGTGACCCTCGGCACAGCACTCACCCTCACTTGTGTGGATCGACGCGGTCGCCTCCTTGGAGGTGCGATCGCTCCGTCGCCGGTGCTCGCCTCCCGCGCATTAGCCAGCGGCGCCGCCGCACTCCCACACGTTGCCATCTATGACGAGAGCCCAGAGCTCGCGGGGCCGATCGGCGCGGACACCGCTGCAGCGCTTGAGTCAGGAATCCTGCGCGGCGCCCGCGGTGCGCTCACTGCGCTGATTGCGGAGTCGATTGAGGAGATGTCACGTCGAGACCCTGGCGCGCCGGCGCCTGCCGTCGTTCTAAGCGGTGGTGCGGCACTCGCCGGTTGGTGCGCAACGATTGCGGCCGATCACCGTGATGCAGAGTTTGTTCTCCGCGCGATCAGCGCTCTCCCAACAGCGGTGAGCGCATGAGCAAGCGCTTAGCTGGCCGACTTATTGTCCTCGGCATCACCGGATCGATTGCGGCCTATAAGTCGCCAGAGATCGTGCGAGCGCTACGCGCCGAGGGTGCTGACGTACAGGCACTCCTCACCCCAGCGGCGACGCGATTCGTCTCACCGCTGACGCTGCGCACACTTACCGGACGCGCCGTTGACGCCGACCTGCTCGACCTACTCCCTGATGGTCGCATCGGTCACATCGTTGCCGCCGACTCCGCTGACGCGATCTTGATCGCGCCAGCAACCGCTCAATGGATTGGTGCGATGGCCAGCGGCCTTGCAGGAGATGTGGTCACCGCAGCATGCCTCGCCACCGCTGCACCGGTGATTGTTGCGCCTGCAATGGACGGTGAGATGTGGACACACGCCGCGACACAGTCCAATGCCACGCGACTGCGCGATGTCTTTGGTTACACACTCGTTGCGCCTGAGAGCGGCGCGCTTGCGAGTGGCGCCGTCGGAGTCGGCCGCCTCGCCGAAACAGCGGCAATCGTAGACGCTGTGATTGCTGCCATTGGCGCCGCACCGATTCGCGAACCGAACGAGAGCCGGCGACCACCAGCAGTGCCCGCAGGTGACCTCTCTGGTCGCCGCGTTGTGATCACCGCCGGCGGCACCGAGGAGCCGATCGACGCGGTCCGCATCCTCGCTAATCGTTCGTCGGGCCGACAGGGAATCGCGCTCGCTGAAGCGGCTCGCGATCGCGGCGCAGAGGTAACGTTAATCGCCGCCCGTGTGAGCGTGCCACTTCCTGAAGGGGTCACCATCGTGCGCGCGATGAGCGTTGATGCGCTCGATGCGGCGTTACGAAACACACTCCTCGCCGCGCCAAACGGCACTGCCGCCACACCCGCGGATGCGCTGATCGCCACCGCCGCAGTCTCTGACTTCCGTGTTGCGGGTGGCCCGTCTGCGGAAAAGCTGCGGCGTGAGGGAGAGATCACCTTGCGTCTGACACCAACGCCGGATCTGCTCGCCGGCGTGGCGCAGGCTCTTGGTCCACGTGCCACGCGGCAGACGCTGCTCGTGGGCTTCTCGGCCGAGGCTAGCGCGACGCCACGCGCACGCGAGAAACTTGAGAAGAAAGACCTTGACCTCATCGTTGCCAACGACGTCACCGCACCTGGCATTGGATTTGAGAGTGTCGAGAATGCTGCGGAGATCATCGGCGCAGACTCAATTGTTACCCGTGTTGGTCCAGCACCAAAGCGAGTGGTCGCTGACGCCATCCTGGACCGAGTTGCAGCGCTCCTCGCAACACGAGCTGGCTGATGTCTCGCTCCACCGTTGCCGACATGCGCGCCACTCACGCCGCCGGTAGCCACTTTGCCGTCGTGACCGCATGGGATCGCCCAACTGCTGAGTTCGCAGAGGCGGCTGGGATCCAATACATCCTCGTTGGTGACTCCCTTGCACAGGTTGCGCTCGGCCACGAGTCAACAGTTCGCGTAGGGATGAGCGAGATGTTGCATCACACCGCCGCCGTTGTGCGCTCAACAAGTTCCGCACTGGTGATTGGCGACATGCCATTTCTCTCGTACGTTGATGCTCCAACAGCGGCCGAGAATGCGGCGCGCTTTATTCGTGATGCGGGAGCCGGCGCCGTAAAGCTTGAGGGTGGCGTGAAGATGGCACCTGTCGTAGCCGCACTGGTGCGCAGTGGCGTTCCCGTTATCGGACACATCGGCTTCACACCCCAGTCGTCACTGAACGAGAGCAAGCCGCGCGCGAAGGGGCGCCTCCCTGAGGCTGCCGCAGCACTCCTGGAAGACGCGATCGCCCTGCAAGAGGCCGGTGCATCGGCGATTGTCATCGAGCTCGTTCCCCAGGAGCTAGCCGCGGCGATCACCAGCCGTCTTGCGATCCCAACCATCGGAATCGGTGCCGGTGCCGGCTGCAGTGGGCAGGTGCAGGTGCTCCCGGATCTGCTCGGCCTGCTCGGCGCGGCGGCTCCGCGACATGCTGGGCGCGTCGCCAACCTCCGCGATGAGGCGATCGCGGCGCTCGCCTCCTGGCGAACACGTGTGGAGTCGGGCGACTTCCCCACCGCATCACAAGGAATCGCGGCTGACGCAACGCTCATCGCCGCCCTCGAAGAGCTTCCGCGCTGACTCAGCCGCTGGACGATGCGCACCGTTATCTCTCGCTCTGAACTTAGTGAGGCACTTGCCCAACTCCCCCGCCCCTTTGCGCTTGTGCCAACCATGGGGGCGCTCCACGCAGGACACGCCGCACTCATCGCCGCCGCGAAGACCTCCGCTGCAACCGTGGTCGTTTCGATCTTCGTTAATCCAACTCAGTTCGCAAACGCCGAAGCCGTGGCCCAATACCCGCGCAGCCTTGCGGCCGACAAGCGACTTGCTGAGGCGGCGGGTGCGCACCTACTCTTCGTTCCAGACGTTGATCAGATCTACCCACCCGATGAACCCGTTCCAGCAATTGATCCAGGCCCGCTCGCCTTGCGACTTGAAGGTGCTTCCCGCCCTGGGCACTTCGCCGGTGTGGCGACAGTAGTCTCCCGACTCTTCGACCTTGTACGTCCCGAACGGGCCTTCTTCGGCGCAAAGGATGCGCAGCAAGTCCGCATCGTTGAATGGTTGGCGAAGCAGCGAAACGACCAGATCGCCATCCATCGAGTCGCGACCGTACGGGACTCCGATGGGCTCGCGCTCAGTTCGCGCAATCAGATGCTCTCGGCCAGCGGGCGCACAGCGGCAGCGAAGACGATCCCCGTCGCACTCTCCCTCGTCGCCGAGGCGTTTTCGTCAGGTGTTACCAGCGTTGCGCTGCTCCGGGCTCTCGCAGAACGAGTGATCTCCGCGGAGCCGAGCCTCGAACTCCAATATCTCGACTTCGCTGATGGCGCAACGCTCGTTCCACTTTCTGACCGTGCGCAGATTGGTGATGCCGAATCTGGAGAGGTGCTGGTCTCACTGGCCGCCAGTGTTGATGGAGTGCGCCTCATCGACGCAATCTCGCTCCCGTAAGGGGCGTCGTTAGCGCGTTGGAACCTGTCGCGCCGCCGCCAGGATCCGGCTTACGTCGAGCGAGCTAGCAACAAGCTGCTTGATCTCTTCAATCTTGCGCACATCTTCCGGATGCGTCTTCACCAAAAGATCATGCACTTTGGAGGCAACGCTATAGGTGTCACCCTCCATGAGGACGGCGAAAATGTTCGCCGTACGAATCATCTCAAGGACTCGGGCGCTCGGTCGATACCCGCCACTGAGCACAAAACCAAGCGGCCGGTTCGGATGCTCTGCGCCATCAAGCCACAGTTGGGTAAGCACTTCAATGACATCTTCCCGGTCGCCAGGCACTACCACCAAGGCGCTTTCGCCAATGCGCTGCATCACATGTTCTGGCTGCATTGCGGCAACTGAAACTCGCGCAATGATTGCGTCCATGTCGCGACCTGGCCAGAGTGTCTCGCCCTGCAGCCCATCTTCAATGATTGCCAGTGTGGGGTTTGAAAGAATCTGGCGGTATGGAAGTACGCCAAGGAGCGGGATTCCGTGACGCGCCAGACCCTTCTCTAGTAGGCGTGGTAGCTCTGGCTGTAGGTCAAGATCAACTTTATTGACGATCGCCCCCGCCACCTCAACGCCACGCGCGGCGAAGAGGGCTGCGTTCAGCACGATCTCGTCGATCGGTCGGCCAATACCGCCTTCACTCACAATGATCACCGGTGCGTCGAGCAGCGCCGCAACGTCGGCGTTACTCAGTCCAATGACCGCCCCAACCCCTGCGTGCCCTGTCCCTTCAAGCAGTAGCAGCTCGTGCCTCTGAGCGAGCGCAACCTGGGCGGCGATGATTTTCGCCCCAAGATCTTCCACCACCTGTCCCTCGATCACCTTGCGGGTGAAGCCGCGTGGGATCTGCACGGGCGAGAGCAGGGCGACGGCATCTTGGAGGTCAAAGACGCCGCGCATCAGCGCGGCGTCTTCGTCCGCGGGTGTGTCATCGATGGTGATCCAGCGCTGTCCGACCGGCTTCATGAATCCCGCATCCAGGCCCTGGGCGCGGAACGCGGCAAAGAGACCGAGTGAAGTGGTGGTCTTGCCGCGGTTCTGGCCAGTCGCGGCGAGGAAGAGCTGCCGTGCGCCCGCGGCGCCGGTCACTGGGCTACGCCTCTTCGCGCGGCGCGGTGCGACGCTCGATCAGGTTGACCGCCTCTTTTAGGCGTATCACGGAATCCTGGTCAACATCCTCGCGGCTGATATGAGTGCCAAGCTTGTCGAGCACTTCGGCGGCTACCTCCAAAAAGACGTTGGCGTCGGCGATAAAGAACTCCGACTCGTTGCTGTAGCGAACGAAGGTGAGTCGCCCCTGTAGCGTGCGGCGGTCGTCGGCGTGGGCCACCTGCGTGGTGAAGTTATGCCCTTGAATGCCGTCGGGGTTTGAGAGAAAGCTGAGCGCGTTGTCAATCGCTAGGCCGAACCGGGCGCGCCAACCGGCGAGACGGTCAACAACTTCCGGTGGCAGACGAAGTTGCGACACCTCTTCAAAGACTTCGGGGGCGGCGGTGAGTGCGGTCACCAAGGTTGATCCCTGGCGCTGACCGAGCATCGCCTGCAGTGAGCGCTCCAACGTCACCACCTCGGCGTCGAAGTGGCTCGAAGTGATCAGGTCGACGAGCAGGTCCTCAACGTTGTCGAGCGCAGAGCCCTCAGTGAGCGCAGCGGCAAGCGCGAGGATCTCCTCGCGAAAGAGAAAGCGCTCTTCGTGGTCTAGCCCAGCCATGTGCGCATCCTAGCGCGCAGGGGGGTTACGGGTAGATACCCCGCACCTTCATCGCGTCGGCAACACGCTGGACCGAGAGGAGGTAGGCACCGGTACGGAGGTGGCTCTTCTCCTTCTGGGCCATGTCGTACACCTCGTGGAATGCGCGAACCATCTTCTTCTCAAGTCGAACGTTGACCTCGTCCTCTTCCCAGAAGTCGCGGTTCAGGTCTTGGACCCACTCGAAGTAGCTCACCGTCACACCACCTGCGTTGCAGAGGATGTCAGGGATCACCATCGCGCCGTTCGCGAAGAGAATCTCGTCCGCCTCAGGCGTCGTTGGCCCGTTCGCCGCCTCAGCGACGATCTTCGTCTTGATTTTGCCCGCGTTCTCTGCGGTAATCTGATTCTCAAGTGCGGCGGGGATGAGCACATCGCAAGGAATCTCCAGGATTGCCTGATTGCTCACCGGTGTTGCGCCCGCAAAACCAACCACACTGCCAGTCTTCTTCTTGTGCGCATCCACCGCGTCAAGATCGAGTCCAGCTGGATTGTGAATGCCACCGCTGCTATCGGAGACTGCGATCACCTTCGAACCGAGGTCGCTGATGAGTCGCGCTGCAATTGATCCGGCGTTGCCGTATCCCTGCACCACCACAGTCGCGCCTTTCAAGTTGAGGTTGATCTTGCCGGCAGCTTCGCGAATGCAGAAGACGGCACCACGTGCTGTTGCCTCATTGCGACCCTTTGAGCCGCCGAGCGCAATTGGCTTGCCGGTGACGACACCAGGAACGGTGTAACCAACGTGCATTGAGTAGGTGTCCATCATCCACGCCATCGTCTGGCTGTTGGTGTTCACATCGGGGGCTGGAATATCGGACTCCGGCCCAATAATGACGGCGATTTCGGTCGTAAAGCGTCGGGTGAGGCGCTCAAGTTCGCCCTGCGAAAGTTGCTTTGGGTCCACAGTGACGCCGCCCTTACCACCGCCGTATGGAAGATCCATCACGGCGCACTTCCATGACATCCACATTGCGAGCGCTTTCACCTCGTCAATGTTCACGTCCTGGTGGAAGCGGATGCCGCCCTTCGCTGGTCCACGTCCGAGATTGTGCTGCACGCGGTGCCCCTCGAAGACTCGGGTGCTGCCGTCATCCATGCGCACTGGGAAGTGCACGGTCAGCTGTCGGCGTGGCTCGCGCAAGACGGCGGCAATGCCGGAATCAAGGCCAAGCCGCTTGGCGGCAAGGTCAAACTGCTGCTGCGCAACTGCCCAGGCGCTCTTTTGTGAACTCATCGTTGTGCACCTCTCCTCTGCCGCCCTGGCGGGTGCCTGGCGGCCGCCGTGCGGCGATCTCCCCAACCCTACAACGTGCCCAAAAAGGGCGTTGCGCGCAGGTTGCGGCCTGCTCCCGCCCGTGCGGCGAGGTGCGGTTTTGTGGCTAGGCGCGGATCAGTGCGACGCCGAGGCCCTTCGGACCGGTGTGTGGGCCAATCGCCGCCCCAGCCCGAACGATCCCGGGCTTGAGCGCAGCAATCTCTGGGAACCGAGCGCAGACCTCATCGCGGAACGCCTCAATGTCGGGCGCCTCGGAGTGGAGCATGGTCAGCTCCTGAATCGGCGATGCGCTGATCAGCTCCATGAACCGCTCGCGCGCCTTTGCCGACGTTCGTGGCTTATCGAGCGTCACGACCTCTCCGTCGATGATGTCGATGATCGGCTTCACCGAAAGTAGGCCGCCGATCGCCGCTCGCGCTGGGCTAATGCGGCCACCGGCCTTTAGGTAGTCGAGCGAATCAAGGAAGAAGATGACGTGCGTCTTTGGGATCAACTCGCCGAGCTCGGCGACGATCTGCGGAGCCTTCCATCCCTCCTCTGCGCGGTGGTAGGCGCGCGCAACGAGCAACCCTTCGGCCGCCGAAGCTGTTGCGGTATCTACGAGGTGAATGTTCTTTGACTGCGGATGATCTGCCGCGGCGATTTCAGCGTTTCTGAAGGTCGCCGAAAGTTTGGAGGCGACGTGAACGGAGACGACCTCTTTCGCCCCGCCAGCGAACGCTTTGTCATAGGCCGCGGTGAAGGCGGCGGGGGGTGGCGCTGCAGTCTTTGGGAATGGTGCGCCTGGCGCGGTAAGTCGCTTCCAAAACTCATCCATGGAGAGCTCTTCGTTCACCTTGAAGCTCTCAGAGCCGAAGGAGACGATGACTGGCACGATCGCAATGCCAAGTTTCTTCGCGGCGTCAGGCGGAATGTCTGATGCGCTGTCGGTAATGATGGCAACTGTTGACTTCGCCATGGCAGTCCCCCTCCCTACGTGCGTATGGGCAAAGCGCCCAGACGTCTCCTCGATTCTATCGGCGCGGGTCAGCCGTGCGTGTGCTGTTGCCCGGGGGCGCTCGGGAGCAGGATTTCGTGCTCAACGCGGCGCAGAATGAGCAGGAACGTGCCTGCCACTACAAGGAACCCGAGCGTTGCGTAGACCAAGCCATCGACGCCGTACGTGAACGCCAGGTCGCCAGCAAGCTTCACGCCAATCACCTGGCCAAGGCCGAGGAAGATCGAATAGAGGCCCATCACTGCGCTTCGGTCTGTGTGATACCGCTCTGAGACGTCGGCCAAGAACCCGAGGGCAGCCGGTGTTGCCCCTGCGATGAAGAACATGGAGCCACAGAGCACCACGAACAGGAGCGCGATCAACGGTAGCTCGCTACCAGAGAGGCGATTGATAGCGAAGATGGCCGCCATTGCCACAATGAAGGCGATCAGCCCAAGAAGGAGCATAGTGGTCCGACGGAAGTTGGCGAAGCGATTCCCCCAGAAGAAGAGGCCGACGCCGCCAATGAGCGCCACGAACGCAAATGCTGAGGTGACGACAACAAACGGGAACCCGCTCAGCAGGAACTGCCCCGACAGATTCACCGTCTCATCGCCGAGAAGCAGGTTGAGCCCCTGAGGCACCCAAACGCCAATGATGGCGTTGATTGAAACCCACGTCGGCACAAAGAGCAGGATCCCACGCTGACTAAACAGTTTCAGGTACTTGCGAAGTCGATTCTCCGTTTGATGGGTTGGCGCGGCGTGCTCATCCTTCACGCCATAGGCGAAGAAAAGCAGTGCGAGCACATAGATGGCACCGTTCACCGCAAATGCTGCTGGGCCAAAGATTGCCCAGAGCGGTCCAGCCAGCGCCGTACCTGCAACGAGGAGACCTCCGAGTGTCGCCACTTCAAAGAGGGTGACTACGCGACCCCGCAACGCGGCGTCGTGACTGGTCTTTGCCGCAACATACGAAAGGATTGAAGGGACGCTTGCCGCGGTAGAAGCGCCTTCAAGGAGGCGTGTGCCAATGAGCAGAGGGATCGTCATGGAGAAGGGGGTCATGATCACCGCCGCGAGGCCGAAGAGGGGCCCGAGGAGCATCACGGGCTTTCGTCCAATGCGGTCGGCGATGATGCCGAAGATCGGCGAGCCGAGCAGCTCCGTCACATAGAAGGCGAGTGTGATCGTTGCGAGATCAACCGGGGTGATCGTGACCGAGCCGGTGGAGTTCAGGTACTTATTCCAGACGATCAGCAGGGCGCCCGTAGTCCCCGTCGCGGTACGCAACGTGAGGGTGCCGAGAAGCAGTGCCTTCATTGATCCAGTCACGACTGCAGCATACGGGTTCCCGCCTGCGGTGGTCGGTATACTCCGCCCATGCCAACCAACGTCGCTCAGTCGTATCCCTACAAACGCGAAAGCGAGGCGGAGCGTGCCGCTGCTATTGCGGCAACCTTGGCCGCCCGTGAAGGGCTTGCCGAGAAGCTGAGCACCGAGGCACTCCCCTATGACGGGGCCGATGGCGATGAAGCGTGGGCCTGGCGCTGCCGAA
>RFPZ01000051.1 GCA_009925905.1 Candidatus Aquidulcis frankliniae
GGCTTCGACTGGCCAGATCCGATTGCTATGGCGGTCGCACTTGAGCCTGATATTGCAACGAGTGAGGCGCATCGTCGCGTTGAGGTGTCGCTCGGCCTTGGGCATGAGCGTGGACAAACGATTGTCGATCACCTTGGCAACACAAAGCGCGAGCCGAACTGCCGTGTGGTCTATCGGGTGGATCGAGAACGGTTCATTGACATGACGCGAAAGGCGTTCCGCGCGTAATCTCGCTCGTTACGACGCCTCGGTCGCTAAGATCCCCATCTGGATCTCATCCCAGCGTCGTCCATCGCGGGTGATCGCATCACGCAAGCGCCCCTCTTCTCTAAATCCTGCCTTGGTGTAGCAGCGTAGCGCCGCCTCATTGAAGGCGAAGAGGGTGAGGCTGATGCGGTGGAGCCCAAGAGCCTCAAAGGCGAATCGCGTGACCAGGCGCGTCGCTTCGCTGCCAAGGCCGCGTCCGCGAGCGTCAGGCTCGCCGATCATCAAGTGGAAGCTTGCAGTGCCGTTCTCGATATCAAGATTCGCGAGCGTGCAGCTGCCGACAAGCTGCTCGGTCGTACCGACACGTTCGTAGAGGGCGAAGGCGAGCATTTGGGCGGTGGAGAAGCGGTCACGAACCAGCCGCTCCACCTCGTCGCCGGTGAGTGGCTCATTGCGATGGCGCGCGAGGCGCACAAGCTCAGGGTCGGCATACCAGCGCTTGAGCGCTGGGAGCGTGTCGGCGGTGTGTGGACGCAGTGCGACGCGTCCTCCCACGAGGACCGCCTCATGTCCGCCGATAGTTCCTTGGGGATTCGATCCGACCACGCGGCCACGGTATACGATCGCCCCGATGCTTAGTTGGATGCAGTTAGCACGCAAGATTGAGGGCGCCTCGCGCACCTCCGAGAAGGCACGCCTCTTTGCCGATGCGCTCCGCGCCGCCGACGAGGTCGACCTAGAGGTGATCTGCCGACTCCTGGGAAGCCGGGGCACTGCGCAGGCGGGCGCAGTCTCATGGCCAACACTCGCCAAGGCGGTCGAAGAGGTTGCTGGCGCACCGGCCGGCTCACTGGCCAAGATCCTTGATGAGACGGGCGACATCGGCCTCGCCGTTGAAGAGTTGCTCGAGAGCGAACGCCCGATTGCCGGCGAAGCAGCCGCCAACGAGGAGCGCCACGCGCAGGTGCGGAGCAGCGCCATCGCCAGCGCCACTGGGGTCCTCCCTCTGGCGGGGGCTGACTCAGCGCCAACCCTGCGGTCGCTCCCAGAAACCTTTGCCGCGATCCGTGGCGCCAGCGGGCAACGCCGGCACGATCTACTCACGCAACTCTTCTACGGCACATCGCCCATCGCAGCGAAGTACGTCGTGCGCATGCTCTCCGGCGACGTTCAAATTGGCCTTCGTGACGGCCTCCTTGAAGGGGCGATTGCCTCAGCCTTTGACGCCGACACAAGTGCTGTTCGCTGGGCGATGACCCTTGAGGGGGATGCTGGCCGCGTCGCACTGCTAGCAAAACGCGGCGCATTGGCTGATGCAAAGCTCCGATACTTTCATCCGATCCCCGCCATGCTCGCTGCACCAGCCGCCAGCGCCGCCGATGCCCTGGAACGCCTGAGCGAGATCTCCGCCACCGCCATCGGCGTTGAGGACAAGTACGACGGCATCCGCGTGCAGTTGCACCTCTCCGATGGGCAGGTGGCGCTCTATGGTCGAGATGCCAACGACATCACTGTCGCCTTCCCTGAAATCGCAGCAGCTGCGGCGCAGCACCCTGAATCACTCATTCTCGATGGCGAGATCATTGCCTTTGAAGAGGGGCACCCTCTTCCGGTGAGTGCAGTGCAATCGCGACTCATCGGAGCAGAGACAACCCTCCATGAACGCGAACGTACCGCCGTACAGTTCATTGCCTTTGACCTTATCGCGCACGGGGAGCAGTTGCTCATCGGAGCACCCCTCCAACAGCGGCACGCGGCACTCATGACACTTGGGATTTCAGAACGGTGTGGCGACATGATTCGAGTTGCACCGCAGAAAATCGTTGACGGCATTGAAGAGATTGAAGCGGAGTTCATTGCCGCACGCATGCGCGGTTCTGAAGGAATCGTACTGAAATCAACTACCGCAGCGTATGCCCCAGGCCGACGAGGATCAGCATGGTTGAAGCTGAAGCACCCGATCGATAGCGTTGACTGCGTGGTGGTTGGCGTGGAGTACGGCGTTGGACGGCGCCGAACACTTCTATCGGAGTTGACCTTCGCAGTTCGCGACGATCTCTCTGGCCGACTCACCACGCTTGGTCGCGCCTCCGCACAGTTGGGCGAGCGCGAAATGAGCGAGATGGGGCGCTGGTTTGAGGCACACACCGTCGCGCAGCTGGGCAACTATCGCAGCGTTGAGCCGCGCATCGTTGTAGAGGTCTCGTTTGACGAGTTGCGGCGCAGTGAGCGCAGCGGATCGGGATACGCTCTTCGCGGTCCACGCATCGTGCGCTTCCGCACCGACCTCGGCCCCGATCAGGTAGCGTCACTCTCGGCGATCGAGGCGCGTTGCCGCGCCTCCAGTGGATCCGCAGGGGAGACAGAATGAGCGATCTCGAGAAGGTCACCGAACTCCGAAAGCTGATGCCGTCAACCGAGGCAAGCATTTATCTCAACGCAGGGAGCAACGGACCTGTGCCGGCTGAGGTTGATGCTGCGATGCGCGCAATCCATGATCAAGAGCTGCAGACCGGGCGCGCCACCGAACATGCCATGGATGATGTAGAGGAGCGCGCCAACGAGTTGCGCGGTGTTTTCGCTGGGGTGCTCGCCACCGACCTTGAATTAGTTGCAATCGGTCACAGCACTACCGAGTCGGTCCTGCGTCCAATACTTGGAATGGAGTGGCGCGCTGGCGACCGCATCGTCACCTTCGACGAAGAGTATCCAGCAATTCGCGGTAGCCTTGCAGCGCTTGCGTCGCGAACCGGAGCGATCATCCATACGCTCTCACTTTGCAACGAAATTGGCCAGCCGCTCAGCGATGACGAGATTGTGGCGAGTGTCTTGCCGCTGCTAGCCGCTCCAACCAAGTTGTTGATCCTCTCGCGCGTCTCATGGATCAGCGGTCGGATGCTCCCTGTTGCGCCGCTGCTCGCAGCGGCGCGCGCTGCTGGTGTCACCACGGTGCTCGACGGAGCGCAGGGTGTTGGTGCGCTGCGCGATGACATCGATGCGCTCAACCCGGATCTGCTCGCATTCCCATCGCAGAAGTGGCTCCTTGGCGTGGAGGGGCTCGCCGGCATTCGGGTGTCGCGTGAAGCGTTAGCCGCCGACACCTTCCGTCCGATCATTGGCGGCTATA
This sequence comes from Candidatus Aquidulcis frankliniae, assembly GCA_009925905.1. GTDB lineage: Bacteria > Chloroflexota > Limnocylindria > Limnocylindrales > Limnocylindraceae > Limnocylindrus > Limnocylindrus frankliniae. Next base: position 3,335 of record RFPZ01000051.1, read on the forward strand.
TGGCATTCGATGGGCAGCCGCTGAACGGGGTTGGAACACTACGCGCCGACGCCCGTCGCTTCCAGGTCTCAGGATTCAGCCGCCCAGCGCTGGCGGGGGCTGCCCGGGCGGCGGGATGGTATTCCATGCAGGTTGGCCTGCCGTGGGCAACCGATCGTGCCCAACGCCTCGCCGCCGAGTTCCACGCCGCCGTGCGAAACCTGCCAGGGGTAGAGATGCTCGCCCCAGCCGGTGGGCACGCCACGATTGTTTCGCTTCGCGTGGCCGGCTGGAAGCCTGAACAGCTCGTGGAGGAGCTCTCCCGCCGCGCCTTCGCCATAACCCGGCGGGTGCCGAGCCTTCCGCCCATCGATGGTCGCCCTGGATCTGCCGCCGCCCTACGGACCTCGTGGGGCTTCTGGAACACCGAGGCTGAGGTGGCGCGCATCGCCGAGCTGATCGCCCTCATTGCCGCGCACACTCCCGAAACCCTGCCGAAGCGACCGACTATCGAAATCCTGTATGGATAAGCCACGCCGCCCACGAGGCTTCATCTCCCGACGCATCTACCAGTTGATGCACGCGCCGAAGCCGGTCTTTCGCGCCGTATTCTCCAACGTTTCCGTCGCGGCGCTGCTCACCCTTCTCTATCTCGCCTACGACCTACAAGTTGACCACGCGCTCCGCAGTGGCGAAGGGCTGAGCGGAGTAATCGGCGGAAGAGATCTGCGAACGGAGGCGGCGGCACTGCTCGTGCTCGGCACGGTGATCTTCGGCAGCCTCATCACGTATCTGACCGTGCCGCAACCTCGCGCAGATGGCAAAGGTACGGAGCGTTCAGGCTGGTCGGCCGTGCTCGGTCTCTTCGCGAGCTTTCCTGTCGCGTATATCGCACTCGTGATTGAGAGTCAGTTCTTGAAGCCGCTCTTCGCGCAGCTGCAGTGAGGCGTTACGGCTGACGGGTACCAATCAGGCGATAGCCAATCCCACGAACGCTCACCAAGATTTGTGGGCGACGCTGATTGTTTTCAAACTTTTTGCGGAGTCGATTGACAGCAACACGGAGGGCTTCGTCGCCGCCCGCCCAGTTCTCGCCCCACACGTAATCGCGAATCTCTTGATGTGAAACCGCGTCGCCGAGTCGCTCGATCAGGAGCGAGAGGAGTCGCAGCTCTGTGCCGGTGAGGGTGATGGTGCGATCGGCAAGGCGCAGCGCGCCACTTGCGCGGTCGATGGCGATGGGCGTCGGCTCTACAGGCGGTGTATTAGTCATGGGAGAGCGATAGTAGCGGGTCTGTAACAGTTCGTCTACGCCACTCCGCCCAGAGCAATAGCAACGGTGGCCACGCCTGCAAGCGCAATTCCCAACCCTTGCCGCGCGGCAACACGCTCACCGAGAAGCAACGCAGCAAAGATCACCGTGGTGATCGGTGCGATGGACGTAAAGACGGCAGCGACGGCGACACCACTCTCGCCAGATGAGAGGAAGAAGAAGAGATTCCCTAGCGTGTCGCCAGTACCCGCCGCGGCAAGAAGCAAGAGGAGACGAAGTCGTGGCAGCAGCCCTGATGGAATCGCTCCCGCGCGAATCGGCTCATCGCCGGGTGGGCGTCGACCAACCAGGCGCGCCGTAATGAAGACAATGGTGAGGGCTGAGACACTCGCGATACGAAGAATGGTGAGGAGCCAAACAGTTGCGTCGGATTCCACGCCGGAAAAGATCAAACTAAATCCTGCAAAGCACATCCCAGCCGCGACTCCATACACGGCACCTCCGCGTGCCGCAGATCCGCTTGATGCGTCAGCGTGCGCACCAGCCTCGCCGACCACCGCATGCTCAACTGCGCTCGTTGAGACAATGATGATTGAAACAATGGCGGCAAAGAATCCAAAAAGACGCAAGGCTGATGGAACCTCACCTTGGGCAATGCTCACCCCAACTGGAATCAGTGCGGCGAGTGTCCCTGCAATGCTGGCAACAATAGAGATTCGCCCATGCGCGAACCCGTGATAGAGCGAGAGCACGCCGGTGCCGCCAACAATGCCCGCGAGCGCGGTGGTAAGGAGTGATGGGCCGCTTGGCGGTGTGCCACCGAAGAGAACCGCAACAGGGATAAGGAGGGCCAGTGCCGCCGCCTGACTTGTTGCGACGACCAAGAAGGTCGGGAGGCGCCGACTCGCGAGCCCACCTAAGAAGTCACCGCCCCCCCACGAGAAGGCAGCAATCACGCCGAAGAGTGCGCCGATCATGGAGCGACCCAGCGCATGCGCTGGTGAGGTCCGACTTGTGGGAACTCAAAGCGCTCCCCCTCAGCAACGAATCCGAGACGTTCGTAGAGAGTAATGGCCGCAATTCGGGCGTTACACCAGAGGTCACGTGGCGCGCGTTCGTCGGCCCACCAGGCGGCGATGGCGGTGCGCATCAAGGCCTCTCCGATCCCTTGATTTCGCCACTGTGGTGCGGTCGCCGCTCCTCGTAGTTGGGTGCTGGGACCGTCGACGGTATAGAGCGAAACACACGCTGCGAGCTCGCCGCCGCTCCAAGCACCCCAATGAACCCCAGCGCCAGATTCATCACCCGGGTAGTAGGCGCTCTCCAGCGGTCGTCCTGCTCGCAGCACAGCGTGGCGTAGGTGCAAGATCTCTTCAAAGGTTGCAGGGCGAATCTCCAACATGCGCACAGGCTACCTGCTCACCCCGCGTATGTACTACCGTTCTCCCCATGCCCGACCGATCCGCTCGCGAACAGCGCCCAGCCTATCCGCCACTGCCAACCACGGATCCCCTGACGGGCGAGCCGTTCAGCATGGATTTGAAGGCGGTGAAGGATGCAGTCCAGCGCACCGCTGGGAAGCTGCACATCACGCCGATCCTCTCGTCGGTTGGCGCTGCCGACGCCCTGCGCCGGAGCGGCGGCCCAACCCTCGGCGATGGCCGCGTGCGATTCAAGTCTGAGCATCTCCAGCGCAGTGGCTCGTACAAGGTTCGCGGCATGCTGAATCGCGTTGCGCGACTTGTGGAGTTCTTCGGGATTGAGGATGTGCAGCGCCGCGGGATCATCACTTTTAGCGCAGGAAACGCCGCCGCCGCCTACGCCTGGGCAGGCCGCGCCTACGGCATTCCCGTTGAGGTGGTCATGCCAGCAAAGGCCGTGCCTGCAAAGATCGCCGCCTGCAAAGCCTATGGGGCAACTGTGCACCTTGTCGAAGGGCACATGGGCACAGCAGGAGAGCTGAAGAACAAGCTGGTCGCAGAGCGTGGCCTCATTGATGCTCACCCATTTGATGATCCGTTTGTGATTGCCGGTCACGGCAGCATGGGCATTGAGATCCTTGAGCAGATTCCCGAAGCTGATGTCGTCATTGGTGGACTTGGCGGAGGCGGCATGCTCTGTGGGGCATCTGTTGCGCTCCGCGCACTAAAGCCCGAGATTCGGCTCTACGGTGTTGAGCCCGACGGCTCCTCTGCCGTGAAGCAGGCGGTAGACACGGGCGGTGTCGTGCCAGTAACTCCCGTCACGGTTGCCGATGGACTTGGAGCGCCGTACGCCGGATCTTGGACACTTCCGCTCGCCTCGTCGCTGCTTGACGGTCTAGTGACACTTCCTGATGAAGAGATTCTCGGCGGCTTGCGCTTCGCGATGGAGCGCCTTAAGCAGGTGGTGGAACCGGCTGGAGCCGCCGCACTTGCCGCGCTGCTGTTTGGTCGCATCCCTGTCATCCCTGGCGATCGCGTCGTCGTGATCCTGAGCGGCGGGAACGTCGACCTCACCCGCATCCCTGAATTCCTTGAACGCGCAGCACCGGTTCCAGGCGCGTAAGTACGCCGCGTTGCCGCGCGACTGTGCCAAACAGTCGGCACAGTGATCGGGCAAGATTGGCGATATGAACGACATACTCGTAGCACTCGCCGTCCTCTTTACTAGCATCGCCGCCATCGCATCTGTGTATGCAGCCGTGCGTGCCGGACGCCCAGCGCAACCCGACCAGAGTGCTGCCCTTCAAGCCGCGCAGCTTGCAACCATGGTGCAGGGGCTTGTTGAGCAGTCCAATCGCGATCGCGAGAGCGTGCAACAGGCCTTAGCCGCGGGCGCAAAGGGCACTACTGAACAGCTCCAACAGGTTGGTGAACGCCTGGGAATCATTGATCGCGCGCAGCAGCAGATTGAAGAGCTGAAGGGCCAGGTCGTTGACCTTGTTGGCATCCTCGGCAGCAATCAAGCGCGTGGTGCGTTTGGCGAAGTCCGCCTCGAACAGATCGTTGAAGACGTGCTCCCCGCCGAGCTCTATGAGTTCCAGGCAACACTCTCAAATCGAGCGCGCGTCGACTGTCTGATTCGTTTCGGTGAACGTGGCGGCGACCTTGCAGTTGACTCAAAGTTCCCACTCGAGTCGTATCGCAGCATGCTCGCGGCCGGCGATGATGCCACTCGTATCGTTGCCGAGCGCCAATTCAAAGTTGACGTCAAGAAGCATATCGACGACATCTCATCGAAGTACCTCATCAAGGGGGAGACACGCGACCTTGCCCTCATGTTCATTCCGGCAGAGTCCATTTACGGCGAGCTCCTACAACACTTCGCCGACCTCGTGGAATACGCAAGTAAGAAGCGGGTGTATCTCGCCAGCCCGAACACCATCCATGGCTGGTTGACCAATCTCCGGTCGGTCTACATCGATACCAAGATCGCCGCGCAGGCATCACTCATCCAGCGCGAGGTGCGCCTCATCCTCGACGACGTTGGTCGCCTTGGGGAGCGCGTTGAGAGCCTGGAAGGTCACTTTGGGCAGGCCAGCAAAGACATTGAGCAGATCAAGACCTCGGCAAAGAAGGTCCTCGATCGTGGCGAGAAGATCGAACGGGTAGAGCTGACCGCCGGCGACGATCCAGAGAGCCCAGCCCTGAAAAGTTGAGAAAAGTCGTCTGATCCGCTACGGTTTTTCCCTGGGTTGAGAATCAACTCAAAGAAAAGGGAGGAACTATGGATTCGAAGAACCTGTACATCGCTGCCGCTGGGGCAAGCCTTGTGATCTCGATCGCACTGTACTTTGGACTTGGCGTTGCGGCCGATAAGGACGCAGGCATCTACGTCGGCCTTTGGGTCGGCGCGATCCTCGGACTCGGCAACCTGCTCGCCAAGAAGAGCAAGTGAACGACCCGATCGTCTTCGGGCTTGGTGTCCTCGTAATGCTGCCCGTGATTTGGGCGGCGTATAAGGATCTCCGCAGCTAACGTTTTCGATCAGTTAAGAGCGCCTCGTTGCGGCTGACGTCGCAACGAGGCGTTTTTATTTACCGATATTCTCCGGGCCGAAGGAGTTCGGTAGCAGCAGTTCAAATGGGTAGCGATTAATGCGCAGAATCTCTAGCCGTTCGTCCAGGTTCACCGCAATGATGGGGATTGAGAGGCTGGCAGCAAACTCACGAATGCGCTGACGGCAGATGCCACATGGCGCCGGCGCCTCTGCCGGTGACTGCACCGCGAACGCCAGC
>RFPZ01000052.1 GCA_009925905.1 Candidatus Aquidulcis frankliniae
CTGGAGCCCGCTCGCTTGCCTGCCACGGTGCAGATCTCGATAGGCCTGCCGCTCGGGTGATAGAGCTTCAGGCTATCGGCCTTGGGCTCCTCCACGAGGAGCTCCCGGAGCACGGGGCTCGCGAGAACGGTCCCCGTTAGGTGCTGGTGCGCCACTTGCGCAAGGTCGAGGTCGAGCGAGAGAATGGGCACGCGCGGGATCTCACCGTGCCCGAGGCCCTCGAGGTCCACCGTCTGCGTCATGCGGATGGCCGCAGCGGCGCTAAGCATCGTCTTCGCCGAGCGGATGGCCGCGACGATGGTGACCTCGCGGCAATCGTCCGCCGCTCCGCCGGCATCCTCGGGATTGAGATCGCCGCTGATGCAGCCGCGCTGATCGCAGCGCGCAGCCGCGGGACACCGCGGGTCGCGAATCGCCTCTTACGCCGCGTTCGCGACGAGGTTCAGGTAGCCGGCTCCACCAACATCACCGTTGAGGCAGCCGCAACGGCACTGCAGGGCCTGCAGATCGACGAGGCGGGACTTGATGCGACGGATCGAAAGCTGCTGACCGTCATGATTGACAAGTTCAATGGGGGACCAGTCGGTGTTGCCGCGATGGCAGCGCTGCTCGGGGAGTCCGCCGATGCGCTGGAAGATGTCTTTGAGCCGTACCTGTTGCGTATCGGCTTCATTGACCGCACCCCGCAGGGTCGCGTCGTAACCGATGCGGCTCGCGCCCACCTCGGCAAAGATTCAACATCGCTCTGGGGGAAACGCTGAACCGATCGGCGCACTTCGCGGCGCTCTCTGATCCAACCACCCTGCCAACACGTGCCGGTGGCGCCGCGGAGTTCACGATTACCGCTCAGGACAAAACATCGCGCGCGCGAGCGGGTGAACTGCGTTTAGGGCACGGAGTTGTTCAAACCCCAGACTTCATGCCTGTCGGTACGAATGCCACAGTAAAGTCCCTCGACCCAGACGATTTGAAGTCGCTTGGCGCGCAGATCATCCTCGCGAACACCTATCACCTCTACCTGCGTCCAGGACATGAGCGGGTGCAACGCTTCGGCGGCCTCCATAAGTTTATGCAGTGGGATCGACCGATCCTCACCGACTCGGGCGGCTTCCAGGTGGTCTCCCTCGGGCCGCTAATGCGTATCAACGAAGAGGGTGCAAGGTTCAGCAGTCATCTTGACGGTTCCATGCACCTCTTCACGCCGGAGCGATCCATTGAGGTGCAGCAGGCGCTCGGTCCCGACATCGCCGTTGCCTTTGACCAGCCGGTGATGCCGGAGGGGAGTACCGTCCGTGAGGTGCGCCGGGCTATGGATCGCACACATCGCTGGGCGGTACGTTCGCTGCGCGCACACAACCGCCCAGGTCAAGCGCTCTTCGGTATTGCGCAGGGCGGCATCAATCCTGAGCTGCGTGCTGAATCAGCGACCTACATCCGCTCACTTCCATTCGATGGCATCAACCTTGGCGGATTGGCGGGGGATGAAACCCCAGAGCAGCGCAACACCGCAATTGAGGCAACCGTCGCTGCGTTGGAGGGGGATACCCGTGTCCGCTACTTGATGGGCCTCGGTTCACCGGTCGATCTGCTGGAGGCGGTCCTGCGCGGCGTTGACCTCTTCGACTCCGTCTTGCCCGCCCGTGTCGCCCGCAATGGGCAGGCCTGGGTTACCGGGGGGCGCCTCAACTTGCGCAATGCGCGACACCTCGATGAGCAGGAGCCCGTTGATGCTCAGTGTGATTGCAGTACCTGTAGGCGCTTTAGTCGTGCCTATCTGGCGCACCTCTTCCGAGCCGAGGAGCTGCTGGCCTACCGCCTGCTCACGATCCATAACCTGCGCCACATGAGCGCCTTTATGGGGCAGGTTCGGGGAGCCATCACGTCGGGTACACTCGCCGCTGAACTGCCGCGCCTTCGGGCTGCGGCTGGGGGGCCGGGGACCCCCCGACTTGGAGCCGGCGACGAGCCGGGCGCCGTGCCAGAGCGCGGTGCGATGCAGCCGCGGTACGCCGCGGCAGGCAGACTGCGAGGAGCTCAGCAGAAAAGGGCTGTAGCGTCGGAAGATAAGGAGTAACCCATGGCAGAGAAGAGCGAATCCAAGAAGAGCGCAGCCGTTGAGCCAAAGGAGGAGGGGAAGCCCTCCACTGAGCGCAGTCGAGCCGTAGACGCGGCGATCCTCACCATCGAGAAGCAGTTCGGTCGCGGCGCGATCATGAAGCTTGGTTCCCGCGAGCGTCTCGCAATTGATTCCATCCCAACCGGAGCGATCTCACTCGACATTGCCCTCGGTGTTGGTGGCCTTCCAAAGGGCCGCATCAGCGAGATCTACGGGCCAGAATCGTCCGGTAAGACGACGATTGCCCAACACATCATCGCCGAAGCCCAGCGCCGCGGCGGCGTCGCGGCCTTCATTGACGTTGAGCATGCTCTTGATTCGGCATATGCCGCACAGACAGGCGTAAACGTCAACGAACTCCTCGTGAGCCAGCCAGATACCGGCGAACAGGCCCTTGAGATCGCAGAAACGCTGATTCGTTCCGGCGGCGTCGACATTGTCGTTGTCGACTCGGTTGCGGCACTTGTGCCACGTGCCGAGATCGAGGGCGAGATGGGCGACTCGTTTGTCGGCATTCAAGCTCGTCTCATGAGCCAAGCGCTCCGTAAGTTGACCGGTGCAGTAGCCCGATCAAACACGGTGCTGCTCTTCACGAACCAGCTGCGCGAGAAGATCGGCGTCATGTATGGCAGTCCAGAGACGACTCCGGGCGGTCGTGCCCTGAAGTTTTACGCTTCAGTGCGCCTCGATATACGCCGCATTGAAACCATTAAGAACTCCACCGAGGCAGTGGGCTCTCGCGTGCGCGTGAAGGTTGTGAAGAACAAGGTGGCCGCACCATTCCGTATTGCAGAATTTGACATCATGTACGGCGAGGGCATCAGCATGGCTGGTGGTCTCCTCGATGTGGGCGTTGCAGCGGATGTGGTTTCCAAAACTGGCGCATGGTTCAACTACGGTGACGTGCGACTCGGCCAAGGTCGCGAACAGGCGAAAGAGTTCCTCAAGGCAAATCCTGAAGTAGCCGCCGAGATTGACGCGAAACTTCGCGCGATGTCGACGACGCTCGAGGTGCCTGTCGCCGTCGCTCCCGAAGCGGAGTAACGGTGCGTCGTGGCTCGTCGCCGCGACCCTGAAGCGCAGAAAGCCCGCCGAGCAGCGGCAGAGGCCTCCGATGTGTTGGAGGCAGCTGCACGCTCGCTCAGTGGTGCGCCTCGCTCTCGCAGGAGCTTAGAAGAGCGCTTGATCACCGCTGGCTACCCCGAAGAGCATGTGCGTACCGCGGTTGCACGTCTCGTTGAGATCGGTCTCATCGACGATGAGCGGTTCGGGCAGGCCCTCCTAGATTCGCGCGATCGTTCGCGGCAGCGGGGTGATCGCGCGCTGATTCAGGAATTGAAGCGGCGGGGCATTGACGACGAGTTGGCGCAGCGCCTCCTGGCGCAACGCGCAGCGGGGGAGACCCTGAGCACGGAACCGGTCTGGGGAGCGACGCTACGCGTCGTCGAAGAGCACGGGGAAGGTGCCGAAGAGCGAGCCGCACGCGCAGCTCTCGCCAAACTGCGCCTTCGTGGTGGCGACGTCCGTGCCGAAGTGCAGCGACTGGCCCACGGGCTTGCCCGACGCGGGTTCCCGAGCGCCCTCTCTTGGCGCTTGGCTCGGGAGCGCGTCGAATCCGAAACTCGGACCCCGATGGGTGAGGGGGGTACCGACGAAGAGTAGTTCCGCCACGCTCAGCGCCACGGGCGTTTGACCGATTCGGCGTGTAGGCGTAGCCTCTCCTCCCCAGCCACTGGCTGGATTTGTGACCTATTTACCGCGAGCCGGGCCGCGGGGCCAGCCTGGCAGGAGAGAGTCATGCCTGATGTGAACGGGATCGTTCCCGTGTTGTTTGCTCTATTCGGCGTGGTAGTTGGGCTCGTGTTGCGAAGCGTGATTGCCGCTGCCTCCATTCGGGCCGCGAACCGTAAGGCCGCCGCCATCCTAGAGGAGGCGCGTCAGCAGCAGAGCGCCATGGTCATCGGCGCAAAGGGCGAGATCTCACGCCTTCGTGCCGAGGCGGAGCTCGCGCAACAGGCTGACCGTGAGGCGGCTGCCGCAGAGGCTGAACGCCTTCGCCTTCGCGAAGTCACCCTAGGTGAGCGCGAAAGTTTCTTTGCCGGTCGCGAGGTTGCCATCGCAGAACGCGAACGCGCCCTTGTGGAGGAGTCCGTAGCCCTCGATGTGGCGCGGGCCAACGTGAATACCCGTCTTGCAGAGGTTGCCGGACTAGATCCCGAAACTGCTCGAACCGAGGTGCTCTCGCGATTCACCGAAGAGGCTGAGCGTGAGTCAAAGCGCCTCCAGGCAACCCTGGAGCGACGTGCGCAGGAAGATGCGGCCGACCGAGCACGCGACATGATCCTCACGGCCATGCAGCGCGTTGCGGCGGACCACAGCGCTGAACACTCCGTCACCCATGTGAAACTCGCGAGCGACGAAATGAAGGGCCGGCTAATCGGCCGCGAGGGACGAAACATTCGCGCTCTTGAAGCAGCTACAGGGGTTGAACTGCTCATTGATGAAACGCCGCTTCAAGTTACGCTCTCTTCGTTCGATCCTGTGCGCCGCCAGGTGGCGCGCGTGGCACTTGAGCGCCTCATGCAAGATGGTCGAATTCATCCAATTCGCATCGAAGAGATTGTCGCTAAGGCGCAGGGCGAAGTTGATGCCGACTCATTGAAGAACGGCGAAGCAGCTGCGCTCAAGGTGGGCGTCACCGGAATCCCAACAGAGCTCCTTCGCATTCTTGGACGACTTCAGTGGCGTACGTCATTCGGCCAGAACGTCTTGCTCCATTCAATTGAGACTGCGCAAGTTGCTGGGGCGGTTGCCGGTGAACTCGGTATGGATATTCGTGCGGCCAAGGTTGGCGGACTCCTTCACGACATCGGCAAGGCGCTCGATCATGAGATTGAAGGTACGCATGCGGCGATCGGCGCCGACCTTGCGCGCCGTCACGGAATGCCCGAAGGCATTGTTAACGCGATTGCTGCGCACCATCAAGAGGTGGAGTGCACCGCGCGTGAAGCTCCAATCGTGCAGGTTGCCGACGCCATTAGCGCAGCACGACCTGGCGCACGCGGAGACCAGGGTGAAGCGCACCTACGTCGACTAGAAGATCTGCAGCAGATTGCTCTTGGATTTGAGGGTGTCGAGAAGGTGTACGCCGTGCAGGCCGGTCGAGAGGTGCGCATTTTGGTTCGCCCCGATCAGGTCAACGACGAACAGGCGCGCACCATTGCCCACGATGTGGTCAAACGCATCGAAGAGCAGCTTGCATATCCAGGGCAGATTCGCGTCACAGTGATTCGCGAGACGCGGGCGGTCGATTACGCCCGATAGCATGTTAACCCTACCGATCCTCGCGATCGGTGGGCCTACCGCGGTGGGGAAGAGCGCCGCCGCGCTTGCGCTAGCGGACGCTCTCGACACTGCTGGAGTGAGTTCTGTCTTGGTGTCGGCAGACTCGCGCCAGGTGTTCCGCGGTTTTGATATCGGCACCGACAAGATCAATGCTGAAATCCGCGCCGTTCGGCCGCACGCCTGCATCGACATAGCCGAAGCGAGCGATCCCTTCACCCTGTACGACTGGCTCGACGCCGCACGGTCAGCGATTGCCAATCACGCTCGGGCAAGCGGGGGAGAGGGGATCGCGATTGTGGTGGGTGGTACCGGGCTCTACCAGCGGGGCCTGCTGAAGGGCTTCCTCTCGGGTGGCGCCCGTCCAAGCAACCCACTGATTCGATCTCAGCTTGAGCTGCAGTTCGCCAATTCGGGCCGTGAGCCACTTGATACGGAACTCCGTGAACGAAATCCGGCGGCCGCTGATGCAGTGGCCACCGCGAGCGCCCGACGGCTTATCCGAACGCTGGAGATCGTACGCCTCGGCGGTGATCCGCTCGTTGAAGAGGAGAATCCTTGGGCCGCGCCGACGGCGTACGTGCAACTTGATGACACTAATTTTGAACGTCACCGTGCTGCAATCAATGCGCGTGTACGAGCGCAGTTCGACGGAGGCCTTGTCGAAGAGACCGAACACCTCGCGGCACGCCTTCCATTAGAGACTCCGGCACTCTCCGGTATTGGATATCGCGAAGCGCAGGCGTATATCGACCAAATCATGGATCGTGAGCGCGCCATCGGTACTGCGGCAACACGAACGTGGGCGTATGCCCGCCGACAGCGCACCTGGTACCGCGGCGAGGAGCTTGTTGAGACGGTTGCAACCGACGGGCGCTCTGCAGCAGAGATTGCGCAGAGCCTCCTGCCGCACGCGCTGCGGATCGCGGTACGCTAGAGGGACAGTGACGAAGAAAACCGCACCGATTGACCTCACGCCCGCACCAGAGCGCGCCTTCCTGATCGCGGTTGACACTCGAAGCGACGAAGGATGGCCAGCTGAGGATAGCCTTCAAGAGTTGGCAAGCTTAGCTCGAACTGCGGGTGCTGAAGTTGTCGGTGCTGAATGGCAACAGCGACGTCACCCTGACCCCGACACGTACATTGGCGCTGGTAAAGCGCAAGAGCTGCTCGCCGCCAAAGTGGAAACAGGATTCACCGTTCTGATTGCCGATGACGAACTTTCGCCAACGCAGCAGCGTGGCCTCGAAGAGGTACTTGGCGTCAAAGTGATTGATCGCAGCCGGCTCATCCTTGACATCTTCGCCCTGCACGCGCGCACTCGTGAGGGTCGCCTCCAAGTAGAGCTCGCTCAGCTTGAATACCAGTTGCCCCGCCTCACAAATCTCTGGACACACCTCTCGCGTACCGGTGGCGGCATCGGCACGCGGGGTCCGGGCGAGTCGCAGCTTGAAACCGACCGCCGGTTGATCCGTGACCGAATCTCGGTGATGAAAGCCCGCGTTGACCAGGTGCGCCGGAACCGCGAGACGGGTGCGAAGAGCCGCACCACACGTGGTGAGCCAACCGTTGCCATCGTTGGCTACACGAATGCCGGCAAGTCAACACTGCTGAACAGCCTCGTTGGTAGCAGCGTGGTGCTGGCCGAGGATCGCTTGTTCGCCACCCTAGATCCGACCAGCCGTAGAGTTCGGCTGCCGGGCGGCCTGAATGCCATCGTTACCGACACTGTGGGATTCATCCACAAGCTGCCACATCAACTCGTTGATGCGTTCCGCGCCACCCTTGAAGAAGTGTCCCGTGCCGATCTACTCCTCGAGGTGGTTGATGCTTCAGACCATCACGCCCTTGAACACCGCGCAACCGTGCAGGCCGTTCTTGACGATCTCGGCGCGTCAGAGAAGCCTCGCATTATTGCCGCCAACAAGATCGATGCGGCTGAGATGCACCCACGCGAAATTGACCCCGCAGCACTCGGCGTTTCGGCGGCGACGGGGCTTGGTCTTGGGCCGCTCCGCAGCGCCCTTGAGGAGTCCCTCCAGCGCCAAGGAACTCCTGTGGACCTCCGCCTTCCGTATACGGCGGTGGGGGAGGTTGAGGCGATTCGCGCCCGGGGCGGCATCCAGGTGGCCTATGACGAGGATGCCCTTCATGTCACAGGTTTTGCCACCCCTGAAATGGCTAGCGAGCTGAAGCGCCTGAAGCGCAACTCGACAGCGAAGTTGCTCTAGGCCAGCAACCTGCCAGGGACAGGTTGCAGCGGGGTGGTTGCAGGAAGCGGTTCTGTGCTTGGCGTTCTCCCAATCTTGGTTCCGATAATGATAGTTATGTGACGAAGTAGGCTGCCATGCCGCCCTGGGTGCCACTGATTATCTGTACATCAGCCACCTGCATCGAGATCACTTCGACCCTGAGTGGCTCAAGGCCTACTGCAACAAGGATGCGGTGGTCATCCTCCCCGCCTACCCGCTTCCGGAGCTCAAAGAGGCCCTCCAGGGGCTCGGATTCCATACGTTTATCGAGACGCAGTCGGGCGTCCCTGTGCTCCACGGTGGCCTCAGCATCGTTGTGGAGGCCCTCACAGCCCCCACGGACGGTCCAATTGGTGATTCCGCACTCCTCGTCGACGACGGCGAAGAGCGCCTCCTGAACCTCAATGACAGCCGCCCTACTGATCCAGACCGCCTCCTCGTGCAAGGCGCCATCGATATCTGTCTCCTGCAGTTCAGCGGTGCGATCTGGTATCCCATGGTCTATGAGATGCCGACGAAGGCTGCTGAGGCGCTCGCCAAGAAGAAACGCGCCGCGCAGTTCACCCGTGCCGCCCGATACGTGGAGATCATTTCGCCTCGTGTGGTGATCCCATCGGCGGGACCCCCCTGCTTCCTTGACGATGAGCTCTTCCGCTGGAACGACGTCCACGACGCCGATGATTCGATCTTCCCCGACCAGCGCTTCATGGTCGAACGCCTACAGGCTGAGGGCCAGGCAGCCGTTCTGATGCTCCCGGGGAGCGTCGGAGCGTTCAACGCTGATGGTGTCTTCGAGGTGCAGCACCCCAATGGTGATCTGTCTGTGCAGGATGTCTTTGCGAATAAGGAAGTGTATTTGCGCAGATACGC
>RFPZ01000053.1 GCA_009925905.1 Candidatus Aquidulcis frankliniae
ATCGCCATCGAGGTTGGTCAGCGCTTCGCGATTCGCGAAGGCGGCCGCACCGTTGGCGCCGGCTCGATCACGAAGATCACCGAGTAGCAGATGGCAAAGCAGCGGATCCGCATTCGGCTCAAGGCGTATGACCACCGCCTCATCGATCAGTCTGCCCAGACGATCGTTGAGACGGCTCAGCGCACTGGTGCCGATGTGATCGGTCCGGTGCCGCTGCCAACGCGCATTGAGAAGTTCACCGTCCTGCGTTCGCCGTTCATTGATAAGGACAGCCGAGAGCAGTTCGAGATTCGAACGCACAAGCGCCTGGTAGACATTATCGATCCGACCCCAAAGACGGTCGACGCGCTGATGCGACTTACGCTCGCAGCCGGCGTCGACATTGAAATCAAGATGTAGGTGAGTGGAATGACGATTGGACTGCTCGGCCGAAAGGTCGGGATGACTCAGATCTTCGCCCCGGACGGGACCTCTGTGCCCGTTACCGTGGTGTCGGTTGAGCCAAACACCGTCACGAAGCTCCGCACCCCAGATTTGGACGGCTACACCGCTGTGCAGCTCGGGATTGAGGCTGGGAAGCGCCGTTTGAACAAGCCCGACCAGGGTCAGTTCAAGGGCGAGCTGCCAGCATGTTCTGTCGTTCGTGAGTTCCGCGTCGATTCAACCGAGGGGATGACCCTTGGCCAGACGATTGACGTCAGCCTCTTCGCCGATGGCGACCTCGTCGATGTGACGGGCGTTTCTAAGGGGAAGGGCTTCGCAGGAACGATCAAGCGCCACAGCTTCTCGCGTGGACCTGAGACCCACGGTGCTGACCATCACCGCGAGCCAGGCTCGATCGGTGCAGGTACGACCCCAGGTCGGGTCTATCGCGGAACTCGAATGGCTGGTCACATGGGCGTCGATCGCACTACCATTCAGAAGGTCACGATTGTGCGAGCTGATGGCGCGCAGAACCTGCTGCTCCTTAAGGGTTCGGTTCCTGGCCCAAAGAATGCGCTGGTAATCGTGAGCAAGGCGGAGCAGATCTGATGCCTACGGTTGACGTCTTCTCGAAAGCCGGAGCCAAGGTGGGAACCGTTGAGTTGCCTGCCGCATTCTCGTCTCCTGTAAACGAGGCGCTTATTCACCAGGCCGTTGTCTCGCAGCTCGCGGGTCGACGAACAGGCACTCACGCTTCGAAGAAGCGCGGCGCCGTTGCCGGTGGTGGCCGCAAGCCATGGAAGCAGAAGGGAACAGGTCGTGCGCGACAAGGTTCCACCCGTTCACCTCAGTGGAAGGGCGGCGGTGTGGTCTTCGGGCCACAAGTTCGCTCCCATGAGATCCCGTTCCCGAAGCGCATGCGCCGTGCAGCCCTCTTGGGCGCACTTGCCGCCAAGGTTGAGACACTGAAGGTCATTGACGTGCTCGGCATCGAGACGCCAAAGACGCAGGTCATCGCTGGCATGTGCACCGCCCTCAAGGCCGGAAAGCACGTACTAGTGGTTTCGCCAACGGTTGGTACCGCGCTCGTCAAGTCCGCGGCGAACATCCCGCATCTCTCTGTGCTTCGTGCCGACTCGCTCAACGTCGTTGACCTTGTAAATGCCGACACGATCATCGTTGAGCAGGCAGCGCTCGCTGAGATCCAGGAGGTGTACGGATGAACCGCACCCCACACGAGACGATCCTTCGCCCTGTGATCTCCGAGAAGTCGATCCTGCAGTCGCAGACCGGCACGTACACCTTCGCGGTGCACGCCGAAGCCTCCAAGATTGAGATCGCCGCAGCTGTTGCAGCCCTCTTCACCGTCAAGGTGAAAGAGGTCAACGTGCTCACCACCAAGGCGAAGGAGACGCGTGGCACGCTTGCTCGCAGCCGGTTCCCAGGTAAGACGACCCCATGGCGTAAGGCCATGGTCACCCTCGCCCCAGGCGAGAAGATTCAGTTCTTCGAAGGAGTCTGACCATGGCACTTCGTCGATTGAAGCCAACGAGCGCCGGCGTCCGCGGCATGACCATGCCGACGTTCGACGAGATCACGACCAACGAGCCGCATAAGCCGCTGACCGAGAAGCTCGTTCGCGGTTCAGGTCGAAACTTCCAGGGGAAGATCACCGTTCGTCACCGCGGCGGCGAGCAGAAGCGCCTCTATCGCAAAATCGACTTCCGCCGTAACAAGTTTGGCGTACCAGCCCGCGTGGCGACCGTTGAGTACGATCCAAACCGCTCGGCGCGCATCGGTCTCCTCAACTACGCCGACGGCGAAAAGCGCTACATGCTCCTGCCAAACGGCCTCTCTGTTGGCGACAACGTGGTCTCGGGTCCGGATGCTGAAGCGAAGGTCGGAAACGCCCTGCCGCTCGGTCGCATGCCGCTCGGTACAACGGTCCACAACATCGAGCTCGTTCCAGGGAAGGGCGGCCAGATGGTTCGCTCTGCCGGAACCGCCGCGCAGCTCGTCGCGAAAGAGGGCGAGTTCGCCACCATTCGAATGCCTTCAGGCGAGATGCGCCTTGTTCCACTCCTCTGCATGGCAACCGTGGGTCAGGTCTCGAACCTTGACCACGAGAACATGGCAATCGGCAAGGCTGGGCGCGCACGACACATGGGTAAGCGCCCAGAAGTCCGTGGCTCTGCAATGAACCCGGTTGATCACCCACACGGTGGTGGCGAAGGCAAGGCCCCAACGGGCATGCCTCCGAAGACGCCTTGGGGCAAGCCTGCGATGGGTCTTCGAACCCGCCGCAATAAGTTGACGCAGCGGCTCATCGTCCGCTCGCGACACGCACGCTGATCGAGGAGGAGGCTTAATGTCACGTTCGTCTAAGAAGGCTCCGTTCATCGAGAAGCGGCTCCTTGCGCGTGTTCAGGCGATGAACGCGATCAATGAGAAGCGCGTCGTGAAGACCTGGTCCCGTGCCTCGGTCATCTATCCAGACTTCATCGGCCACACCGTCGCGGTCTACAACGGCCGCAAGCATGTGCCAGTCTTCATCACCGAGAATATGGTTGGGCACCGCCTGGGCGAGTTCGCGCCAACACGAACCTTCAAGGGTCACCAGCGCGTCGACCGCACAACGGCGGTGGCCTCGTGAGCATTCGCGTGAAGGCAACGGCGAAGTACGTGCGCGGTTCGACTCGCCGTGCCCAGCTCGTGGTGCGAGCGATCAAGGGGAAGTCTGTTGCTGATGCCACGGCAATCCTGCGCTTCCTGCCGCACTCCTCGGCGCGCGATGTCGCCTCCGTGCTCAAGAGCGCTACGGCAAACGCAGAGGCCAATCACAGTATTCCGGCAGACCGACTCTTTGTGGTCGACGCCAGCGCCGACGAGGGTCCAACCTTGAAGCGCTTCCGACCGCGCGCGCAGGGTCGAGCCTTCGCCATCCATAAGCCAATGACCCACATCACCGTTGTCGTAAGCGCAAAGGAGGCCTGATCATGGGACAGAAGGTTCATCCAGTAGGCTTCCGACTCGGCATCACGAAGACGTGGACTGCCCAGTGGTATGCCGACAAGGATTACACCAAGCTTCTTCAGGAAGACTTGCGCATTCGCAAGCTGATCGACGAGAAGTTGGCTGCTGCCAGCATCTCGAAGGTTGAGATTGAGCGTGGCTTGAACTACGTCACCGTGACCGTCCATTCGGCGAAGCCAGGTGTTGTGATCGGCAAGGGTGGTGCAAACGTTGAAGTGCTCCGGGCTGCGATCGGTGAGATCAGCGCCGGCAAAGTGAAGCTAGAGATCAAGGAAATCCGACAGCCAGACCTCGATGCATATCTCGTTGCTGCATCCATCGGCGCTCAGCTGGTCCGCCGTATCGCCTTCCGCAAGGCGTTGAAGCAGGGGATCCAGCGTTCAATGAAGGCGGGCGCAAAGGGCGTGAAGATCATGGTCTCCGGACGACTTGGCGGCGCAGAAATGAGCCGCACCGAGTGGGACCGCGACGGCCGACTGCCGCTTCACACACTGCGCGCAGATATTGATTTCTCCGTCTTCCACGCCACGACGACCTTCGGTCAGATTGGTGTGAAGGTCTGGATCTACCGTGGCGACGCTCCGGCCGATGTGCTGAAGCCTAAGCCGCTCTCTGAAAACGCAGGATCGGGGGCATAACCATGTTGATGCCGAAGCGAGTCAAGTGGCGCAAGGTGCAGCGAGGCCGCATGTCCGGCCCTGCTAAGTCCGGTCGCACTGTGGCGTTCGGCGACTTTGGCATTGCCACGACCGAGCCAGCCTGGGTCACCGCTCGACAGATCGAAGCTGCCCGACGCGCCATGACGCGCCAGATCAATCGCGGTGGCAAGGTTTGGATCCGAATCTTCCCTGACAAGCCAATTACCAAGAAGCCAGCTGAAACCCGCATGGGTTCCGGTAAGGGTGCACCAGACCAGTGGGTCGCCGTGGTGAAGCCGGGGCGCATCCTCTTTGAGATCGCAGGCGTTACGCGACCAGAGGCCGTGGAGGCGTTCCGCCTCGCCGGCATGAAGCTTCCTGTGAGCACGGTCATCGTCGAGCGCTCAGCCGATCTCGGTCAGGTGGTCTTCGGCAAGAAGTTCCTCCAGAAGGTTGCCCTCGGCGTCCCAACGACCGACGAGACACCAGCAGCCGGCGCGGCTGCGCCAAAGGAGCCTGAGCTCGTGAAGCCAGCGAAGTCTGCTAAGGAGGACGAGGCATGATTGAGATCGCCCAGGTCCGCAACATGACCGATGCTGAGTTGGTACAGGCCATCGCCGACGCGAAGCGCGACCTTTGGCAGGCCCGATTTGAGCTGTCGACCCGCCAGTTGAAGGACACGAGTGTCGTAAACAAGACGCGTAAGACCATCGCGCGCCTGCTGATGGTCCTGGCCGAGCGCCAGGCCGCACAGAAGGCATAGGGGGAGTTATGAGCGAGCAGCATCTAGGAAAGCGCAAGACACAGACCGGCCGTGTTGTCAGCGATAAGGGTGACAAGACGATCGTGATCTCTGTAGAGCGCCTCGCCCAACACCCAATCTACAAGCGTGTCATTCGTCGCACTGCCCGATTTATGGCGCATGACGAGCTCAACGACGCCAAGGTTGGGGACCTCGTTACCGTCGAAGAGTCCCGACCACTCAGCGCACGAAAGCGCTGGACCCTCGTTGAGGTTGTGAAGCGCGGCGAGTCACAGGAGGAGGCACTGTGATTCAGACCGGTACCCGACTCCGCGTCGCTGATAACTCCGGCGCAAAGGTGATTGAGTGCTTCCGCATCCTCGGCCGCGGTCGGGCCACCACCGCCTTCGTGGGCGACGTGATCGTCGCAGCAGTGAAGCAGGCGACACCAAATGCTGGCGTCAAGAAGGGCGACGTCGTCAAGGCCGTCGTTGTGCGCACGGTAAAAGAGATTTCGCGACCTGACGGCAGCGTGATCCGATTTGATGAGAATGCCGCCGTGCTGATCGCAGCTGATGGCAACCCACGGGGCACCCGCATCTTTGGGCCAGTGGCACGCGAGCTGCGCGATAAGGACTACATGAAGATCATTTCACTCGCGCCGGAGGTGCTCTAATGCGTTCGATCTACGAGACGACCACAGAGATCCGCGTGGGCGACACCGTTTCGGTACTCAGCGGCAAAGACGCAGGGAAGCGTGGCAGCGTTGAGCGCCTCGTCGCACCAGGCAAGGTTGTTGTGACTGGCCTGAACATCGCCAAGAAGCACCAGAAGCCACGTCAGAAGATGGCGAACGGCTCACAGGCGCCAACGGTCGAGCCAGGCGGGATCATTGAGGTGGCCATGCCCCTCGATCTCGCCAAGGTTGCCGTGGTCTGCCCGAAGTGCGATCGACCAATTCGGCTCAAGGCCGGACGAACCGCCGACGGCAAGAAGCAGCGCCTCTGTGGCCGCTGCGGCAGCGTCATCGGTGGCAAGAAGGAGGCTGCCAAGTGAGCGAGCTGAAGCAGCGCTATACGACGGAAGTGATTCCAGCCTTGAAGAGCGAGTTCGGCTATACGAACGCGATGCAGGTGCCACGCCTCGAGAAGATCGTGGTGAACATCGGCCTCGGCGAAGCGCTCACGAATGCCAAGGCGGTCGATGCAGCCGTCGGCGATCTCGCACTGATCACCGGCCAGCGTGCAATCATCACCAAGGCGAAGAAGTCCATCGCGACCTTCAAGGTCCGCGAGGGGAACCCAATCGGTGCGAAGGTCACCCTTCGTGGCGAGCGAATGTGGGACTTCCTGGAGCGACTGACTCGCGTCGCACTGCCACGCATCCGTGACTTCCGCGGCGTCTCGGGCAAGTCGTTCGACGGCCGTGGCAACTACACCCTAGGCATGAAGGAGCAGCTCTCCTTCCCTGAGGTGGAGTTTGACAAGATCGATCGACTTCGAGGTCTCGAGGTCACAATCGTAACGACGGCAAAGAGCGACGAGGAGTCTAAGAAACTCCTCTCAATGCTCGGCATGCCGTTCGCGAACTGAGGGGGCTGAGATGGCGAAGAAGTCGATGGTTCTAAAGTCGGCGGCACCGGCAAAGTTTTCTACGCGGAAGTACAGCCGTTGCGCCCTCTGTGGTCGCCCACGTGCATTCATCCGTCGATTCGGCCTCTGCCGAATCTGTTTCCGAGAGCGTGCCCTGGTCGGAATGATCCCGGGCGTCACGAAGTCGAGTTGGTGAGAATATGAACGTCACTGATCCAATTGCAGACATGCTCACTCGCATCCGGAACGCATCGCGCGCCCGGCATGCCGAGGTGCTCGTCCCAGCCTCCAAACTGAAGCTTCAGATGGCCCGAATCCTTGTGGATGAAGGGTTCGTCGCCTCCTTCGTGGAGACAAAGAAGGGACCAGAAAGCTATCTCAAGGTCACCCTAAAGTACGTTGACGGCAAGGTGCCCGTTGTCTCAGGTCTGAAGCGCATCAGCAAGCCTGGGCTGAGGGTTTATGCTGGTAAGACAGAGATTCCGCGCGTGCTCGGCGGCCTCGGTGTTGTCATCTTGAGCACATCAAAGGGGATCATGACTGGAGCTCAGGCCCATAAGGCCCAGCTCGGCGGCGAGATCCTCGCCTACGTCTGGTAGAGGAGGGGACTGATGTCACGAATCGGACGCAAGCCCATCGCCGTACCAGCAGGGGTGAAGGTCACTATTGAGGGTCGAACCGTTACGGCCACTGGGCCGAAGGGGACGCTCTCGCGAGTCATCCCTGGTGCCGTCGCGTTCACCCTTGAGGCAGACGTGATTACAGTTACGCGTCCTGATGACAGCAAGACCAATCGCTCGATGCACGGCCTCTGCCGCACCCTCATCGCCAACATGGTCGAGGGCGTTGCAACCGGCTTCCGCACCGATCTTGAAATCAATGGCGTTGGCTATCGCGCCGCGAAGGCTGGTAACAAGTTGACCCTGGCCCTCGGCTATAGCCACCCAATTGAGATTAACCCGCCAGCGGGCATCTCCTTTGAAGTCGACGGGCAGACGAAGGTCGCCGTCCTTGGCGCCAATAAGGAGCTCGTTGGCCAGATTGCCGCCGAGATCCGTTCCCTCCGCAAGCCTGAGCCGTACAAGGGGAAGGGTATTAAGTACGTCGACGAGGTCATCCGCCGCAAGGCCGGTAAGGCCGGAAAGGTTGGTGGTAAGTGAGCCGCGTAACCTCACGCGTCGCGTCGCGTAAGCGTCGCCACGCTGGCATTCGACTCACAGTTGAGGGCTCAGCGGTACGACCGCGACTCGCGATCTTCCGCAGCCTGAACCATATCTACGCGCAGGTGATTGACGATGCAGCTGGAAAGACCCTGGCGGCAGCTTCAACCCTAGACGCCTCGGTAAAGGGCGATGCCAAGCGCACGAAGGTGCAAGAGGCTGCCGAAGTCGGAACTCTCGTTGCCCAGCGCGCGAAGGCTGCTGGTGTCGCGAAGGTTGTCTTTGACCGCGCTGGATTTAAATATCATGGGCGCCTGAAGGCGCTCGCAGATGCTGCCCGGGCTGCCGGGCTTGAGTTCTAGGAGGGCACTGAGATGGCGAGAATTGACGCGTCGAAGCTGACCCTCGCAGAGAAGGTCGTGCAGATCAACCGCGTAGCGAAGGTCGTGAAGGGCGGACGCCGCTTTACCTTCTCTGCGCTGGTCGTCGTCGGCGATGGCCAGGGCCACGTAGGTGTTGGTATTGGTAAGGCTGGTGAAGTGCCAGAGTCCATCCGTAAGGGCACCGAAGACGCAAAGAAGAACCTCATTCGCGTGCCGTTCCTTGGCACTACCATTCCGCACGAAGTTTCGGCCGAGCACTCCGCAAGCCGCGTAATGCTGAAGCCGGCCTCACAGGGAACTGGTGTAATCGCAGGCGGATCGATCCGCGCAGTGATCACCGCTGCCGGAAT
>RFPZ01000054.1 GCA_009925905.1 Candidatus Aquidulcis frankliniae
TCCTGCTCGGCGACGTGATCAAGTTGGCGCTGGCGACTGCAGTCTTCCCTTCGGCCTGGTGGTACGTGAACCACGGCCGGAGCGACGGTCCGCGCTGAATCAACAGCGACGCACCTGATGCGTCGACCTGCGCGCGCCGCTGCAGACACGTGGTGGCGTGCAATCTGCGCCGCTACCCGCGAGGCCCTGGCACTGGCAGCGGTTCAGAGTGCCGATGCGATTGACCTTCGCGGCATCGGTGTTGATGGCCATGGACCATCATTAACCCCAGTGCGTGCCGATGGGAGTGCCGCTGGTGCGGCGCTGATGTGGCGCGACCGTCGATCAGCGAATGATGAAGTGGCGCTGCAAGCAATTCTTGGACGGAGTGGATGGCTTCTCGGGGAGTTGCCAAAGGCACGATGGTTGATTCGCGAGCGCCCCGAAGTCGCCGCCGCATCAACGTGGCTCCTCTCATCGTGGGATGCACTCACCTTGCGGCTCTCTGGCGTGGCGGTCAGCGCGTTCTGGGATCCGGCGCGAAGCGTTTCACCTGCGCAGCGCAGCACCCTATTGGCCGCGGGCCTAGACGAACGCGCATTTCCGCCAGAGGTATTTCCTGGGACTCGGATAGGTACCTTGCTCCCTGGCCCAGCGGCAGATCTCGGCCTTCCTGCTGGGATACCGATTGCCGCAGGGATGAACGATGGACTCGCCGCAGTCATTGGCGCTGGCCTCACTAAGCCTGGCCTCGGCGTCGACGTTGGTGGCACCGCGGGCGGCGTGGCGGTTGCTGCCACACCCGCAGTGGCCGCGCGCATGAGCGCTGCGCTTCCAGGGCGCCTCTGGTCAGGCCCGGCCCCTGCACCGTTCGGTGACGGGGTGATTTTGGGCGGCGCATTTGCCGGCACTGGTCGGCTTCTGGAGTGGGTCGTCACCGAGCTCCTCGCCAACGATCCAGCGGCGGCGCTGGATCGCCGTGCTGAACTCTTCCGCGCCGCCGCCGCCCTTTCGCTCGGTGCCGATGGGCTGATGGCCAAACCGATCCCTAAGCTTGGCTGGAACAGCCCGCGCTCAGTTGACGATGCATTCGTCGGGGGGGCGGCCCAACACAGTGCGGCACACCTGGTGCGTGCCGCAATTGAAGGGGGCGCGCTCGCTGTGGCGCACCTTATTGCCCCCGCGATTGAGGCTGGGTTGCGTGTTGACGAGATGCGCCTCTCTGGCCCAGCGACTGGCGCAGCGCCCGGCCCACTCTCCGGTGGTGAATCACTCTTCGCGCCATTGATCCAACTTCGCGCTGATCTCTTTGGTGTACCCGTGGTAATTGGTCAGAACTCTGAAGCGTCCGCGGCGGGTGCCGCCGCACTAGCTGGCGTTGCCGCGGGCTCTTTTGCGAACCTTCGTGAGGCATCGGACGCCGTTGCAACACCGGCACTTCGCGTGGAGCCCAATCAACAGGCGCATGATCGGGTTGGAGACCTGTTGCACCGATATGGCTCACTCTCGTCGGCGACGGGGGAGAGCGGCGCGGGCCGCCGCGAGGACTAAGCCTTTCGCTTCGCCGTCGGGGCAGACGTAGCAGCCGCCTTCCGCTTGGCGACAGGCTTCGCCTTCGTTGCCGCATTCACGGCGAGCGCAATCTCATCTCGACCAGCGGCGGTGGTCGCCGCAGCGCCATCAGCAAGTGGGAAGTGACAGGCGACATTTACGGTCACATCGCGTGGCGTGGCGACGAGCTTTGGCTCCTCAGTGGAGCACTTCTCTGGGTTGCCGAGCTGTTCGCGCAGCCAGCAGCGAGTGCGGAATCGGCATCCCGATGGCGGCGAAATCGGCGATGGGATCTCGCCAGCCAGGATCAGTCGATCCTTGGCATCGTGCGCCTCAACCTTCGGCACCGCTGAGATTAGTGCCACGGTGTATGGATGCTGCGGCTTGGTGAAGACGCGTTCAACTGGGCCGATCTCAACAACCTTACCCAGATACATGACGGCGACGCGGTCGGAGAAGTAGCCGACGACGTCGAGGTTGTGGCTGATGAAGAGGTAGGTGAGCCCCTTCTCGTTTCGAAGGTCCGTGAGCAGGTTGAGCACTTGGCTCTGAATCGAAACATCGAGCGCTGAGACCGGTTCGTCGAGCACGATGAATTCAGGGTTCACGGCCAAGGCCCGCGCAATGCCTACGCGCTGTCGCTGGCCGCCCGAGAATTCATGCGGGTAGCGCGACGCATAATTTGGGTCAAGGCCGACCAAGTCCAGCACCTCACGCACACGCTTCTCGCGTGCGGCATGGTCTCCAAGTTTGTGGGCGAGCAGACCCTCTTCGATCTGGTCACCGATCGGGAGGCGCGGGTTCAGCGACCCGAAGGGATCTTGGAAGACGATCTGCATGCGCTTTCGCAGCGCGCGGCGCTCCGCTGCGGAGAGCTTCTTGATCTCGCGACCGTCAAAGGTGACCGACCCAGCTGATGCTGGCTGTAGGCCGAGTGCCACGCGGCCGAGGGTCGTCTTCCCTGAGCCTGACTCGCCGACGAGGCTGAGTGTCTCGCCGCGGGTAACGGTGAGATCGACACCGTCAACTGCACGAACGGCGAGTGGCTTGCGAATGAGCGGGATGCCACCGCGCACCTGGAAGTGGCGCTTCACGCCAACGAGTTTCAGGATCTCACGATTCTCTGCAGGCTTCCCACTCATCGCGTCGACCCTTTCCTGGTGGCTGCCGCCGTGCGCTTCCCCGCGGCGGTACCGTCAAGCACCTCCTTGGTGCGAATGCAGCGAACGAGGCGACCATCCTTCAGCTCTTCAAGCGGCGGCACCGCAGAGGTGCAGGCGCTGATCGCGTAGCGGCAGCGCGGGGCGAAGCGGCAGCCTGCTGGGAACGCATCTGGCGACGGCACCATTCCGGTGATCGTGCTGAGCTTCTTGCCACGAGCGGCGAAGGAGGGCACCGAGGTCACAAGGTCGCGCGTATACGGACTTGCGGGCTCGCGCAACACCTGCGCCGCCTTCCCGGTCTCAACAATTTGGCCGGCGTACATGACCGCAATGCGGTCAGCTGTTTCGGCGACCACACCAAGGTCGTGCGTGATCAGTAGGAGCGCAGCGCCTCGCTCGGTAGTCGTTCGGCGAAGCAGGTCAAGCACCTGCGCCTGGATGGTGACGTCGAGGGCGGTGGTTGGCTCGTCGGCGATGATCATGGAGGGCTCGCCCGAGAGGGCCATGGCGATCATGGCGCGTTGACGCATGCCGCCTGAGAGCTGGTGGGGGAACTGCTTGGCCCGCTGGTCAGGCTGTGAGATTTCAACCTGCTCCAAGTAGCCAATTGCCAACTTATGCGCCTCTTTCCAGCTCAGCTTTCGATGGGCGACGATCACCTCGGCGATCTGTTCGCCAATCGTGGTGACGGGATTCAACGCTGAGAGGGGCTCCTGGAAGATCACGCCAATCCCACCGCCACGAATCGGTCGGAGAGCCTCTTCACTCAAACCAACGAGTTCGCGACCCTTGAATTTCACCGAGCCTTCGATGATCGCTTGCTTGCGGCTGAGCAGTGAGATGAGCGCCATAGCCGATACTGTCTTCCCGGAGCCCGACTCGCCGACGATGGCCAGACACTCGCCTTCGGCGAGGTCAAATGAGACTCCATCAACGACTCGCAAGGTGCCACGATGCGTTCGGAACGAGATCGCCAGATCGCGAACGGTGAGCAGCGGTGTTGATGACTTACTCATGCGCGGCGACCCTCTGGCTCCAGGCTCTCACGTAGTGCGTCCCCGATCATGTTGACGGAGAGTGCCGTGAGCACGATAAAGAGTCCAGGGAAGCCGACCCACCACCAGTTCCCTTGCAGGAAGAACTGCTGGGAGTTCGAGAGCATATTTCCCCACGTTGGGGAGAGCGGCGAGACGCCGAAGCCGAGGTAGCTGATGAACGCTTCGCCGATAATTGCTCCGCCGACTGCGAATGGAAACGAAACCACGACAGGACCGACCGCGTTGGGAAGCACATGGCGCAGCGCGATGCGCACAGGGGAGACGCCGAGTGCCCGTGCCGCCTCAATAAACTCCATCTCGCGCAAGGCAAGTACCTGCCCTCGCACAAGTCGTGCGGTGCCCATCCAACCGAAGGCAACGAAGACGATAATGACGGTCATCAGGCCAGTACCGCCGAGTTCGGAGATGATGCGCGCGCCGACGATGATCACGAAGAGGCTTGGGATTGCAAGGAAGACGTCGACGATGCGCATCAGGAACCCGTCGAGCTTGCCGCCGAAGTATCCAGAGATAATGCCGATGAACGTGCCGATGGTGATGCCACCGATAGCTGACACGAAACCGATCAGAAGTGATCCACGACCGCCATTGACGGTCAGCATGAACACATCAAGTTGCAGCTGAGCAGTCTCGCCAAAGATGTGCTCAAAGGAGGGTGGGCGACCGAGGAAGACGAACTCACTCGGGGCTGGAACGCTGAAGCGATCATACGGAGCTAGGAACGGACCGACGATCACGAAGAGAACGATGAAGCCAAGGATGCGTAGCCCCCATGGG
Organism: Candidatus Aquidulcis frankliniae; assembly: GCA_009925905.1. Classification (GTDB taxonomy): domain Bacteria; phylum Chloroflexota; class Limnocylindria; order Limnocylindrales; family Limnocylindraceae; genus Limnocylindrus; species Limnocylindrus frankliniae. The sequence goes on from RFPZ01000054.1 coordinate 4,529, forward strand.
CCTTGTCGTCCGGCGAAGAAGCGACGACGCGCCTGCGCCCACGGGCTCTCTGAAACTTTGGGGGCTAGACCACTGGGCGCCGGCTTGGTCTTCGTAGCGTTGCTGCTCATAGGCGCACTCGAGGGTCAAGAATGGCGTAGAGGAGATCCGCAACGAGGTTTCCGATGACCACCATCACAGAGCCGATGAGCAGAATCGACATCAGAACCGGGTAGTCCAGATTGTTCGTGGCTTGCAGCGTCAGCCTCCCAATTCCCGGCCAGCTGAAGATTGACTCGGTGATCAATGCTCCGCCGAAGAGGAATGGGAGCGCCAACCCGATGTTGGTTGCAAATGGTACAAGCGCTGTGCGCAGCGCGTGACGCACCAATACGCGCGCACGTGTCAGGCCCTTTGCTCGAGCCGTGCGAACGTGCTCCATGGAGAGGGAATCAATCACACTGGCGCGAACATATCGGGAGTCACCAGAGAAGCTCACGATGACCAAGGTCATGACCGGGAGCACCAAGTGCGCGGCGAGATCGAGCAACGCGGTGATCGGGCTGGAGGAGAAGTACTGCCAATAAAGATCGCTGCCGAAGGCCGGCGATTCACGCCCGTTGACCATGCCGTCGACCGGTGTGAGGTCGAGGACGATGGCGAAGAGGAACATCAGCATGAACCCGAGCAGGAAGGTGGGGAAGGTGGAAAGCACATAGGTGACCGTGGTGACCGAGTTGTCGAGTCGACCGCCGCTCTTCACCCCTGTGTACACCCCGACGATCACGGCGAGGGTCAGCCAGATGACGATTGAGAGCCCCGCCAAGATCAGCGTCGGCAGCGCGGCGGTGGCAATGAGATCGGCCACGGACTCGCCGTTGAAATAGGAGTACCCGAGCTCGCCGTGGATCAATCCGGTGTACACCCCCGAAATGGACGAGGGGAGGAAGCTCGGAAACCCAGTTGGGCCCACGAGGGCATCAAGTCCCTCAGCGTCGCGGCGGCATGCGCCCAGCCAACGGCAGTACTGGACCGGGACTGGCTGGTCGAGCCCGAGGGACTTGAGATACCCCTCTTTCTGGGCCGCTGTGTACTTGGGATTGAGGGCATATTTCTGCTCCGGGCCGCCCGGGGCGGCGAGCAAGAGGGCATAGATCAGCACGGTGGAGCCGAGCATGATGGTGACGCCCAGCGCGATGCGCTTGAGAGCGTACTTAATCATGTGGCCTCCTCTACACCTGATGCCGTGACGCTCTGCGGCGTCGGGGGGATCTTAGCGGGATCTTGGGGGTGATGCGCGATCGCCGCGGAGCCCCTCTCGGAGCCCCGCGGCGATCGCAAACCGAATCGCTTCGGCGAACCTACTTAGTTCGACGCGACGTCGAGTTCGTAGGCGTTCCAGACTGGGCCCCAGGCCGCGTGCTGGAGGTAACCGCTCACGCGGCTCGACACCAGGACGATGTCAAGCCAGTAGTGCAGCGGAATCGAGACCACGTTGGTGGTCAAGAGGCTCTGCACCTCTGCCATGAGGGCATCCTGCTCGGCGACGTCGATTGAGGTCTTAATGGCCGCAAGCTTCTCGTCGAGCGCAGGAATGTTCACCATCTGGTCGTTGCCGCCACCGTTCTCGTTGGTCTGCGTCGAGTGGTACGTGTCGTACCCGCTCGGCTCGACCGACGTGATGCCGAAGGCGTGCAAGGCAACGTCAAACGTGCCATAGGCCAAGTTGCACTTGGTGCCGGCTGCAACGTCGGTGCGCTGACCGAAAAGCGTGCCGCTTGGAACCTGGTCAACGATCGCCGTGATGCCGATCGTCTTGAGGTCCGCAGCAAGCAACTGCAGCTTGGCGCCTCGGGTTGGCTTCAGCGTGGTGCAGAAATCGAGGATCGCCTCATCTCGGTCACCGTCGCCGTCGACATCCTTGTCGACCGTCCCGTTGTTGTTCGAGTCAGTCCAGCCGCCGTCGGCCAGAATCTGTGCAGCCTTGGTCAGGTCGTAGGCCTCCACTGCCTGCTCCTCGTAGAAGAAGAAGTCAGGGAGCTCCATGTTGGTTGCAACGAAACCAACGCCACCCTCGATCTGCTCGAGGTAGCGCTCTCGGTCAACTGCGGCCGAGATGGCTCGTCGGAGTTCAACGTCTGAGGCTGGGCAGCCACCACCGCGCGCCGCGCGGTTCGGAAGCACGCCGTCCGGATCTGCTTCGGCTGGAGCGCCGTCTGAGCAGATGGTCTGCGAATGGTTTGGTCGCAGGAACTCAACCGTGAAGCTTGGGAACGGGCGCTGCTCGTCGCCAAGGTCCTTGGTTGGGGCGTACTGCGAACCATCGAGGTCGGTGACCATGTCGAGCTCACCGGCACGGAACTTAGCAACGCAGGTCTCTGGCGAACCACAGACCACGTACTTCACTCGTGCAAGCTTCGACTGGCCTCCATTGCGAGGATCCTTCCAGTACGGGTTGCGAACCACCACGGTTTCAACACCAGGGGTTCGGCTCTCGTACTTGAACGCACCATTGGTTGGTACGTTTGGAAGATCCTTGGTGCGGTATCCCGCGCCGAGGAGCATGTCGTCCGACGTGTCGGTGGCAGGATTGCCGCCGACCGTGGTGCCGAGGGTGAACTTGCTGAAGTAGTGCTTCGGAGCAAAGGATGGACCGTACTTCAAGTTCTGATAGAGCTCAGAGTAGTGCACAGTCATGGTTGACCCTTCGCACACGATCTCCTTGATCTCCTGGGTTCCAACCTTCGACACAGCGGTGTTCTTCTCGTCGAGAATCCACTCGCGTGCGTACTGGAAGTCTGCGCAGGTGAGATCAACTCCGTCGGACCACTTCCATGGGCGGAGCTTCCAGGTAACGGTTGCGGCTGCGCCATCAACACCTGGAACCTGAATGCCGCCGTTCTCCTTCGTTGGGATTTCGGTGGCCATCCACGGCTCGAGCTCCAACTTCTCGTTGAGGCGGAGCAGACCGTCGCTGGTCATGCCGATGACGTTGCTTGACATCACCGTGCTGTAGTAGAAGGGGTTCAGGCTGTCGACGTCCTGATAGTCACCGATGAGCAACGTGGCTCCGGTAACCGTCGTTCCGGTCGAACCGCCGCATGCCCCGGCGACCATCGCGGCAGCGACCGCGAAGGTTGCGAGTAGCGACCTCTTTCGCATGTGTTTCCTCCTTATCGGCAGACCCAACTGGGCCGCCGTTCAGACTTGAAGCGCGATCTGCGCTTGGCGGAATCCTATCCGATCAAGCACGCGCATTACCAGAGGGGGAGCACAGGGTGGAGCATGGCGGGGTGTCGGGGATTGTT
>RFPZ01000055.1 GCA_009925905.1 Candidatus Aquidulcis frankliniae
GTTACAGCAGTAGCCATCCTTGCGATTGCCTTCTTTGTGCTGCCAACGCGCGTGCACGAGCGATACCTCTTCCCAGCGATCCCACTCACCATTGCACTCGCAGCAGCGCGTCCAGCCTGGCGTTGGATCGCAGTTGTAACCTCGATGGCGTTCCTCGCGAATAGTTGGGGTGTGCTGACCATTCCGTATTTCCAGAATCCTGGCTTGCCGAACCTCGGCATAGTTACCGAGGCACTACAAACACCAATTGCGATCACCGCCACGGCGAGTGCAATCACCGTGGCGTTTTTCGGAGCAACTCGGCTCGCATGGAGCTCCGAGAAAACGATCAAATTCGCACGGCCCACGAACGGACTCCGAAAACGTGTCGACGCTATGTCGAAGCGAACGGTGATCGAAAAACCGGAACCCCGTCGAGCCATTACGCGCATTGACGTATGGCTGCTCGTACTGGTCGCAGTGAGTGCGTTGTCACTGCGAGGCTGGCGCGTTGGTGAGCCAACGCACTTCCAGTTTGACGAGGTGTATCACGTGCGAACCGCGGCAGAGTTTATGCAAGATTGGAAGTACGGCGAACCACACGCAATCTATGAGTACACCCACCCGCATCTTGCGAAATATCTGATCGCGCTTGGAATTGAAACGTTCGGCGCCCCACGCGTTGATGCACGGACAACGTATCCAACCGGGGTGGGAGCAATCGCTGCGCGCCCGGAGGGCGCGATGAGTCGGGGAAGGTTGTGGATTGCGGGCCCGGATCAGATCAACGTTGTTGACGCAGCAACTCGCTCAGTTGTCGGCTCGATTCCTCTGCGCAACGTGTCAAGACTCTTCGCCGCGCAGGACGGAACCCTGTGGGGCAGTACGACGAGCGGCACGCTCTTCTCGGCTGACCGTGTAACCGCTGACCAGGGTGGCACCAGCGGCCTTCGCACATGGTCAATTGCTGGCGGGTTGATTTTGGGAATCGCACCGCTGACTGACGGCAACGTTGGGATCGTACAGCGGGACAAGGTGTCGATCATGCGTGATGGGGTAGTGGTGACGAGCACAGCGTTGTCACGCGGGACCTCAGCGCTCGCGCTTACGACTAACGGTGAGGAGCGGCTGTTTGTGACGAGCGCGAGCGGGCTGACAAGCTACACGGCATCGGACTTGTCCAACACGAGAACATCGCCGATTGATGGAGGCGCGACCACCATCGCATCTGTTGATTGGTTTGATGGACCGCGACTGTATGTGGCGGGTCGTGATGGCGTGCGCGTCTACAGCGTCAAAAACGAGAGCGCGATCCTGATGGCTCAGATCACGATCCCGGGGGCAACGGCAATCGTGCCCAACGATGCGAGCCGCATGGTGCACGTGGTAGCACCCGGCCCCGACGGCACCGGCGGATCGTTATGGACGATTGAACCGAATGGGAACGCACGGTTCACCGATGTCTCCGTGGGGGCCGACGCACTCGCACTTGGAGCGAGTGGCGCCGCCCTCGACGCCTCGGCCGAGCGAGCCGACGGTGGTAGCGGAGAGTTCATTCTTGCAGCACCGTCTGGCGCCATGACGCAGGTGAGCGTGGGCGAACTGGCCGCCGGCTGGCGTTGGCCTGGGGTAATCGCTGGCGCACTTGCCGCAGCCCTCTTGGTGCTGTTGGCGCGGCTACTTACCGAGCGACGCGACGTGGCTGCCCTCGTTGGTGTCCTGGCCCTGCTTGATGGGGCTGGCTTCGTGCAGAGCCGAATCGGTATGAACGACGTTTACCTACTCGCGTTTCTCCTTGGCGGCGCGGTCGCCTTTGCCGCATGGCTACAAGGCCGTTTTAGAGGTGCCATCTCTGGCGGGCTCCTTCTCGTCGTGGCTGGCCTTCTCCTTGGGGGAGCGCTCGCGAGCAAGTGGGTGGCCCTGTACGGCATCTTCGGCCTGGGCGTCATTTGGTTGGCACGCACGGCACCTGGGCGACTGTTGGTCGCAGGTGGGCTCGCCCTCCTCGGCGCCGTGCTTCTCCCGCAAGCGCTCGCCGTTGCCGAAGGCTCCACCCGTACGCCGAATCTTCCATTCGCCGCTGTACTGGCGCTGCTCCTTGCGGCGACTGGCGCGGCGATCTATCGCGCTGGTGGCATTTCGCGTCGTGACGCGACCCCGCGCTCCCTACTTGGACTCCTCTCGCTACCAGGCGAAGCGACGCTCGTATTCTTCACCCTTGCCGCACTCCCACTCGGCGTGTACATCGCGAGCTACCTACCGTGGGCGGCGCTGGGAAATCAGTTAATCACCGGTTGGCCAATTGGCAACACCGGACAGACACTGGCTGACCTCACCGGGTCGATGTATCGCTATCACGACACGCTGCGTGTTGCGCATGCTGCGAGCTCTCCGTGGTGGGCGTGGCCACTCGACCTTAAGCCGGTCTGGTTCTTTCAGTCGAGCTTTACCGCAGGGGGCAGTGCGGTGACCGCTGCGGTGTACGACGGCGGCAACGTGCTCTCGCGCATTCTGAGCATTGGTGGCGCCTTCTGGATCGCCGCAGAGGCGTGGCGACGACGCAGCTGGGGCCTCGCATCTGTCCTCGTTCTTGGCCTTGCGCTCTGGCTTCCATGGGCGCGCATTGATCGCGCTGCATTCCAATACCACTACTACCCAACATCACAGATCGCCCTTATCGGACTCGCACTCTTGCTTGCTGATCTACGTGCTGGATCACAACGTGCGGCGCAAATCCTGCGAATTGGTGGCGCGTGCGCCGTGCTCGCTGCGCCGGTGCTCTGGATGGCGACTGGTGCGCTGTGTGCACTCGCAGGTGTTTCGAGCGTTTATGCCGAGAGTCAGGTGTGTCTATCGGGCGGGTTCGGCACACCAGGTCCGCTTGTTGGCGCAATCGCCCTCGTTCCCGCAACCGTGGCCGCCTGGTCAATTCTCGGAGCGAGTGATGTGCGACGAATGTTCACCATCACGATCAGCAGTATCGCAGTGGTTGCACTTGTCTGGTATCCAAACTGGTCGGCGCTACCACTCCCAACAGGGATCCACAATTGGTATCAGGGAATCATCCCAACATGGACATGGCCGTTCCAGTTCGGTGTCACACTTGAAAGCCCAGCCGAGACCGCACTCATTAGCAGTGCGACAATCGTTGTTGGAGTGCTACTCCTCTGCGTCGCCGCCGTTGGCGCGTATGGAGCGAGCAGATTCCGCACCGCTACCCGCAGAGAGTTCAATGAGGATCGCGCGTAGCGGCAACTCGTGCGCGGCAACGGTATAGGGCGTCAGTCGCTCAAGGTGGAGCGATTCACCAGCAGCGAGTTGCATCAGCGCATCGTGGGCGGTAACCCAACCACCACCCTCAATGATCACGAGTACAACGTCACCAGCGCTGCGCAGTGGGCCGTAGGTGCCACCCGGCGTGACCGTAAATTCGGTGATCTGTGCAACATCGTTAGAGAAGATGGCGCTGCTCAACACACCATTGGAGCCTGCGGCGTGGTCGGCACGTCGGTGACCAGGACCAAACGGGCGAATGTTCATGTTCTCTCTCGGTGCGCAATGGCGCACCTCAACGAGCTACCCGCGACGATTCGCTGGGCGAATGGTTGCCTCAACGCCATCAGCAACCTGGCGTCGCGTGCGCAACAGGGCGGCATGCTCTGCTTCGGCTGCAAGGAGTGGCGGGAAACGCTTGGTCACGGTGTCGCGCAGGGCGAGGAGCCCAACAAGAGTGGTCGCGATTGGGAAGAGCCCGTACCACTGGAATGCGGCGTAGACCAAGTTCATGCCAAAGGTTCCGAGGCTGATCCATAGGATGTACTCCCACTCGTCACCAATCACCCCACGGCCACGGCTACCGCGCGTCGCGTACGCATAGACAACGATGGTTGCGAGAAAGAGCACCAGATTGGCGATCCAGAACGGCGTGTAGAACGTTCCAAGATCCGCGTTCAAGACGGTGAAGAGGTATTCCCAGGGCCAACGAAACATCTTTTCCTCACTCGCTAGGTTTCGGCTCACCCAGCACAACAGCGTGCGGGTTTGTGTGAGCGAGTATGCCACCATCAGTAGCATGCGCGTCCTTCTGCTGACCTCGCCCGAGAGCCCCGCCCTCGTTGGGCTGGCACCGATCCTGGCCACCCTGATCGCCCGTGGTGCCACGATTGAAGCTGGCCCGGAAGCGTCACATTTGCGGGCGGAATCGATCAATGTCACCGAGCACGCTGATGCCGCGGGGCTCGATCAGGCGGCGGCAGATCTGGCATCTACAAGAAACCTTGACGCGATACGAAGCGAACTACGCCGATCGGCGGCGCTCGCGATTGCGGCTCATGTTGCGCCGCACGTGCGCGACAACGAGGAGGCGATGCCAGCGCGCGATGTGATTGTGCTTGAGCGAATTCGAACGTTCGGGCACGGCGAGAATCAGCACCAGGCCGCCGCGGCGTACCGGCGCGTGCATGCCACCGAGACTGGAATCATCGGTGCCCGCGTGCTGCAAGGGCAAGAGCCCAGCCTTAATGATCTACTCGACCTTGACGCAGGTGCACGCCTTGTCGCGGACCTGCCCACACCGAGCGTTGCGCTCATCCGTCACACCGATCCAATTGGCGTTGCAACTGCAGAGACAACGCTCGGCGCACTCACTCGTGCGATTGAGACAGATGCAGCGGCAAGCTCTGGTTCAACCATCGTGTTGAACGTACCGATCGACCGCGCTGTTGCTGCCGTGATTGCGGCAGGAACATTTGAGTCGGTGCTTGCCCCGGCGATCGCCGACGACGGAGCTGCAGAAGCACTCCGCACGCGGCCGGAGTTGAGCGTGGTGATTGACCCTTCACATCAGGTCAATGAATTTGACATGATCGGCGTCAACGGTGCGGTGCTCCTGCAAACAGCTGACACCGGGAACATCGAGCGATCACAACTACGTGTCGTCACCGAGCGCCGCCCAACACTCGACGAACTGACAGACTTACTATTCTCGTGGCGAATCGTTCGCCACATCCGATCAAACGCAATCGTCGTTGCGCGCAACGCTGCAACGCTCGGTATCGGCGCAGCGCAAGTGAACCGACGTGTAGCGGTTGACATTGCGCTTAACCAAGCGGGCGAACGCGCACGCGGTGCGGTGATGGCGAGCGACGCGTACTTTCCATTCGCAGAAGGGATCGCCGCCGCCGCCGCGGCAGGAATCACCGCGATTGTGCAGCCCGGTGGATCACGACGCGACGCAGCGGCAATTGAAATCGCTGATCGTCACGGCATTGCAATGGTCTTCACAGGGCGACGACACTACCGCCGATGACTCGCTCAATAACGCGCTAGACCCAGCGCAGCGCGGCCTCGTCCCACGCACCGACACAAAGCGCAGCAGCATCACCTTCGACACGTTTTTGTACATCGCGCAGCTCACGAGCAGTTCCTTGCCACCCCGGCGCCTTGAGCGTTGGAGAGATGTCGGCGAGTGGCGCCAACACAAAGAGCCGTTCGGTTGCAGATGGATGCGGAACGACGAGCGGTCGATCTACGTCGGCGCCATCGGGTTCTGTGCCGAGTGGACGCGGATGTACGACCGCGATGTCTTCCATCGCAATGATGTCAATGTCGAGGCGGCGCGGACCAAACCGAACCGTTGGTACCCGCCCGAAGAGCCGCTCCAACTCTTTGACGCGAATGAGCACCTCAACGGCCGCCGCAGCGGGCTCATCTGGAAGTGCGACACGCATTCGCAGTGCAGCATTGAAGAACTCCGGTTGGTCAACGAGTCCGACCGGCGTGGTGCGATAAAGCGGCGAAACCTGTTCAAGATTCCACCCTGGAATGTGCGCAAGGGCAACGACCGCTTCGGCGAGCGTGGCGACAGGGTCGTCGAGATTTGCTCCAATCCCGAGGTGCACAACGAGCTCACGCATGTGTCCGACGGTAGCGCCGCGTAGGATCTACTGCATGGAAGAGTTAGAGCGTCTCATCCGCGAAGAGATCCAACGCGAGGGCTCGGTTAGCTTTGCGCGGTTTATGGAGCGCGCCACTCTCGAACCAGGGCTCGGCTACTACGCCACGCCCCAGCGCCGAGCGGGCCGCAGCGGTGACTTCATGACCGCGCCAGAACTCCACCCCATCCTTGGTGCTGCCATCGCGCAACTGGCGACCGCAACCTGGGAGCGACTCGGGCGCCCTGCCACCTTCCGCTGGCGCGAGTTCGGCGCTGGCGAGGGGACCCTCCTTCTGACCGTACTCGACTACCTCGCCCGCGAGAGGCACCCCCTATTAGCTGCGCTGGAGGTTTCCGTAACGGAGGCAAACCCGCACCGTCTCGCCGATCTGGCGGCTGCACTCAAACAGCTCCCAGCCGGCGGGCCACCTCTGGTTGCAGCGGGGAGCCCACCCATTGCAGGGATCGTGGTGGCCAACGAGTTTGCCGATGCCCTCCCCTTCCACATCGTGGTCGGTCGAGCCGCCTCCCCAGGCGGCTTCGCCGAGCGCCGCGTCACCGTCGACCCTGTAACAAATGCCCTCACCTGGGCGGAAGGCGCGCCTGACCCACGAGTCGCCGATCGCCTCGCCCCCCTTATGGCGGGCTGGCCGCCGCTCACGGAAGGGCAGCTGGCCGAGATCTCGCCCGCAACGGCGGATTGGGCCGCCACGCTGGGGGCGGAACTCACCGAGGGGGTCGTTCTTGTGCTCGATTACGGACGCGAGGGGGTTGACCTACGGGACCCTTCCAGCCGAATGGCCGGCACCGCCCTCGCATATCAGGGGCATCGAGCTACCGCCGACCTGCTCAGCGAGCCTGGCAGCCGCGACCTGACCGCCCATGTGGACCTCACCCTGCTGCGGACCGCCGCGCAGGCGGGTGGCCTTCGTCATGTAGTGAGCACGAATCAGGCCAGATTCCTCGCCTCGGCGGGGGTCGACAGCGAGGTCGCCCGAACACGCAGCGGTCCCGAAGCAACCCTTGAAGGGGCGATTGCCCTGCGCTCCGCGCTGGCCCAGTTGATGGACCCGCGACGCATGGGCGGATTCGCTGTTGAGGTGTTTGTGGCGGGACGTTCCCCAGGAGCAAATGCTCTCGCCGATTCCGCATCGCCACTCCCCGGAACGGCGGCTCCGAATCGCCCCCTCGTCTAGAATCCGAGCGTGATCACCCGAGGCCCCGCTACGGGGTACGCGCTGGGTTGATGGATCGAACGGGGGAGTTTCATGACAGGACTCTGGTATGTCCTCGGCTTCGCAGGAGCAGGAATCTCCTTCGTCTTCCTTACCATCGGCATCGCGTGGCTGATCTCCCACCGCACCCGCGGCAGTCGCGGCAAGCAGGTCCCCTACGAATCAGGCATCGACACGTACGGCGACACGCACGGACGCTTCGGCCTCTCCTTTTATCTGTACGCACTTCTCTTCGTCGCCTTCGACGTTGAGATCGTTTTTATCTACATCTGGGCACTGAACTTCAAGGTGCTCTTGATGGACGGCCTGATCTCCATGGCGATCTTCATCGGTGTGTTGCTCGTCGGCCTCGCCTACGCATGGCGCAAGGGGGTCTTGGCATGGCGATAACGCGCGACCCAAAGTTCAGCAACCTGCCTGAGGTGCAGCCAGACGGCAGCGT
>RFPZ01000056.1 GCA_009925905.1 Candidatus Aquidulcis frankliniae
GACTGGCTACGGGCGCACCGGCAAGATGTTCGCCGTGCAGCATCAGAACGTTGAGCCCGACATCTTGGTGATGGCGAAGGGAATCGCCTCCGGTCTCCCCCTCTCGGGAATCATCGCTCGCAAGGAGCTACTCGATACCTGGGAGCCGGGCACTCATGGCGGCACCTATGGTGGCAACGTCGTCGCTTGCGCCGCCGCTCTCGCCACACTTGATGTGATTGAAGAGGAAGGACTTGTTGCGAACGCCGCGGCGCGCGGCGCGCAGATGCTCGATGGCCTGAAGAAGATCGCCGCTGGCCGCCCTGGGATCGGCGATGTACGCGGCCTCGGTCTGATGCTTGCCCTTGAGTTTGTTCAACCTGGTGCAGGCGACGGCCGCGCCCCTGACGCTGCGGCGGTGAAGCGCGTGATCGCCGAAGCGAATAAGCGTAAGTTGCTACTGCTCTCCGCGGGCTCGTATGCGCAGGTGATTCGCATCATTCCCCCACTGGTCACCACCGCAGCCGAGATTGACCTGGCTCTGAAGATTCTGGAAGAGTCGCTCGACGCCGCAGGCGTTACCCGCAGCTAACGGTCGGCGGCGTTCCCCCGACTAGCGAAGCAGGTCGGCTGGAGCAGACGGAAGCGGATCCGCAACCTTCGGTACATAGCGCTCTACGAGCGCGCGTGATCCACGAACGCCAAGTTGCGAGAAGAGCGATTCGAACTTCGCGCGCTGCGTCGCGAGAATCTCTGGCGTGCCGACCGCCTCCCAGAGCGCCTGTTTGAATGGCCCGAGCGCCTTCTTGCGCGTGCGGTAGAGGAACTGCTCGTCAGTGTCGCCTGGCTTCGCCTCATCGGCGGCGTTGGCACGCAGCCATGCGGTGATCTCGGCGCGGAGCGATGCGTCGAGCGCTGGGTGGTCGAGCAGGATGTTCTGGAACCCGGTGGCGAGATGGATCTCTGCGGCGCCAACCTCTGGGAATCGATGGAAGAGATCATCGGGAAGGGTGGACGCACCGTGCTGCACGGCACCGGCGAGGCCGCGCGCGCGGGCCAGCTCGCCGAGATCCTTTAACACAGAGAAGTCGAGAGCAACCTCAGCAACGCCGCCACCTGGGAGCGGTACGCCTCCGTGACTCGTCCCAGTCTGCACCGAAACCTTGCGCAGTCCGATTGCTCCAGCGCGGCGGCTTGCCAGCGCAGCATCAAACTCGTCGAGATAGGCAGTCAGCTCGTCGGCAGTGGAGTTCTGATGCCCAACTTCGCCGATCTCGCCACCCATGCTGATCTCAATCCCTGTCGGCTCCAACTCGCGAACCAGGGCGACCGCCTCGGCGGTGCGCACCGCATTCACGCGCTGCTGCTCCCGCACGGTTGGGAGAGCGAGGTCAACGAGTGTTGAGGCATCGATGTCGATGTTGCGATAGCCAGCGTCAACCGCGAGTCGGCAGGCGCGGGCGATCTCGGCGGCGACCCCTTCGGGATCAGTGGCGTACTTCTTGGCGACGAATTGGTAGTGATCTCCCTGAATGAACACTGGTCCGTGCCAACCGGCGGCAATGGCGCCGCACAGAACGCTCGTGGCGTAGTCGGCGGGGCGCTGGAAGGTGTAGGTCTGCTCGGAGCGCGCCAGCTCAAAGATGAGGGCTGCGCCATCCATGGCTGCGGCGGTCTCGAGCGCGGTGCGTGACATTTCGAAAACCTGGCTGCGGAGATTCAGGGCAGGAACGGTGAGGCCTTCGTAGGCGTTATTCGCGCGGGCGGCGTACAGCGGCGCGATGCTGGCGCTCTGGATCCCAGCAGCGTTGGCAGCAGCGCGGGCGAGCCACTGTGCTGCGGCGACGGTTGCCTCGTCGGTGGAGAAGGCTGCGGTCCAGGCGATGATCGCAGCACCGCTCTGTCGCAACTGTGCCGCATCAAGAATCTCCACGGTGCCTGAGGCAGTGAGGCGCACGGACGGATTCAGCAGTTGCCGGAGCGCTGCGGGAGAAGTGGCGATGCGACTCATGCAGGGATCGTAGCGCGGATTTGCGCCCGCTTCGTTCTAGGGGGTGGCGAGCTCCCGCTCACGCGCCGCCAACTGGCTGCTGTACTGGGCTTGCGTTACGCCAACCCGTGCGGCAAGTTCTGGGAGTGCCGCCCATGCGAAGTCATCCCACGCCTTCACTCCAGCGTATGTAGCAAGGAGCGCCGGCGGACGTCGCGCGCCGCCATCGAGTGCCGGTGCTCGCAGCAGGTGTGCCGACTCCACGTGGCTCTGCGACGCTGCATCGCTACCGAGCACGATCACGAGCCCGAGTCGATGCAGGTCATCTTCTGGCACTCGCAAGTTTGCACCGCGCAGCAGGTCAAGCAACTCAGCGAGGTCGTGGCCAGGTGCCGTTGCGATCAGGGGGAAGCCGCGCACGAGTGATCGCACCACCGTCTTGGTGGTCACTGCGTTCAAGCGCTCGATCAGTCCATAGGCGATCAGCCGTGTGGAGCGCGGGCTGCGCGGCGCGCCGCCAGCACCAGCAACAAGGCAGCCAACCCCCGCGGGATCGGCGAGCCAGACGAACGCCTCATCGGGGGCGATCTTGATCTCTGCGCTCTCGGCACTAGACGGGAGTGGCGAGGCGGCGGCGATTGCTGCGGCGAGCGCATCACGCCGCTCGGCGGTTGCACTCCCCGTTACGACAATCGGCACACCAGCGTCGGCGAGGAGGGTCAGGTGCGCAGCGAGTGTTGCGCTGAGTTCGCCAGCGACCACCAGATTGCGGAGGGCGTCATGGCTCATGTGCGATCCGCCGTGAGGCTTCTCGTGCGAATGGAGTTGTCAATCCACGACGATTCGGTGCCGATCATTGTCTCTCGTCCGTGGCCCGGTATCACTCGAGTGGCGGGATCAAGCGTTCGCAGTCGTGAGAGTGAGTCAAGCATCGCCGCCGCGTCACCACCGGGGAGATCGGTCCTCCCCCATCCGCCGAAGAAGAGAGTGTCGCCACTCAAGAGAAGGCCTGCGACATGGTCGAACAGCGAGATGGATCCCTCGGTATGGCCCGGGGTGTGCAGCACAGTGAAGTTGATGCTCCCTGCCGTGATCCGATCACCATCGTGCAGGTCGCGTGTTGGTACGACCGCCGGGATCGGAAATGGCGCAGCAAGCGGCTGGGGCTCAATGAGGCGATAGCGATCGAGCGGATGCACGCCGATCGGCAGCTCTTCCTGATGGTGGGTCTTGTGGTGCGCCGCCAGTGCCGCCATCTCCCCCATGTGGTCCCAGTGACCATGGGTGGCGAGCGCCAACACTAAGCGCCAGCCACGCTCGGCGAGTTGCGTCGTCAGTGTCGCCAGCGACGGAATTGCGGGGTCAACGACGATCGCCTCTCGGCGCTCTGGATCTCCGACGAGCACAACATTGGTGCGCAGCGGACCAATTGGCAGGACTTGCACCTCAATCATCGCTGCGGCCGTTTGATTGGCTGGAAGGCGCGCGGGTCTAGTTCGGCACGTAGCGTCTCTTCGTTCGCGGCGGAGAGTTCTACCAGGCGCTCCAGAAGTGCGATGCGCCTCTCCGCCTCAACGGGATCAAGTGCTCCCTTCGCAATCGGCAACATGCCGGCCACACCGACGCGATCGAGGCCCCGCCCACCGAGCGACGCGGCGTAGCGCACCGCCCAGAGCAGAATTTCGACTGGCTCCGGAGCCTCGTCGCCAGGTGCAGGGACAAGGGCCAGAATCAGGCCACGCTCTCCCGGCCACGTCGCAGCGGCGCGCCACGACTCTGGGTCGCGGATTGGATTGATCACAAGACTCTCCGCTGGAATCTGCAGCCACTCTTCTCGACTTAGGGAGGCCAGGTTCCCACCGACGGGAAGAAGCGCGCGGTGTACCCCCGCGAGTGCAGTCAGCCGCTCCACGAGATGCGAGCGCGATGCGTGTTCGTCGACCGTTAACTCAGGGGCCTCGACGAAGCGAATAGCACCGTGGAGTTCGGGCTCGGAACCGAAGGCGGCTGGATCAAGAAACGTCGCGAACACGCTCAGAACGGGAGAGAGTCGCGCCATAGCGCCAGATCAAACCAGTTGGAAAAGAGCACGAAGAGAATCACGCCTAGTACGAGCATTACGGCTATCTCGCCACCACGCCGACCCGCCACCGCGGCAGTCCAGCGACGACGCATCGCCTCAGCACGAGTTGGCTGAATCAATGCTCCAAGGATGAAGCCAGTGACCAGACCACCAATATGAGCCGCGTTATCTATGCCGACGCCAATAAAGCCAACGCTAAGGCCAATAGCCAAGTTTATAAGGAGGATCCCGCCCACGCGCCCAAGCGCATCACGGAAGCCGCGCTCAACAAGAGGCTTGTGCGCCCACTCTGCCCCGAGGGCGATGCCGAAGAGCGCAAAAACTCCGCCAGATGCACCAATTGATCCTTCAGCATCTGACCAAATAGCACTCACGATTGATGCGCCAATGACGCCAATGAGATACCAGCTGAGGAATCTTCGGGCGCCGTACAGCCGGAAAACAAGTGCCCCAGCAATGTCGAGGGCAATGACATTGAGGCCGAGATGTAGAGCAAAGCTTTGCCAATTGGAGCTATCACCCCCGTGTACAAAGGCCATTGTGACTAAACGCCATGGCTCGCTGGTCAAATAGTCAGTGCCATAGCTGGTTGAGGTGATCAAAAACGAGGCGTCCACCAGCGGCGGGTAGAGCTGCGCGATTAACGAAACCACAACAGTGGTTATGACCAGCGCACGCGGTACCCAAGCACCAGTCGGCACTCCACGCGCACGGCGGAAGGCGGCCTGGGCGCGGAGTTGTGAGCCGCCCGTCTCCTTGGTGAGCCAGCCGATGCGCGAGGCGATCTCGGCGCGGGCGGCACTCGTTGGGGCGCTCCCCTCGGCTTGGCGGTAGGTGGCGAGGGCGACGGTGAGGTCGCCACGGCGAACCTCCTCCATGGCACGACGGCGGAGGGCCAGGAAACGAAGCTCTTGGTCGGCGGAGTTGGCAGCGATCTCGAGATACTCGGCCGCCTCCTCATCGCGCTCGAGGCGCAGCAGGGCCTCGGCGGCACCGTAGGCGGCACGCTCAGCAAGGATGCGGTCGTCGTTCGGTGTCGCCTCGGCAACGGCGGCGGCGAAGGCGATAGCGGCCGCCTCTGCGTCACCGCGGTCGAGAGCCTCAACGCCAATCTCCATGCGGCTCGCGAGATCTGTAGCCTCGGATAGTGGGCGTTGCGTTTCACTCATGTGCTGAGGGTACGCGATGCGCTATCAGGTGGCTGGCGACTCTCGATCCGGAAGGAGGAGCGCCACCAAGAGTTCGGTAACGGCAGCTGGGTCGCCCGCCGGGCGCACAACCTCAAGCGGTGGTGGGGCGTCGCCACGCGCTCCCTGCAGCACTCCGGCAGGGGTCGACCCTTCTGGTCGCGTCACGACAAGTCGTGCCCCGACATAGGTGCAGGCATCCATCACGGTGGTGACGACTGAATCATCGGCAGGATCGACCAGTAGCACCGCATTGAAGCTCGTAAGGTAGCGCAGCGCCAACTGCAGGTCGGCGGCGTCCATCTCGAGTGAGTCCGCCCCCTCAACAGCGGTTGCTAGTGTGCCATCTCGAATTAAGGCGACATGGCCGATCCCTGCTGCGGCAAGCTTCGTGATAAGCGCCTCGCCCGCCGCATCAACACCGATCTTGCTCACCATCTCCACCGGTTCGCCGGCGGCGGCCAGTGCGATTGCCACCGTCGCAGAGTAGTCGCCCAACCCAAAGGCTGAACCCTCGGCGCGTGCGCTTAAGGTGCCAATCACGACGATCATGCTGAAATCACATCGTCTTCTTCAACTTGCACCGTGAATCCTTCCGCCTCAAGCGGCGCGGTGATTGAGGCAGCGTCACCAACGACGATGATCTTTTCCGCTGAGGCGGCCAGCTCGTCGGCGATCAGCGCAATGGCGGCGCGGTCAACAGCGGCGACTCGCTCACGGAATTGATCTGGCTCGTCGGGCGAGAGCCCGAGCACAGTGAGTGCCGCGGCCATGCTGGCCACCGGCGTTGCCGTGCCGAAGCGCAGCGGGAATGTGCCACAGAGGTAGTCGCGCGCCTCAGTCAACTCTTCATCGGAAGGTGGTTCGCTCTGCATGGTGCCGAGCTGTCTACGGGCCTCGGCAAGTGCGGGCGCAGTCACGCCCGTCTCCACCGCAGTCCCTGCCATGAACGGGCCACGCCCGCGCCGCAGGTCGAATCGCGCGCCAGCGCCGTAGGTGTAGCCCTTCTCTTCGCGCAACACGCGATTGAGTCGCGAACCGAAGAGGCCACCGATGATCTCGGCATACACCAGTGCGGCATGGTGATTGGCGTCGAGCCTCGAGCGACCGATACGGCCAATGCGAATCTCTGATTGCACCGAGCCTGGGCGATCTAACACCTTCACCAGTGGCGAGCTGCCTGCAGTGGACGAGGCAGGTGCTGCGCGATCTGGTTCGCCGCGGCCCCAGGTACCGCCACCCGCTGTGATCTCGCTGAGGCGGCTGCCCTCAATCAGTGCGAAGGCCGCATCGGCGTCAATGTCTCCGGCCAGCACGAGTGTTGGTATGCCAATGCGCAGAATCTCTTGGTGACGCGCGACAACTTGGTCGCGCGTGATTCGTGCGACGCCGTCTGCAGTTCCAGCGAAGGGTCGGCTGTAGGCAGCCTCTGGTGCATAGAGAGCAGCGGAGAGCGCATCAACGGCGCGGCTCCGTGGGCTCGCATGCGCCTGTTTGATGGCGGCGAGTCGCAACGCTTTCAACCGCTCCACATCGGCTTCGGGAATGCGCGGAGTGAGCGCAATCTCCGCCATTAGGTCGAAGACACCAGCGAGGCGCGAGACTGGTGCACCAGCGCCTACGGTGAGGCTCTCCCAGCCCGATTCCGCCCCAATTGATGCACCGAGCAGCTCGCCCGCTTCAATGAGCCCGTCAGCGTCGTGATGCGCAGTCCCTTCCGTGAGGAGGCGTGCGAGCAGGGCCGAGAGTCCGGACTCTTCGGGGCGCTCTCCTGCGGCGCCGCCGCCGAAGAGCATCTGGACCGATGCGATCGGGCGTGACGGCATCGGGAGTAGGATCACGCGCATCCCAGCAGTGGTCACTCGTTCGATGGCACGTGGGAAGCGCCAGGCGCGTGGCGCCCCTGGCCCTGGTCGTACGGCGTTGCTGCTCACGACTGACCCTCCGGCACGTACCAGAGCACGATGCGATTCTCTTTGGCGAAGAGCCTTGCCGCCGTCTGTACTTGGTCGGCAGTTACTGCAAGGGCAAGATCAAGATCGCGATTGATACGACCTGGATCGTTCAACAGCGTGGCGTACATGCCGACCGCATCGGCGAGCTCCTCTGGGTCGGATCGCGCCAGCAACTCTTCGGACTCTG